>NZ_JAGGQR010000012.1:0-128536 GCF_018613205.1 Bacillus sp. ISL-46
TATATAGGTATTGCCCTTTTTTGTTGAATGTTTTTGAATGTTTTTGATTGTTTTTAAAGTATTTTTCTAGATATTAACTATCCTAATTTCACATATGTATTCATAAACAAATGTCTTCAACTCCTAAATCTCAATAACAATATGATTCATCAAGTATCTGTTTTTTTAAAAATTCCCTATGTTTGCACAGTTTTTAGATCCTAAAAACAGCATCTCACTTTTAAAGCTATCCATTAAACTTATTCTTCCAGAGAAATCACTTCAATTTCTATAATTAAATTCTATCTAAGAGATTAACAAAAATCAATCACTTTCATTCAAAATCTTTCAAAAACATCCAAAACCTTTTAAAGTCCTATACTTTTAAAAGTTAAACTATTAATTCTTCAGTTTTTTACATTTAGTGACATTCTAGTTGTTTTGATTCAACATATCTTTGAAATTGGACATACAAAACTCATGTTCATTATTTAACATATCTAAAGTGTGCCAGCTCTCCAACATGCTTTTTACTGCTGCAGAATAATAAGGATTTCCATATCCTCCTGTCCTAACTTATAGAAATTAAGAATATCGGAAAATAATAGGATCGCTGCCAACCCAAGATAATGTCAGTTGAACTTGAGTATTACTTGGTTCATAGAATCTCTCAATACCTATCTTTTATTGATTCACCCTTAACCATACTAAAGGAATATGAAATAAATATTACTGTACCAAAAAGTTCTGTTGATGTTTACAGAGCAAATTCATATCAAGGCCGTGCTTGGCTGGTCGCGGTACACGGGATTGTCGCTGCGGATTGGGATTTTCTTCTTAATCTTCATAAAACAGTATTAAAACTGGCAAGCTTGCATTTTCGACTCATTTCTACTTTTCTCTTCTTAATCAAACGTTTGTTTAGATTTCAAATGGACCCTTGAGGGATGTACTTTGAATACTTCACCTAAAAGCTTATTTTCAACTCTGCTTACTTTGTTGATTAAGGTTTTCTTCTTACTTGAAAAGATAAACCACAAGGTAAAATCTGTTTCATTAAGAACACCAACTTTAGCTTAAACGTTAAGTGTTTCAGGGGTTGTTTAATTCCGCATTGCTGTAGAAGGTAAGCATATAAATTGTGCTTACCTTTTTTATTAGAATCAAATTTCACATGATAAAAATGACAATAAAAAACAATGTTAGCGATACCATTGTTTTTGTTTAGTTTTCAAAACTTTATTTAATTTTGCTTTTTTTGTTGGGCTAATTTTACTTTATCCATTGTTCCAGGGGGTTGTTCTAGCCATTCATTTTGAATCATTAAATATGCAATGTCCTTTGCGTACTGAGCAATCTCAAGGGAAAGGCGTTCATAATTTAAAACTAAATCACTTCGTTGACTTGCTGCGGCGGCTGTTGCATAATTACCAGTTCCCATTGCTGTTAATAATCCCATTTGGAACATTATTAATTTATCAGAAAATACCTCGGCTGTTGAGTTAGTTATGGATACATCAGCAGATACGGGCGACTGTGTATTATTATCAAGTAAAGTAGAGGAGAAAATTTTGACGTGTTTTTCAGAAATGTCTTTTCCTTGAAGCATAAGTTTTTGAACTTCTTTCCTAGGGGAAGATTGGGCAAAACTAATAGCTAATATTACCCCGATTACATTGTTTTGAATATTCATATTTAAGTGTGATATTTCGATTGCATTTAATGGTCGTTTATTAGTAAATGGATTTAATCCACTTAAATAGCTTTTGCTGTCAACAAAATCTTTTTGTTTAGGATAATCAATATAAGGCGAACGGACATACAGTCCTTTTTGTAGAAGTACCTCCGAACTTTCATCATATAAATCAGCGGTTTTGTTAAGTCCATTCTTATAAAATTTGCGAATATCTCTTCTTGTACTCATGGATAAAAAACCACTGTATCCTAGCATCCCAGCTTTAGACATATGGTTGATATATGTAAGCATAAATGAATCTGTATATAGACGAGGAGCATTAAGGTTAACATCACTGTCAGACAACCCATTGGGAACAGGAAAATCTTCTTGCTGAAAGAGTTCAGTTAAATAGGAAAAATCGCCAGATGGAATGTTAAGAGCCATCTCAATAATTGACCTTACTTCTGAGTCTTCAACTGTATTAAGAAAATAGTTTAAAAATTGAATCGACATACTATCATTCATATAGGTCGTCCAAAGAGATGCTATTTCGGACGAAGTTAGATTGATTTTATTTTCACCCATGATATAGAACCTCCAAATAATGCCTAGTAATAAATGTATTATTTGTTAAATAGGAAAAAGTATTCAAATCATCTTTTTCAATGACCCGTTTTGTTTCAGGAGCATATTCTTTTGTTCCATAAACGTTTTTTCTTAAGACTGTTGTCGGTGCTGTATTGTTTTTTAGGTATTTACTTACTGTGTTACGAGATATTCCAAGTTTTGTCGCTATTTGTCTTTGCGATAAACCTTCAACCTCTTTTAAGAATTTGATATTATGAAATTGAGCCATTTCGATCATCCTTTTCGTCCTCTCATATGAAGTAAGTTTGGTCACTTCCTATCATAAGAGAGGTTAATAGAATTGGAAATCATGTGGCTCATTTTTTATGTGATCAAATCATGGAAAAGTGGCTCAAATCTAGATTATCAAAAACAACCCTCTCTATTTGAAGATTACGATTTTCCATATTAAACATCTAAAGAATTTAGCGGGTTATACTTATCATTCTGCTCTCGTAAAGCAGTTCCCCATAAAGCCAAGTAAATTCCACTCGTCTTTAAAGAACTGTGACGTAACATTTTTTGTAAGGTGAAGACATCACCACCATTAATTAGGAATCTGTGTGCGAAGGTATGTCTGAAAGTATGGGCTGATAACCTTACATCTTTAAAGTTCATAATTGTCTTTAGCCGTTTAAAGACATTTTTAACTGCATTTGAAAGCATTGATATAATAGGCTTTTATTTTTCCTGTATGATTTAAACAGATGTAATTGGTGGCAGTATGTTTGGTTTTGCCACCAGTCTGCTACCGACTTGCCACCAATTTAACACCAGCGAAACCCTTTCTACGGAAAGCCCCGAGCAGGTCAAGGAAGAATTTGAAACCAATATTTATCATGTATCGCAGACAGATAAGTGGTTAAGGGAAAATCCGCCAAAAATCGAGTGCGGCGTTCACGGCGTGGAGTGTTAAACTGATGGAAATATCCACTCTTGGTAATCCGCTTCACGGTATGGCAGTATATAAGGGCAACAACATACTTACTTCTTAATATTTTCTGATCTTCAATAATTTGAGTCAAATTATTTTTCAATTCTTCAAGCGCCACATGACTGGATGATGCATTCAGGCCCAGCTCATCCAATAATGCTCCTACTTCGGTCATAGGCAATCCGCCATATCCATAGGGCGGCCATCACAGCCACTCTTAACTAACGGTCTCTCAAACTTTCCTGCTGCAGACCAAGAAAACAATCGTTAAATACATTTTTTACCTGTAAAATTAGCATTCCTAATAGTACTTGGAGTATATTAACTAAATATAATAGGTTGTTTTTGGTGTTAATGACTAAAAGGAGTGTATAATTCGGATGTTAAAAATTGAAGTGCCAAGAATTGAAAAGGTTATGATTAGCGAGGATGCCAAGTACGGAAAGTTTGTCGTTGAACCTCTCCTGCGAGGATTTGGAACGACACTTGGCAACTCATTACGTCGTATCCTTTTATCTTCACTCCCCGGTGCCGCTGTCACTTCCATACAAATAGATGGGGTACAGAATGAATACTCAACTATTGAAGGGATAGAAGAAGATGTAGCAACCATCATTTTGAACATAAAAAAATTATCTATGAATATTTTCTCTGACGATGAGAAAGAATTGATGATTGATGTACATAGAACCGGTACAATAACAGCTGCTGATATTTCTCATGATAGTGATGTAGAGATCTTAATTCCCGATTTGCATCTTGCTACCCTTAAAGAGAATGTACATTTTAGAATGCGCCTAACTGCAAAACGTGGACGTGGTTATGTTCCAGCAGAGCTAAACAAACTTGAAGTCCTTCAAGAAGGAGTCATACCAATCGATTCAATCTATACACCGGTTTCACGCGCCAGTTATATAGTTAAAAACACTCGTGTTGGTCAATTGGATAGTTTTGAAAGGTTATCTTTCGAACTTTGGACAGATGGGAGTTTAGGACCCAGTGAAGCCCTTTCTGAAAGTGCAAAAATGTTTAATGAACATCTTTCTATTTTAGTAGGACTTAATCCTGAATCACAAGATAGCCAAATTATGTTGGAAAGAGAAGAAGTTTCAAAAGAAAAAGAAATTCTTAACCTAACTATTGAGGATTTAGACCTTTCTGTTCGTTCTTTCAACAGTCTCAAACGCAATGGGATTAATACTATTCATGACTTAGCTAATAAGTCCGAAGAAGATATAAGAAAATTACGTAACTTAGGACAAAAATCTTTAAAAGAGATCATAGATAAATTAGAACGTTTAGGTATAATCGTACGCAAAGATGATTAAAATCCATCATTATTTTCCTTGTGAATTCCCACTAAAGAAAATATTCTCCGGTATCTTGAAGAAAGTACCAATGGACGGTAGTTATAAATGTTTTTAAATGTAGTAAGTAGGTGATAATTAATTATACATATCTACTTACTGCAAGGACGGTACAATTATGTACTCCTCCATACTCATGAATAGATTCTTAACCAAATATGTAGATAAAATATATTTCTTTTTGTTCTCTCTCAAATTACCAATTTTAATTATTTGAATAGTCCGAAAATTGTTGGTATACTAGAAAAAAGGTTAAGGAGTTGATTTCTTATGGAAAAGAATTTGCTTAATTCACCACAACCTGAAGTAAATGTCATGGATTCTCTATTTGCTGAAATGGTGTTAGACAAGGCCCTGCGTGATTTCCGAAAAGAGAAAATTCAAAAAAAAATCGACCTATCCTTAGAAAATAAAAATAAAGCAGAATTCCTACGATTAACAGAGGAATTAAAGAAAGTTTCTTAAAATTGTTTTATGTAATTGTTCTTAAAAGGATCTTCCAGTCGAAGATCCTGTTATACTGCTTGTTGAACTAAAGTACCCGTTTGTTGGACTCGGAGTCTCTTTTTCTTTACCTTTTTAATAGAAATCTCCTAGCTATCAGTTTGGTTGTACCACCCATAGCCCCCATCATTCCTCTTCCAGAACCCGATGAATACCACATATTTCTAAGTACCGATGGACTCTTTATAAGGAGAATACAACATCCCATAAGTAAAACAAAATTAAGAAACGTAATATTTTCATTGATTAAAATACTTAGAGCTACAACGAATAAAAAAATTTTCGCGATAATAGTAACAATCTGACTTAGTAATTCACGCCACCAGACACCCAAGTATTCATTATCATCAGCAATGACCGATACACAAGCTAAGGGAGAAAGTAAATATAGGAACATGATATCTGCATGGAATACTGCAACTGAAAATAAGAATGCTATAAATGCTACAGCAAATACGGCTAGTAAGATAAGGAGTGCAGCACCCTGAAAATGGAACGTGTCAAAGTTATTTGGATCAAACATATAAATTGATTTTTTCCTTGCTAACCTTACTTCCTTCTCCAATCATCCAGTTCCCCATGTTATAGGCGACTTGTTCTAACAAGATCTTTTGGATAAAAGGCATTGCCGGTAACAGCAAAGCGGTCACTTTCAACAAATCGAAAACCTGCTTTGGATTGGCTCTTCCAATTGTGTCGCAAAGGACAATTTCATCTACTCCAAGCACCTCAGCTCTTTCGACCATGTCTAGAAATAGATCAGAATCTATTTTTCCTTCAAACGGACACCAAAAGGAAATAGCAATATTATATCGAATAAAAACATCATTGGCTTTTGCTTTTTAATTTTAACTGCGCAAGGTACGTCTGCCCGGCTCTCAAATAAAAAAACCCTACTTTTGTAGGGTTTCCGATTGTCGACAACTGGCATTCCGAATAAGCCTATTCTGGTGTCTTTTGTCATTTTTATAGTCTATTGTATTTGCTCTGGTTTTCCAATATCGCTAAACGAATAAGCTTCACTTTTATTTCTTTGCTTAATGAAAGCCATTCAGGTTTAAGGATTTTCATTTTACATTCCCCCATTAGAGTATTGTTCGGTTTCAAGAAGTTTTTAAACAACTTATTTTGTAACAATAATCATCTGAGATGCATTTGATATTTCTACTTATATTAACATTCCCGTTCCATCGAACTTTTTAACATTTTTCGTTTTCCATTTTATTTAAATTTTCTACATTTGTTCATTTATAACATGGTTTGTGGATTTATACATTTTTGCTTGTTATGGTTTATTCTCTCTGTTGAACGGGTACTGTATTCACATCCCAAATTTATTGGAGGTATAACAAATGAACAATGAACAGTACCCAAGCAAATTACCCGCACAGGAACAAAACCAGCAACCAGGAATTGAGAAGGATATGAAGCCACTTCCAGATACGGAAAATCCGAACTACAAAGGAAGTAACAAGCTACAAGGAAAGAATGCCATAATTACCGGTGGAGACAGTGGAATTGGACGTTCTGTATCAATAGCTTTCGCAAAGGAGGGGGCAAATGTTGCGATTATTTATTTAAACGAAAGCAATGATGCCGAAGAAACCAAACAGCTGGTTGAGGAGGAAGGTGGAAAATGCCTATTAATTGCTGGAGACATCGGTGATGAATCCTTCTGTAAAAAAGCTGTACAGCAAACAATAGATGAGCTGGGCGGACTTGATATACTTGTGAATAATGCGGCTGAACAGCATCCTCAAGAAAGCATTTTGGATATAGGGACAGAACAACTGGAAAAGACATTCCGGATAAATATTTTTTCTATGTTCCATTTAACAAGATCCGCGTTGCCTCACCTTAAGCAAGGAAGTGCGATTATTAATACAACATCTATCACTGCCTATCAAGGACATCCAAAGCTGCTTGACTATTCTTCTACTAAAGGTGCAATTACAACCTTTACACGGTCTCTTGCCCATCAGCTTGCCGAAAAAGGAATCAGAGTAAATGGAGTCGCTCCAGGACCTATTTGGGCACCACTTATCCCTTCTACTTTTACCGCGGAAGAAGTAAGTAAATTTGGACAGGATACACCGATGAAGCGCCCTGGACAACCGGAAGAGGTTGCTCCTGCGTATGTCTACCTTGCATCAAATTCAGATTCATCCTATGTTTCTGGACAAATTCTGCATATAAATGGTGGAAAAGTCGTTAATGGGTAGGTAGATACATTAAAGCAAATCATTCCCTCCATAAGCCATAAAAAGAGAAAAAAAATATAAACTATTAATACAATTTGTCCACACCTCCCAATTTACTCCTACATTTAATGTAGAAAGGGAGGTGAAATTTTATGAGTATAGAGGACGTTATTTCAATTGGAGCAAATTGTATTGTACAAATCAGAAATCGCTTTTTTCTATTAGTAGAAATCGAAGTAGAAGCAGGTAATGTTGCATTCGAGGAATTCGTGTTTATTCGTATATCACGACAAGAGGCCAGGACATTGTTGGATGCAGGAGTCAATCGTTGTGAAATTACAACCCGCGTTCCGAGATCGGATGATGTAGAAGTAGAATTTATTTGTATCTTGATTGTAGATGGAGAGGCATTTGCAGTGTTTGATGTAGAAAACAACACGGACGAAGCAGTTCTTGTCGAAATCCCATTAGCAGCTGCACGTCGATTAATCCGCAGAGGTGCAAGGGAATGTACGGTCATTGACAGATTGCGAGATTAAGATCTTTAAAAAGAATTAATAGATTACACAAAAGGGCTATTTACGCGAATAGTCCTTTTGCTATTAAGATTGATAAAGCAGGGATTAAAATAGGACAAAAAAATCGAAGCTTGAGGGAATTATCCTCAAGCTCATTTTATTGAACAGACTCTATTTCACTAATTTGAAAGAGAAAATCATTTTGACCTTCTCTTGTGTTTTTCACTTTTAGTTCTCCTTCATATAATGATTTTCCTGTTTTTAAATCACGAATGAAAATGGTATGTCCATTATTTGTTGAATGAATGATATATATTTTTCCATTCATTAATTTTATATAGGGGGCACCTTCATCTTCCTTATTATGTAATAAATCAAATGTCAGTTTTTTGCCCCATTTCTCCTTTTCGATATCATACTTGTTCACTTCAAAACCACTCTCTGACTGAGATGGTATAAAGATAGTAGAATGAAAGATAGCAGAGAAATCACCTATAGTTCCACGTATTTCATCAGGAACAACTAATTTTTTCGACTTATTATTTTCTATATCGTACACCATGACTTCATTGGCGACTAATTTCGGTTCACCGTCCAATTCCATTTCGCCCTCAGCTTGAACCTGTTTATCTTCATAAGCCTCAGTCTTAAACAAAAGATATTTTTCTGATTGAATAGAATTATAATCATTGATAATGATAATATCTGACCACCCATTCTCTACCGATGAGGCCGAATGAATTATTTCATCATTAACTAATTTTTGTTCATCTATGTTAATTGTGTATACATTCAGATCATTTCCGCCCTCTGTCCGAAACCCCCGTGTGATGACCTTTAAGTTACCATCTATGACTTGGACATCGACAACCTCCATCCAACCGTAATTTTCTCTTTTCGGCACAGCTAACTGAATCGAAGTAGTTTCTTCTGATTTTTTATTTAATAGGTTAATATCAAAAGAGGAATGTCTAGAATCCTTCGCTTTTATGCTGGCATAGACTACTAGATTTTCATCTTCATAAAAGTTATTGGGCGTGAATTCCTTACCGCGCATAAAAGTCCGGTACTGGTCTATTAATTTTTTTAATACAGGCACGGTGTTATTCTTTGTTAGTTCTTGAATTAGAGATTGATTAGTTAGATTGATTGTTTCTTTACTTGTGATTTGTAAGGATTGATTCAGGTTACCAACAACATAGTCACCGTAAAAGATTAAATTTTTCACTTCATCTTCCTTACCACTTACTTTTTCAAATTCAATTTTAGCATTCTCATTGGCAGCCAAACTAGATTGTATATAAAAAGTTCCAATAACCATCACCGTAACGATACAAAGTGAGATGATTTTCCAATATCGTTTCATTTGTACGCCCTCCTTTTAAACCCTTACTTTTTTCGTTATGAGGAAATTGCCCGTCCATATGGCACCAGTCAAAACAATGAAACCTGTTCCTAATTCCATGAAAAATAGTTCCAGTGGGTAAAAGTAATTGTTTAGAATAAATTCATCTACTAAAATGGGAGCTAAAAAAATTACAATAGAAGCGGCGCTATAGAGAATGCCGTAGAACACCCCTTTCATACGAAAAGAACGTTCAAACAAAATAGCCGTAAAAACAATAAATACAGCAGCCATTCCACCGACATAATATAGAATAAATTCAATAAAAGTATTTGGAAACATAATCATCAAATCAGGAACCTTAATCATTTCATAAACTGAGAGATTGGTACGCAACTCATTCGGAACGATCCGCAGTAACACTTGATTTTCGATGGGTAATAATATTAGCTGCAAGGCAACAAGCCCTAAAGTAAATAGTAAAATCGTTGTCGCTTTTGCTAAATAAACATGAATTCGAGCAGTCGGCAACATTAACAAACGATAAATAAATGTATTTTTCCCAAGCCAATCACGATACCAGATAAAAAAAACATAAATGATTAATACCACCAAACAAAGTCCAATCGGTCCCATAAACCAAAGAGTCTGAGAAATATTATAAAAGGATAGGGTGCCATTTTGTTCGATAAATTCACTCATCGGTATTAATTCCTCGTAAATCATTTGATTTGCTTGATTTACATAGGTTCGTGATTCAACAATCACGCCAATTAGTTGGGAAAAAATCGTAACTCCAATTAAAACGATATATAGTTTCCAAAAACGATTAAACTCGAAATTGACTAACTTCAAATAACGACTCATGCTTTATACACCTCTCTCATGACATCGATTACCGATTTTCCTTCACTTTCTCTGACCTCTTCTGCATCGAATTCTTTTAACACTACCCCATTATCTAGTAACACCACTTTATCAATTAGATGTTCGATATCATTAATTTCATGTGTCGTAATGATGACACCACGGTTCTCGATTAGATGGCTGGAAAATACATCCGCAATTTGCTCACGACTAAATATATCAATCCCTGAAAAGGGTTCGTCCATTAAAACATATTCTACATCCATTGCTAAACCTAGCAAAAGGTTCACTTTTGCGGTATTGCCTTTCGAGAGTTCAGAAATTCGATCACTTTCTTTGAGCTTGAAAAATTGAAGAAGTTCGCTTGCCCTTTCCTGATTCCAACAATCGTAAAAATCAGCCATAAAGGTAAAAGCATCTCCTATTTTCATTTGGGGAAGCATCGTTATGGCATCAGGGATAAAGGTCATTTTTTCATAACTCCCTTTATGAATTTTTTCTCCATCAATAATAATTTCACCACTATTAATTGGGGTTAATGCCATGATGGCCTTCATAATGGTTGTCTTCCCCACACCATTAATGCCAATTAAACAAGTAATCTTCCCTTTTTCAGCAGTAAATGAAACTCCTTTTAACACTTTTTTCCTACCAAATTTTTTAGTTACATCTTTTACTTCTATCACATAAATCCCCCCTATTCATTCATTTCCCTTTCATACTTGCTCTTTACTAAATTCAAGGCCTCATGTAAAGGTACATTGATTGCCCAAACTGAATGAACGAATGCATCAACTGCCTCTAAAATCAATTCCTCTCGTACCATTTTCAACACCTGCTCATCTTTCGTAATGCGGCTAGGCAAATTCCCTTCCGTAAAAATCAACCCTTGTTCCTCCATTTCTTTATACGCTCGCTGCGCTGTATTCGGATTAATTTTCAGCTTATTCGCTAGTTCCCTTCTTGATGGAATCTCTTGACCTGGTTCGAAATAACCTGTTGCAATTTGTTCTTTAAAATGCCGGATCACTTGTACATAAACAGGATCCCTATTGTTAAACTTTACATCCATAGACCCAACTCCTAAAAACATAATGTTTTCATATCCGTTGTATTATTAGGTTAATACAGTAATAACAAAAATAAAAATGCTATAAAAAGAAACCAGATTCCAAAAAAACTCATGCATTAACCTGATTAGACATTGTTCAAAATAAAATGTGTTTAAACATAAGCTGCATTTACACTATCTGTATTAAGTGCATAATACAATAAAAAGAAAAAATAGGCTAAAGGAGCAATGCAATATGGTGTTTTAAGCATCAGAGCTGTATAAAATAAGTATTAGCAATAAATGATTATTCATAATTTATCATTAATTACAAATCTGCTACACACTTAGAATGTATTAACCATATAATACACCTTATGAATTGTATTATATATTTAATACACTTTGAACGCAACAATAGATATTAAAATTTAATTACACAATAATGTAATTTTGGATTTGGATTCTAGGTTCCACAGGGACTGTTTTTATAGAGGATAATCGGAAGTTTTGCGTGCAAAAAGGCACAACTATGGAAGATTTTTAATTTCAATCAGTTTTACTGTATGTTAGTTTTTTGTAATGGTCTGTCCCTCTTCTTGCATAAAGATATACAAAGGGGGGATTTTTATTTTATATCCAAATAAACTTATTAGAATTACTGTTGCCTATGTTTTTATTACCTCGGCACTTATGAAATTAATGAGTACCGAAGTAGCGAATCATTTTCTTGGATTAGGACTGCCCTATTCCCACATGATGTTAAAGATTATCATTTTACTAGAAATAGTTTGCGGAATTCTACTATTGGTTAATAAAGCTGTTAAAAATGCAGTGGTACCTTTAATTGGTATTATGATCGCAGCCATTCTATTAACAAAGGTTCCCTTACTGCACACTGGCTTCCTTCCATTCGCTTTTGGTGCTCGTTTAGACATTGTTATGTTAGTTTTGCTAGTTTATCTATACTAGCAATACCATTCCTAAAAATATAGACATTGCTGGATATTACTATCTATCTGTTCTAAATGGGATTGTAACGAATCCATTTAACACGCAAAACGAACAGAGTTTTTTAAATTGAGTTATCTTTTAAAATAAAATTTTCATAGGAGATTCTTGTAAGTAAAAAGGAAAGAATACAAAATGTCTATTTATACTAAGTCAATTGATTAAATTTGCTGGATAAGTGGTAAATATAAAAACAAGAGAAATACAAACTGGTGTAGTTTTGCAAAGAAAGGATTAACGAAAATGATTATAACGGAAAGAGAACAAAGCTATTTTATGGTAACTCAGAATGATCACGCCAAAATTGCAGGGGAAATCGCCCGAAACTGTAAAGATGATTATTTTTTTGATCATACACGAACCCAAGAAGTGCAACTGGCGATCCAAGAACATGACAGAGGCTGGATAGAACTGGATACGTCTCCTGTATGGAATGATAAAACGGAGATGCCGTACTCTTTTATCGACTACCCGATAGTGCTTAAAATTTCTTTTTATAAAAAGGGATTGAATGAAGTTGAAAAAATGAGCAAGTATGCTGGACTTTTATGCAGTTTACACTATTCATCATTCATCCAGGATGCTACAGAGCCCGCAGTCAGGGAATTTTGGAATGAAGAAAAGCAAAGACAGGAGCAGCTTTTAAAGGGATTGCAAATAGTGGGAAACGAGAATAAGAATGAAATTTTAATGTACCACTTAGATCTGTTAAAATTTTGTGATTATCTTTCCCTGTATATTTGTTTAAATGAACCTGGAGATAATAAAAGGATACATCCCTTTTTTCGAAATGGATTTCCACAGTTATTTCCTTTTGTTACGGACAAACCCATCGATGCTCATTGGAAAAACCAAGAAACGGTTTCGCTCTCCTTCTCCCCTCTGAAAGGTGAATTAGAAGTAAAACTGCCTTATAGGGCTGTAAGAAAAGACCAAATAGAGGAACATGGCATCTTACAGGCATACAAGGATACCCCTGTTACTATAAGGAAGATAGCGTTTAATTAGGTGAAAACCTGTGGAAAGCATTTTCCGAAAAAATGCAATCCACCGGTATATCGTTTATCTAAGATCTGCGTTTAGGTTTAAAGGTTTTACAACAGGTTTCTGCTGAAGTACCTGCAGTATCTATATGATTCTTTTCACCTAATTCGGCAGACATTTCTGTATCATACCTTGCATGGTTATCTAGTTCAACCATAATTTTTTCCGCAGTACAAACATTTCCTTGTCCATAAAACGAACAGTTGGAAATCGCACAAGATACTTCAACGTTAGGCATTGTCTTACCTCCTAGTTAATGACCTGTTGCTTTATTATTTTTTGTAAAAACAATTTTTTCATTCCTGGATACAAAAGATATAAAAACAGATACTAGTAATTATTATCACCCAATTGAAGGTGATCTGTTTTTATAATCAGTACATTCTATTTAACCAAGAACGTCTCTCCTACTTCATCAAATGCGTGCTTATAGTCAAACGCAAAAGGAGTGGGTCCATGCTGAATATAATAGTTGTATCTCTTGAATGCCTCCTCCCAGGATACATCCTTCACCTTTTCCGTCCACCACACCACATATGTAGGTTGTTTCTCTTGATGAGTTTCAATCCACTTGTTCCTGTCTCGTATGGCTTGCTTGTGTTGACCTGAATACGTAAAACGATATAAAGATTGAAGGCTTTTCCATACCGTTAGTGTAAGAATAGGTACACCCTCCCCTTGGATAACTTCCTCAGGGAATGGCACTCCATTAGGTGAAAACTCCTCTATAAGATGCCCTGACTTAGCAGCCTGGCGAAACACTTCGTATCCCACCTCAAAAAACTCACGAGAGGCAGGATGCTCATACGGATGTTTTAGTCTACCGACAGTATAGATCGCAACAAAAGCCATAATTATCTCTCCATTTACACTTTTTACCTACATATATTCAAGAAACTCTGGACTAATTCCTGTTGAAAAAACTTACCATCATTCGTTGTTTTCCACGATGATAATAAATCATTTGATTTAAAAAATAAGCAGTGGATAACAGATGAAAATAAATGGGGAATTACTAATCCTAATAAGAAAAGAAAGGTGATAATCCTAACTGTTTTTCCATGCTAATTGTTAAATATATCTCAATGAATGTTGACGATTTCAATCGCTTTCACTTTTGAATTATATGACCTTGATGAGGATATGGAACAGATCATCATTTTTATGAAAAAACTTTCTTTTTATAGAAAGGACTCAAATTCATAAATTACTAGGCACAATTAATTACCTTTGTAAAATCTTCAAGAAAAGTGTAGTCTCCATACACTCGTTGAAGGGTGGCTGCACTTTTTTTATTTCGACAAAAATCTACGAAACTCGGACGATGACTGGCTCTGCCTCTAAAATTTTATATATACTGGCTCCAATTTCATCTCTAAGTATATTATAAAGGGTGTTAGCCTAATTACTCTCCATACAATCGAAAGGTAGTGTTTGAATGTATAATAACGCAATCCCTAATCTTAGTGATTACTCTAATGCTATTCCCCAGGCTCCAATGTCTTACGGCTTTGCGACTCCTTTTCAGGGACAATGTGTTAATGTTCGTGGGTGGGGAAGTTTTATCATTATCATCGTGTTGTTTATTTTATTAATCATTATCGGTGCAATTATCGGGCGATGACAGACACCCAAATTTAAAAAATCACAACTAAAAAAGTGTCAGGTACCATCTAGATTTGATCGTGCCTGACACTTTTTATGTTCAAGTAACATTTACTTCATTTCACAAATTTCCCGACAAAGAAATTAAAAGATTTGCCTTTTCTTTCGTAAGTGACTTATCACTTTGAGCAGATAACTCATTTACATACGCTTTAAGTTTACCTTCTAAGGCATTCTGATTACCTTTCGCTGCTGCTTCTTTTGCTCCATTAAGTTTGGTAGCCAGCG
The DNA here is from genome assembly GCF_018613205.1 of Bacillus sp. ISL-46. Taxonomy (NCBI): domain Bacteria; kingdom Bacillati; phylum Bacillota; class Bacilli; order Caryophanales; family Bacillaceae; genus Bacillus; species Bacillus sp. ISL-46. Next base: position 15,020 of record NZ_JAGGQR010000012.1, read on the forward strand.
AATGAGCAACACCCGTCTTCGTTACAAAAGATTCGGTTAATCGGCTTAAACTATCAAAGTCCACAGTTACCGTAAATTGAAATTCTAATTCTGCTGCATTACCTGAATGATCAATAGCTTTGGCTGTGAATTTATTTACTCCTACACTATATTCATATGCCGGCCCTTCTATAGACGGGCATTCGACAGAAGCAATTCCAGACAAATCATCAATTGCACTGCAAGTGATAGATATGTTTGAATCAACAGAATAACTTTCCTTATTACCAGTTACTGTGATTACAGGAGATGTTGTATCTTCTTCCACAATCATAATCCAGCTGATTTGAGGATCAGGTGAACCAGCTACCCTGCGAACAGTGAGGTCAAGTTTCCCATCCGTTATGTTCACATTTTTATAGCCTTTGACATCGTAAGAACTCGTAAATACATAGCCCTTCGTTTTGGTTTCACCGTTAATTAATATATCTGCTTTTCTGCTTCAATTACTTAATAGGTAACGTAACGAAGAAAATAAATCTCCACTGTTACTGCCCGACGGTTTTGTACGATCCCCGACCAATTCAAAGAGTTCTCTGATAGATCTCACCCTGGTTTTGGCCAGACTTCACCTTTTTTGTTGAACCTGTCCTTTTTATGTAACCATGCCGGGCATATTCAGCCGCTCCTATTAGAGCAGCCGAAGATTGAAAAGTTAATATCAGTGATATGAATTTCTACGTCAAACTTACTTGAACCCCCGTATGCCAAAACTGTGTTGTGAGAGATCATAGGCTCGCCAACTCCTCTTACTCGATTGATCAAGTGCATGGCTGCACTGCGATTTAATATATAAACTGCTGTTTCAAATTATTTAAATCCTAATATGAAATGAACTTGCATCTTTATCATGCAGCGGTCTTGTTATGCGATATTGTTAAGAGAACGAATTTGCCTTGTTAACGCACTTGATAGTATATTCTTTCTTTCTTTCTTTCTTTCTTTCTTTCTTGACTCTTCAGTTACTGCTTTACAAGGGTATAAGTTTATGTTTTTTGGCAAAGATGTTTTTATAACAGATGGTATATAAATACGACCGTAAAAGTTAAACGATAACTATTTATAGAAAGGTACTCTTCCTCAATAACTTAAATTAAGAGAGTTCACCAAAGTTTATGAATATTTAAAGAAAACCCTTTTTTGAATAAAAGAACAATCCGTTATGTTTTGTTAAAGGAAAGGGTTTACATTTCATAAAACATAAAGAATCTATTAAAGAATAATCTTTTTGAGTATCTAACCCTATCATTAATTTTTTAGAGAAGGGTTTAGTCATAAAATTAATGAAAGAAAAATTATAGCAGAAACATCCATTGAAGACGAAGGAAGGATAATAATTTGGATTCAAATTCCTTTTTTAAACTAAAAAAGACCGGAAAACAATCGTTTCAGTCAATACAGGAAGAACAAGAAGATTTTTCTCTTCAATTGTTTTCCAATCTTGATGAAAATCTTTATAACATAAAAGCGATGTTAGATAAACCAAGTGATCTCATTACGAGGGAATTTACTATAGGGAATACCCATCATCGATGTGCCATCGTGTATCTGGATGGTTTAGCCGACAAAATGGTAATCAACGATCAAATCATAAAAAACATTCAAATTGAATCTGTAGTAAGTGAAAAAGAATTATCGGACAAGGCCGTTCATCTTGTCGATCAATTATATAACAAAGTTCTCTCCGTTGGTGAAGGAAAAAGAACCACATCATCAGATGAAATCTTATATTCTATACTTTCTGGAGACACCGTACTCTACGTAGATGGTACGGACCAAGCATTAACAATTGGTAGTAAAGGTTGGGAAAACCGAAGTATTGAAGAACCAATTACAGAGGCAGTGATTCGCGGGCCGAGAGACGGGTTCATTGAGAATCTGAGAACCAATACGATGCTGATTAGAAGATCTATTCGGGATCCGAATTTGCGTTTCAAATCGTACAAGATAGGAAGACGTTCAAAAAAAGACCTTGTTCTCGTCTATGTCGACGGAATCGTGAATCCGTATATTGTGAAAGAAGTCAATCAAAGATTGGCATCAATTGATATGGATGACGCCCTGGAAACAGGCTACATCGAGCAATGGATTGAAGATAACTTTCTATCACCGTTTCCACAAATAGATCATACAGAAAGACCGGATAAAGTAGTGGGGGCTGTTTTACAAGGGAAAGTGGCGATTTTGTTAGATGGAACACCTTTCGTTTTAATCGCACCCATGACTTTCGGAAATACGCTCCAGTCCCAGGAAGACTATTATGAACGATGGATTGTGGGGTCCTTAGTTCGTATATTGCGATATCTCGGAGCCTTTATTGCTGTTTTTTTACCCGCTTTATACATTGCGCTCGTTTCGTATCATCCTGGAATGATACCGTCTAAATTAGCATTTTCCATTGCTGCGACCAGGGAGGGGGTTCCTTTTCCGGTTTTTATTGAAGCATTATTAATGGAAACGACTATGGAATTACTACGTGAAGCCGGGATCCGCTTGCCAAAACCGATTGGACAAACGATTGGAATTGTTGGGGGGCTGGTTATTGGTCAAGCTGCCGTCTCTGCAGGGATTGTGAGCCCGGTTATGGTCATAATAGTCGCGGTTACAGCTGTTTCTTCTTTTTCTATGCCCGGTTATAGTACGGCACTTGCTTTTCGAATTATCCGTTTTGGTTTTATGGGAGCGGCGGGTCTTTTTGGATTGTATGGTATTATTCTGGCTTACATTGTAGTTAATATCCATTTGGTGAATTTAAAAAGTTTGGGTGTCCCCTATACAACTCCCTTTGCCCCAAGCTTTGGCCGCGACTGGAAAGACCTTGTTCTTCGTTTCCCGATCACTATGCTGACAAGACGCCCTAACTATCTGCAAACAGAAGATGAAAAACGAATGGGGATGAAGAAAGGAGGACACTCATCGTGAAGCCCTTTGAATATGGAGATGAGGAAATTAGAGAACTAGAAATTCTCTTCATGGTGGCTTCGTATACGATTGCGATAGGGGTACTTTCCATTCCACGCACATTGGCAGGGACAACGAATTTCTTTGATGGCTGGATTTCTTTAGTGATAACGGGTATTTTCATCATTTTCATTACATGGATCAGCACAAAACTCGCCTTACGTTTTCCGAACCAGACATTTTTTACGTATGCCTCTGCGATTTGTTCAAAACCTGTAGCTGCACTGATCACCATATGCTTTGCTATTTATTATATGGTAAGTGCTGCCTATCAGACAAGATTTGTTGCAATCATTACTAAACAATACTTATTGGCCCGGACACCAGTAGAAATCATTGCGTTACTGTTTCTACTTGTCATAGTTTATGCGGTTTCAGGTTCTCGGGTTGGTGTCATACGGTTAAATTTGTTGTTCTTTCCCATTATTCTTTTCATTGCTTTATTGGTATTGGGGATGAATATCCCCAATTTTGAACCTAAGAATCTATCTCCCTTGTTCACCACAAGCTGGGAGGGCTATTGGAAAGGCAGCAAAGAAAGTTTTTTTTCTCTTATTGGTTCTGACATTCTTCTCTTTTATGTTGCATTTGTGAACAGATCGAAAGGAGTGACAAAATATGCCATGATTGGTGCAGGTATTCCGTTAGTTCTATACCTACTTATATATGTGATGGCCATTGGTGTTTTCACTGCAGAAACAACTGCAACGCTCGTTTATCCCACGATTGAACTTGCTAAAGAAGCAGAGGTACCAGGAGGCTTTTTTGGGCGTATTGAATCGTTATTTTTTATGATTTGGATTATGACTATTTTTAATACGGCATCCTTATGCCTCGATGTAAGTTTAATGGCCTTCAGTTCCCTCTTTCAAAAAGTAAAAAAAAGAACATTTATTTTTCTTCTAACACCTTTTATTTACCTAATCGCCATGTTTCCCATAAATCTAATAGAGGTGACTGTACTAGGCAGGTACTTAAGTTACTCTGTCTTCGGACTGGGAGTTTTGATTCCAACAGTTTTACTAATACTAGCGAAAGTCAGGGGAATCAAGGGAAATGAGTAGATTCAAGTTATGCATAACCCTATTAGGAGTATTTTCTGTTTTCCTTACCGGGTGTTGGGATCACGTGGAAATTGAAGATCGTGGCTTTATTATTGGATTAGCCATTGATTTAGCTGAGGAAACAGATGAGAAATTAGATGAATCAGAAGGAGAATATCGTTATAAAGGAACCTATCAATTCGTCGTTCCCTCTGGATTATCCCAGGGAGATTCAGGCCAAGGCGGCCAAGGCGGCACTTCACAGAAGGCGTATAATAATTTAGTAATCGAGGATGAGACTATATCGGGGCAATCGCGCCATTTAGCAGAAGAAACGAGTCGAACACCATTCAATGAACATTTGCAAACCATTATCGTATCAGAAAATGTCGCTAAAATACCAAAAGCATTAGGTAATGTCCTTGATTTTTTCCTGCGAGATAGTGAAACACGAAGAGGAATAAAAGTTATGATTGCAGAAGGGGAAGCAGGTCCTATTTTGGGTATTCAACCAACACCTGAAAATCTTCCGGTCATGCATATTGATTCAATTGCTGAAAATTCATTTAAAAACGCAAGGATTCTTCCTGAAAAACGAATCGGCAGCATTCATGAACGTTTAATAGATAAAACAAGCTTTGTCGTTCCTAAAATAAAAATGGATAATCAAAAGATAAACATAGCAGGGGCAGCCGTCTTTCATGGTCATAATAATCAAATGATCGGCTTTATTAACGGTGATATCACTGAAGGTTTAAATTTGATAACAGGTGACTATAAAGGGGGTATTTTGAAAACAAAAGTAGAGAATAAGCTAGTTGTTTATGAAATAAAAAGGGAAAAAAGCAGTGTAAAGGTCGAGTCAAAGAATAAGGAAAACATTCAGTTTCATATTAAAATTGAGGCAGAAGGACAAATTGGAGAGTCATTTGGTTCTCTTGATTACATGAATCCTAAAATCCTATCTAAAGTGGAAACAGCCGTTGAAAAAGAAATTGAACGAAAAGTATCCAAAACAATTAAAACGTTTCAAGAAGATTTAAGAGTTGACGCTCTTGGGTTAGGTGGTTATCTTCAACGGGAAGATTATAACACATGGAAACGAATCAAACAAGACTGGGATGATGGGAAAAATTACTTTTCCACAAGCACCATTAAAGTTCAAGCAGACATCATTGTCCAAACTCCTGGAGCAATAATTGAAAGTGAAAAACAATAGAAAGAGGTGAGCTAGATGTGGGAAAGAGTAATCGGCCGATTGCCCTCCAACCTTATCATCTTTTCTACTGTAGTATCCGTATTACTTCCTATGGCATTCTATAAGCTGAATCAAAAATTTCACGATTATGGTGATCCGTCATGGAAAAAGAAACAAGAACCCTAAAATACCGCTTTGTAAGAACAGAGCGGCATCAGTTATTTAGCTAATCCAGGCGTAATAATACGTTCTGGATTTGTATATATATTTAATGCTTTGTTATGGATAAAGCCAACAGCGGTAATACCAAGTCTTCTGCTAAGCGCAAAGCCAGTTCAGTTGGTGCAGATTTTGAAAGAACAATACCACATTTAATTTTAGCTACCTTTAATAATATCTCTGAGGAAATACTGCCACTAAATACGATAACTTTATCCTCTATTGAAATTTTTCCAAGCGGTATGTGACATCCTGCTGCGGAAAAGAGTCGTCAGAGTTCAATTCTTTCGTATTACGTACGTCTACTTTCGAATAAATACCAAGTTTTCCTTGATTTATTTTATGAATTTTCAGGGATTCTTCTTTTAATGTCACCATAATTACCTCTTTCATCATATTGAACTTTCAATCGCTAAAAAGACTGTAATTCTCTAAAAGTTAAAACTTATATATTTTGTGCTGTAAACAAAGTTTTTCGGACGTAGAATTTTATGTTCATCACCTCACTCAGTACTTTCAAATCACCAATTTACAATAAAATTTTTTATTCTTATTTCTTAATTCATTAATTTAGAAACGGGCATTAGTAGACTTGTAGCAGTTTCGATATCTATCTTAATTTGGGCTTGGAGTTCTTGAATATTATTGAACTTTTGTTCATTTCTAATTTTAAAAAGGGCCTCCACTTGAACAAATGCCCCATATATTATTTGATCAAAATCAATTATATAAACTTCGATGCTTTTCTCATAAACTTTATGAAATGTTGGTTTTACCCCGATATTCATAACACCGTAATAGTCGCAATCGTTTAATTTTATTTGAACGCCATATACCCCGGTTTCTAACGATGGGGCTGAAAAATCAATATTTGCAGTCGGAAACCCTAATTTCCTTCCTCTACCCTCGCCATGGACTACCTTTCCTTCTAGATAAAACTTTGTTTCTACTAGTAATTCCGTGCTCATATTGTCACATCCCAATTTTTAAAAAAATCTTAGTTTATCTTTCTAATTGGCTCACCCAATAGAAATGCTTGAATGTCTTCTAATGCCTGTCGATAGAATGTTTGATAGTTTCTTTGGGAGACATATCCGAGATGCGGTGTCGTCAGTACATTGGGGAGTGAGCGGAATACGTCTTTCTGTGATAAAGGCTCCTTCTCAAATACATCGATGGCTGCCCCTGCTCCAACCGTTCTTTAAAGCCTCTATAAGTGCATTTGGGTCAACAATTGCAGCACGCGATGTATTAATTAAATACGAAGATAACTTCATCCTTTTAAACTCTTCACTACCTAGCAAGTGTTTAGTGCGATCACTAAGTACAAGATGAATCGAAACAAAGTCACTTGTTTCTAAAAGTTCCTCTTTTGATGATGCTAAACGAACACCTGCCTCATCAGCCCTTGCTTGCGTAAGATTCTGGCTCCATGCTACTACTTCCATTCCAAAGGCCTGCCCAATACGTGCTACCCGGCTGCCAATCTTACCCTGACCCAGGAGACCTAACTTTTTTCCATATAAATCTATACCGACTGAACTTTGCCAAGGTCCATTCGTTTGAATGGCATTATGCTCGGATACAATATTTTTGGCCAATCCCAAGAGTAATGCCCAGGTAAGCTCGGTTGGAGGCTCTGGATAACTTTCAGTTCCACAAACGACGATACCTGACGAAGCCGCATAAAGATCGATGGAAGAGTTTCTCATACCTGTTGTAATAAGCAGTTTCAAGGTTGGTAATCGTGATAGAACAGAGGCAGGAAATGCAGTTCGTTCACGTATAATTACTAGAATTTCATAATCTTTGATAACATTGACAAGATCATCCTCATTATCATAATATTTACTAAATGTATGTACTTCTACTTTTTCTGAGATAGATGACCAATCCACGATGGAAGTAGCAACATTTTGATAATCATCAAGGATTGCGCAACGAAAGATTCCCATTAAGTTCATCAATTTCTTACTTGAATTCATAGTATTATCTCTTTTAAATAGCTTTTCACCAGTACCGATATAAGCAAAAAGAGACCGTTTCCAGTCCCTTTAATTAAAAGTCTTCCCCTAGTTATGCTTGTATGAAATAAATTCGCCTGCCATCTTACCCGTAAGGCACAGTTTACATTCCACACATATAACTTGAATTTTTTGAGGGGCTTCTACGAGTATCATTACACAACCTTCCATTCTTTAAGCTCTAACCTTCGTGATTCACATAAGACATGTGGGTCATTTTCTGCTAATGTGAGCGCTTCTTCATATGAATCTGCTATATATACCACTAGACCGCCAGAGTCATCCGAAAAAGGCCCTCTTGCAAAAATCTTTCCATTTTGATCAAGCTTGTCTAAATACTCAATATGTCGCGAACGCACTTGCAGATTTTTTTCTTTATCCAGCATATGCAAAATCGCTGCATAGTAAGGCATTACTTTCCACTCCCTAATTGCGATTCCAAACAACCAACTTCATTTCAGTCATTTCTTCAACTGCATATTTTAATCCTTCACGTCCTGTTCCACTTTCCTTTACCCCGCCATAAGGCATGTTATCTACCCTGAAAGTAGGAACGTCATTGATCATGACACCGCCAACATGCAACTTCTCTGTTGCATCCAGCGCTGTATGGACATCATTTGTATAGATTCCTGCCTGTAGACCATAATTAGAGTCATTTACTAATGTAATCGCCTCATCTACAGACTTAACTTTATTAATTAACACAATTGGTGCAAAAACTTCCTGACAAGAAACCTTTAATTGGCGATCAGCATTTAAAATCGCAGTCGGGTGGACAATATTACCTTCAGCAATCCCTCCTATCGTAATCGTTGCTCCTGCTTGTTTTGCCTCATCAATCCAAAGAAGTGTTCTCTTTACATCACTAGGTGAAATCACTGCAGAAACATCTGTTTCAGGATTAAGTGGGTCACCTAATTTTAATTTCTTCGTTGCTTCTACAAATCTTTCAACAAATGAATCGTAAACATCTTCGTGTGCATAGATCCTTTGTAGTGAGATACATACTTGCCCTTGATTGGAAAAGGCACCTGTTACACATCGAGAAATGATTTTATCAATATCTACATTTCTATCGATAATGACAGCGGCATTTGATCCTAGTTCCAATGTGACACGTTTTAAACCAGCCTTATTGCGAATTCCAATTCCAACACTCGGACTGCCTGTAAACGTAATCATACTTACTCTTGAATCAGTCACCAGCTTATCTCCCACAACTCTTCCAGCACCTGTTACCACATTCAATGCCCCTTTTGGCAAACCGGCTTCTTGCAATAACTCCGCAATGAACAACGAAGAAAGGGGAGTTTGAGATGCTGGCTTTAATACAATTGTATTCCCTGCTGCAATGGCAGGGCCCACTTTATGAGCAACGAGATTCATTGGGAAATTAAAAGGGGATGTGATATAAAACATTGGAGGACAAATAGGAGGACACCAGAGGACAAATTTAGATATAATAATGTATAAAGCCCTTCTCAACTGAGTGGGGCTTTTTCCTCTTCAGCAGACAATCCTTCTTCAATGTAGTGTAGTGCTTTAATTTAAAATCTCATAATTGAATACAAAGAAAAATCCCTACTTTTAATATAAAAGTAGGGATTTTTGGCGTTTTAATAGACTTAGGGATTAGTGAAAAATAGGGGACCTTATTGAAGAAAAGCGCCCTATAGTTGAAGAAGAAAAGAGACGCTTATTAAACAATAGCTCCCGATTCTTGAAGATCGTTAACTTTAATCAAAGCCCTCTTTCTTTGAAGAAGATATTACATCCTCCTTAAGAATGAACTTTCCCAGAAGTTTAATAAAACACTATTTATAAAAATATCCAATTCAAAAATAATATTATACTGTATAATTGATATTAATCGTTCTCTAAATACTATATTTGAATAATCATATATAAATCCATACGTTAGAAAGCCCGTTTCAACATCACCACCGCCACCGGTTACTCCTTTTATATTCAGCCAGTGGCACAATTTTTTTCAGCTAAAAAGCGGGCGTAACGAATCATTCGCTTCACAACATCTAACTCTAGAGCAAACGTTGCGGGAGTACCTGGTCTCCAATTTACCTCATATATCCAAATTCTATGAATTGAATCTAGACCGATATCAATTCCTAATTCATCAAGGGAACCGTCATATAAACGATCAAAGTGTTCAGAAAAAACGACCGCAAAGTGTTCCATATATCTTTTAATATTGTAATATTCACCACCAAACTCCTTTTTTAAAAAAATTTCAAACATTGTTGTATATCCACCATTGCTTAAGTTAGCGGTAAATCCTTCACTTGCTATACAAGGATAAATGGTTGTTAATGCCCATTTCCCCTCCTCATTTTTTTGAACATGTAAACGGAAGTGAGTTGCTAACCCCTTTTTCGTTGTAGATTTTATAAACGCTTGCGCAAGATAACTTTCTTTTTTGGCTACCTTTTCGGCGAAAACCTTAAATTTTGTTTTATTCATCTTTACTCTCGTCTTGTCTTGTTGAACAATAAAGTTTTCTTTATTTCTCCATACAAAAAAAATGTTTTGTCCTTTATGACCGTAAAGAGGTTTTAAGACAATCTTTTTATGCCGGTGAAGAAACTTAAATACATCTTGATATTTCAAAATTTCAGTAGAAGGAATTAAATAATGGGCAAATAGTTTTCCTTCCTTTATTTTTTTATGGACATGCATTTTATCTCCAATCGAATAGCTTGTGAAAGGAATCATTTCGTGTAATCTGTCAACAATTTCTTCCTGCCTTTCCGTCCCAGGAGAACTAGAGTTATAAATGACATCAGGAAACGGTCTACTTTTTTGCATCCACTGTCCGTCTTCATAAACCCAGGCTAGAATCCTTCGATCATTAAAATTGACAGATCCAGGCGAAAAAAAATAAAAATCAACACCTTCCATTTTAGCGGCTGCTGCATATGCATAAGATTTAAACACCGTTCTTGGATCTTTTCGGTGAGAAAGCATCCCAATCGTTATCAAAATCAATTGACCTCCCTTTAGTTTAAATCGGACAAATGGAATTGGATTTCTTTTGCAGCATTTTTGGCAATATCTGCAGCCTCAGAAAGTGTGTCTGCTGAAGCCAGTACGTAGCCGTAACGATGGCCCATTGACAAGGGGGGAGTTAGAAATTTGCCTTTGCGTGGTTTAATATAGACCTCATCTACTCCTTCATGACGTAATGCACGTTGCTTCCCTGTTACTTTTTTTAACTTTCCTGTTGAATTAACTGTAATATAATGAGCATAAGCATACTTTTGATAAGGCTTATCAAGTAAAGCTTTATGACCTGTATACAATTTAATCGTTTCTTGAACTAAGTTGATACCAAATCCTACTTCAATTAAGCGGTTCATTACTCCTCCTGAAATCCTTGGATTGATCTCAATTAATTTCCACTTTCCATTTACATTTCTTAATTCCAAATGAAAGGTACCGTTATTTATGTTAAAAACCTTTACAACAGTATTAACAACTTGAACAAGAGAATGTTTTGTTTCTTCATCGATTTCAGCTAATAACCCATACCCGGTCACAATAAAACGATCTTGTTTGTTAATTTCCTGTTGAATTACCGCTACCAAATGAATTTCACCATTTTGTACTAAAACTTCTAGCAGATACTGGGGACCATGCAAATATTCTTCAATCAGAACTAGTTCATTAGGATATTTTTTTATAAGGGTTTGGATGGCTGATTTTAGTTGTTGTTGATTTTCTACATATAATACATCCTTGGAGCCTGTGGATACGGGGGATTTTACAATTATCGGAAATTCTTTTACATGCTTTGTTATTAAATTTTTAAATTTATCCTTTTTTGGATCAAACACGATATAAAAAGGGGAAATGGATTGTCCCTCCAAGGTTTTTCGTGTTATAATTTTATCTTCCATTTTAGAAATAGCATGTTTATCTAGATGGTTGTTGCCAAACTCTTGCGATAATTGAGCCGCAATTTGAACAAACGGATCAATGAAACTTAGTACAGCCATGATTTGTTTGCCTTGCTTTGTAAGGAAATGAATCTTTTTTCTTACCAATCGGACGTCTATACGGTCAATCAAGTAAACATTATGGGCATCCGGGAATTCAGTTCGTTGTGCCAAATACTTCTTATTTGTTGTAAATAGTACCGTCAAATACCCAAGACGTTCAGCAGCTTTTATCGCTTCCCTGCTCGAGCCTGATTTATAGGTTTCGATAAACACAATCGTCTTCATGATGTCATTCAACTCCTGTTCAACGTTCACTTTAATAAAGGAACACTATAGGTTTGATTTGCATCATTTTTTGTGATTAAATTAACATCATAAAGTGCATGTATTCATTGTTTTTTTGTAAAATTTATTAGCGAATTATACAAGTCAAATCCTAGGGTTTTAACCAAAACTTTCAAAATTAAATATTTAAATGATATTAAATTGGTTTATTCGATAAATTTTTCTCAATGCACTTTTTACAGTATGGCTTAAACTGGACAACAACTCGGTTTTCAGCTTTAATTTTAATCTGTTTTTTATTAAAAAAAACAAATCCCTCAATTGTTATCCAGTCATGGAGATCCTTATTGAGTAGGATCCGGAAATCTTTTATTGAAAGAGATTCTTCAGGCATCACTTTCTTTTGATTGATTGGATAAAACCAAACTTCCCCTTTCTCTTTTGAACTTTTGGACCCATGATTCTTAACAAATTGCCATTGAGTATCTGTTAGGTTCTCTAAAGTACTTGGCATTTTTTTATGAACTAAATTTTTCCCTGTAATGTTTGCAGTACCCTTTGGGGTAAAACGAAAGCAAACATAGGGATCTTCCAAAGGCTGAGAACTTCTATTTTCTATACAAAATGTCCCTTTTAATAAGCTGGTTTTATTCCCGTAAAAAATTATAGAATAATCAAAATATGCTATACTATTACTTTTTTTCACACCATTCTGTTTCGGACTGTTATCGTTCACAAATGGCGGCAAAGAAGGAATGGGGGTTGATATTTTTTGAACAAGATCCTCGATTTGTTTATCTTTTTCATTTATTTCATGTTGTTGAAGGTTAAGCCTTTCTATAACCTTAGTATTTTCTTGATGAAAAGATTCTATTTGTTTCTCCTTCTTATCCAGTTCAACCCGCATCTTCTTCAGTACTTCTTCATATTCACCAATTTTTATCTCGACTTCTTTATGATTTAAGTCCCTAAACTCAGATTCCTGCCTATCCTCTTTTAGCTGTTGAATTGCTAGTTCTTTTTCTTGAGATACAATTTTTAAATCGGTTTGCAGACGTTCAATCATTTCTTCTGCCAAAATGAGTTTTTTCCGTAATTTAAAAGAATTCTCCTTGTAAAATTGGAGACGGGCTATTGAGGCATCATAGCTCATGGGTTTATTTTGTGAATCCACTGTACTCATCCTCTCCTGATTACTCCAATGATATAAATACGGTAATGTTTAATTTCTTTTCCTTTGCAAGGGGCAGTTATTAGGTATATAGGTTACGGTATCGTTAACGGGGTCTATTTTGAAACAAACAATTGGCCTTAATACCTTATTGTAATACTATAAGTGAATTTCCAATAAATAAGTCCAATATTATTAAAAGAAAGTGTCATTTTACCCAAAATTAATCTGTAAATTGGGTATTCTATTAACGCCTATTGATGTAAATGTCCACAAAATAACTTCTATAACTAACCCGCATAATATTAAAAACTTGAAAGGGGGAGTCTTTTTGTGTCTCCAATGTTTATTAGAATCGGGTTGTTAGTTATTTCCTGATGTTCCTCTCTCTTCCTTCCAAAAACAGCTTTTAGAAGGTATTCTCCAGTTGCAATACTTGCTTCGTTACTTGTATTAATCGAGAGCTTTTTAGCTATCCCGTATAAATGGTGGAGAGTTAAAGGTGGCATAACCACTAAAATCTTTAACGATTTAAGTTTTATCCTAGGTCCTTGTTTAGTTGGCACAATCTGGATATTCAGATTGACATACGGTAAGTTGTGGTTGTATTTATTGTTAAATATATTTCTGGATGCCTTTCTTTCCTACCCTATGAACTGGATATTTCAAAAATTAAAGGTGTATAAACTAATCAACTTTAAACCCAAACACATATTCTTTACATCTATTACATATGCCATAATTATCTACATCTACCAAATGTTCTTGGATAGAGACTACAATTAATGGCTTATGAAGCATTTCGATTTAAGCGAAAAAAGAGTATAGTACTTGGATTGCACCTTCGAGTTTTCAAATAAGAAAAAGCCCTTCTCACGAGAAGAGGCTTCAACCATTTCTTTTTTTCAAGTTCGATTTAAAGTACGATGTCACGAATAATTATTTCACCAAGATATCTTCAAGAGTTTGTTGCATACCCAATGGATATCGGTGCAGTAACAGTCGCGTCTATGACAATGCGTACAGTATTACCGACTAATAAACCAACTCCGAGTAATGCATCTCCTGAAGCTGATGCAACGTTCTGCGATTTTCATTCCTTCTTTAATTCAGGAAATTCACCGTTTTAAAAATCAGTCCTGCAATCCAACATATTCTTTTAAAATTCGCTCCCCTTCTTCGTCAAGTTCGCAATAAACATTACCTTTGTCATCTTTGATTTTCGGCAAAATCGGAAGGTTAATTGTGCTTCCGTCAGCATTAGTTAAACTGAGATTTATTTTAACAGCTTCAAAAGTTTTCTCTAATGCTGATAAGTCCCTCACTGTCATCTTAACTTTAATTATCCCCATAGTACGGCTCTTAATATGGAATGTTAAAACATGAAAATTTGAATCGTTCATATGGTAAAAAAAACTCCCTATATACCTATTTCCAGCTAATTATAATGTTGCCCCAATAGGTTAGCTCTTATTATGCAATATGTGTCAAATGCGACATAAAAATAGAGTAGATTTTCCGTTTTTAATTCTGAAAAGTGAAACTCCTTGCGATGCATGATCCAGTGTCTTTCGTTGTATTTGACGTATTGTACTATAAGGGTGAGAAAGTAACCCAGCTACCACTTTTTTATAGGAGAAAAGAAATCCTCGATGCCCTCATACCAGTTAATACTCCCATTATATCGAAAGTAATGAGCATCGATGGCAACGGCATCCCCCTCTTTGAACTAATCAAGGAGCAAAACCTTGAAGGAATTGTCCTAAAGAAGAAGGATAGCACTTATGAAATTGGGAAGCGATCACACTCCTGGCTCAAAGTGATTAACTACCAATATGCAAATGTAATTGTGAACGGGTACCGGAAAGACGAATTTGGTTGGCTTTTATCATATGCGGACGGACGTTATGCGGGGATAATGGAGCTTGGCGTTCCGCAAGAAGAAAAAATGAGAATATATCAAACGTCAAAGGATGAGAATGAAAGGCTTGTCTTTATTGAACCCGTATCATGCAATGTTAAATATAGAAATTTAACGAATGCTGGCCTGCTGTGGCTCCCTTCCTACGTTTCAATGAAAGCGTAAAAGCCCTTCAAAATTGAAGGGCGCTTACCAAAATACATCATCTATTTCGGGTATCGGTCCTTTTTCAATTTCTTTATCTTGTTCTATAATGTCCATGGTTCCGTTAACTACCGCTTTTTCAATCATCGTTGTTCTATAACCTTTTTGCTCGTTTAATGCTCTTTATGTATTGGTAAGCTACCTCTGGAATATAAATATTCTTGCTTGCGTAAAATTCCCCACTTGAAGAACCTTTATTTCCTCCCATGTCTAGAAATACTTCAAGGCTTAGCCTCACAAAAGAATCTTATAGTAAACAATATCATTTATGGGAAAGTAATTTACAGGTAATTCAAACCAAAAGCGTGTATATCCTTCTTCAGGACTTTCTATACCGATTCTCCCATTGTGTCGGAGAATGATTTCACGTGCAATGGATAATCCTAGACCACTCCCGCCCATTCGACTTGTTCTCGCGGTATCGGAACGATAGAATCGATCAAATACCCGTTCTCTTTCTTCAGGAGGTATACCAGATCCACGATCAGCTACTTCCACACGAACCCAATTATTTTTAGGAAACACATGAACCCTGATCCAATTTCCACTTGCTCCATACTTAAGAGCATTTTCTAAAAAATTGCTGATCACCCGATCTATCTTTCCTGGAGTGAGGTTCACCCAAAACTCCTTGCCAATATTGTTTCACCTCGAGATAAAGGTGAAGCAGCAGTGGCTGCACCTGGTTTTGCCATTAATATGGGCTTTGGTACCTTTGTAGAAGCCGCTTATCCATTTATGTTTTCCAACAAATATATCTTTGCTGGAGTAATCCTCTCATCCGGATTAGGAGGATTACTTGTTGGACTTTTTGATGTTCGTGGAACGGCCTATGTTCCATCATTTATGGCACCACTTTTATCCAATAATATGACAGGCTTTATCATCGCAATGGCTGGAAGTTTAATATGTTCATTTCTCATTACGCTTTCCATAAATAAAATCTCTGTGAAAAAGAGCAAGAATATGGTTAGAGAGCAGAAAGCGAATAAAGTAGCAGGTTAATCATTATATGCGTTCGTCCATTAAAAAAATGGCCGAAACAAATAAATAGTTTAATGCTTTCCTTTACCTAAAACAAGAAGCTGACCAAAAAAAGTAGTCACTCAACGACCGTTTGGGACAGCTTCTTATTTTTTTCATAGTAAATAATATAAATAATAAAACCAACATTAGTAAATTTGGGATACCTACAAACCAACCTTCCATATTAAAGGCGATAGAAGCTGAAAAAACTAACAACCACATCGTACCGTTCGGGAATTCCCTGAATATATACTCTACTTCAGAAACTAATTTACTTTTTCTTGGTCCTCCTGCTTATCAAGCTCCCCGACTTAATTTATATAAATGTATAGGTATGGATCATTCATTTTCTCGTTGAACGAATGAGGCCTTTCAGAAGCTGCCGCACCAGGTTTTTGAGCCTGTCTTCACGAAAGTAATCGATGAAGTCATTTCGCATCGATTATCCTAAAAATAGATTCTGTAAAAGACATTTTTGGGGTATCCCCCAACATAAAAAATAAAAATCCCTTTACTCGATTTGTTTGAAGCCATCTAATATGATAGAAAGCAATCCCTTACTTGCTTCATAAACAAGTTGCTCCTTAGGGACCGGGCGTTTTTCCTCTTTTCTTGACTCAATACCGTTTCTATACACATACTTTCTTCGAAGGATTCCTTTTTTCTGATTATAATAAAGGACAAACCGCTTCAGATTCGATTTCATGTCAGAATTTTTCCAAATGATGTAAAAATTCTGCTGATCCTTCCATTCTTCAACTGAAATCATCGAGTACAGTAAACTTAACTGTAAAATGTTAAAATCATTATTAAAAACTTTAACATCCCTTTCTAAGGTTACTTTTGGTTGATCGATTGTTGGCAGATACTCGTCAACAACTCCAAACTGCTGAAGTTTTTCTATTAATTGTTCGTAGTTATTAATTTTAATTTCCTCCTCTGTTTAAACGATATTTCACTTTCCTTTTATTAATCCTAAAGATAATATCAATTTTATATTCTCCCTTAAATCGATACATCCATATTCCACTTTTATCCTTTTCATGAACAAACGAACTTCTTTAAGTTCATATCTTTTTTTATTATGTAATCATAGATTATACCCTATTCATCTTCTTCATGAACCCATTCAATCGTATAGTAGCATTCCACAAACGCTTCATAAAACCCCCATCCAGTACCATCTGCCATTGATACAACTTTACTTAGTCTGGTAGAAAATTCTCGGTAAAATTCTTCATTCTGATCACATTCCATTGCTACCTGGTCAAACATTTTTACCATACTAGAATAAAAATTTGCATCAATATCACCATAGGAACAGGTAAAATCAACACCTTGTTCCACATAGAAAAGCATCAGGTCAACGGTTCGTTTCTCATCATTTGTCGCCTTTTTAAAAGCAGTAATCTCTTTCTTAGCTTCTGCTAATCGAAGCTTCCCATGTCCTTTCTCAGGAAAAAATTCATTCTGTATTTTCTTTCTAGCCTGTTGAAATAGAACTTCAATCGCTTCGTTCCCTAGAAACTTACTAGATAAGAAGTTTTGAACATCTTTGTTTGCCTTAAACATTTCGACAACCAGCTCAATCAATTCTTTTTTTTCATATTCCTTTAACTGTTTTTTTAAATCAGTAATTTTGATTTTCACCATAATCCTCCAATTTTCAACGGCTTTTTTTGATTGTATTTATTCATTCATTTATCCCTAATTTCCCATTCGACTATATTTTATGGACAAATATAAAAATCTTTCATTTGGGAAATAATTTAATGCATAGGGAAAATCTTGTCAATTAAAATTTTTTCACTATTACAACAAATAATTTTCGCTCAATTGATTCAGGTGTATAAAATACAGGAGGCAAATAGCTAAAATAAAAAATCCAGGACTCAATAATTGAATGAACTGCACCCCAATATACTTTGCAGTATAAACTAGACGTACTAATTTTATGAAGGAACAAGGAACGTCTATCAGAGAAACAGCTGCAATATTTAACATTCCAGCACCTTCTACACTATTCCATGGAAAAAGCAATTTGAAACGCATGGAATAGACGCCCTTGAACTAAAGAAAAGGGGCGTCCATCTATGAAAAATGAGAAACAAGAAACATCAAAAAAACAAGCACCTGCAGAAGGTTCAGTTGAAGCATTACAACTGGAATTAGAACGTTTACGGATGGAAAATGCCTATTTAAAAAAGTTGAATGCCTTAGTTCAAAACAAGGAAAAATCACCAAACAAGACAAAGCTCAAGTAGTCTATGAATTAAGGCATGAATTTCCGGTGAAATCACTTCTACAGCTCGCAGACATTCCGCGAAGCACCTATTATTATTGGGTTAAAAATTTTGGTCGTCCTGATCCAGATGCAGAGCTAAAAAAATTGATTCAAGCAATTTATGACGAACATGAAGGCCGTTATGGTTACCGCCGTATTCGTGATGAACTTAGAAATCGTGGACACGAAGTAAACCACAAAAAAATACAGCGTATCATGAATGAACTAGGATTGAAATCACATGTTCGTATGAAAAAATATCGCTCTTACAAAGGAACAGTTGGGAAGACTGCTCCAAATATTTTAGACCGAAACTTTCAAGCAGACAGACCAAATGAGAAATGGGTTACGAATATTACGGAGTTTAAATTATTTGGAGAAAAGTTATATTTATCTCCTATGTTGGATTTATTTAATGGCGAGATCATCAATTATACAATCGGTACACGCCCCACCTATTCACTGGTTTCAACAATGTTAGATCAAGCTTTTGAACGTTTAACAAACGAGGATTCACTTCTTATCCATTCTGATCAAGGGTGGCACTATCAAATGAAAAAATACCGTAAAGCCATCAGTGGACATGGGACGCAAAGTATGTCTCGCAAAGGGAACTGTTACGATAACGCTGTTATGGAAAATTTCTTTGGAATTATGAAATCGAAATTTCTTTATCTAAAAGAATTTAAAAGTGTGGAACATTTTAAACAAGAACTAGAAAAATATATAGAATACTATGATCACAAACGAATTAAGGCAAAATTAAAAGGCATGAGCCCGGTACAATACCGAGCTCATGCCCAACAAGCTGCCTAACGAATAACCTGTCTAACTTTACGGGGTCACTTCAATTTAGATTTAAAGATACCCCTTTTTCTCTAAGGCAATTACACCATAGTTGTGATGGTTGACATCTGAACTAATTGCAGATCACAATATCATCGAAATTGATTCGACTGCCCGATGTACCTGTAACAACGCTGAGTTCCAAACACGTTTACTATTACATCCTAAAATTTATAAATAAAAGAGCAACTTGTCCGTTGCTCTTATTTTGAGTCAGATATATGAATTTTTTACTTATATCGGAACCTCTGATTTTTTACCGTAGGACTGGAATTTTTTCCATATTGGTCAAAACCTCTATCATAAAATTGAGCGACCTTACTGGACCAGTCGCTGGTATCTTGTCCGCTGGTCCGTTCAGACATATAGGATGATATCGTTTGATCATATTGGTCAATAATTTCCTTTTGCATTTTCGAATCATACTGTTCTTTCTGAAGGGTTGCCTTAATTGGTAGCCTTGGTTTTTGAGCGGGGACGGATCGTGGATATCCGACGACCAGACCTGAGATTGGGAAAACATATTCCGGAAGATTCAATAGATCAACAAAGGTTTGGGGATTTCTCCGTAACCCTCCGATTGGAACAATCCCGAGTCCCATCGATTTAGCGGCTATCACCGCACTACCTAGAGCGATCCCTACATCTGTTGAACCGATAATAATGGCTTCTAAGTCCTCGACAATTTTAAACTCCGTACCATTTTTTTCAGCTGCCAGCTTCGCCCGATAAAAATCCATGCAAAACACTAGAAATACTGGAGCTTCCTCAATCCACCTTTGGTTGCCTGCCGCTTTCGCCAATGCTGCTTTCCTTTCAGGCTCCCTAACTTCGATTACGCTCACTTGCTGACCATTAATCCAATTGGGACCAGCCAAAGCCGCCTCAATAATCACTTGGATCTGGGCTTCGCTCACCTCTTTTTCAGTGTCGAAGTCCCTAACTGAGCGATGATTTCTTAATAATTGAATGGTTTCGTTCATACTATCACTCCTCGTGTATACGATACTACACACTCAGCTTTAAATTCAAACACCTGAATCTAATAAAAGTGCCTGACACCACTGAAGGTGGTGTCAGGCACCATTTTACTTATTTAGAAGTTCTAAAAAGGAACAAATCGTTAAGATTCCTTTATCAAAGTTTTCTAAGTTAAAGTGTTCGTTTGGAGCATGAAGATTTTCATCTGGCAGACCGAATCCCATTAAAACAACAGGTGCATATAGGGATTGGTTGAAATCCGATACAATAGGAATCGAACCACCTTCTCTTTTATAAACCGGCGATTTCCCATAAACGGTTTCATACGCTTCAGCTGCTTTTTGGATCATCGGACTGTCGATTGGCGTTAAAAATGGATTCCCCGTATCGCCAAGAGACACTTTCACCGTACATCCCTTTGGTGCATGTTCCTCAAGATGCTTTTTGATTAATTCCTGAATTTTTTCAGGGTTTTGATTGTGAACTAGACGGCAGGTGATTTTGGCATGAGCTTCGTTCGGGATGACCGTTTTTGTTCCTTCTCCCTGAAATCCGCCCCATAATCCGTTTATTTCTAATGTTGGCCTGGAACTGATTCTCTCAGGGTAAGGATAATTGTTTTCCCCTCCTGTTAAATCAGTTAATGCTAACGATTTTTTTAACTTTTCTTCATCGAAGCCCAGTGCTTTAATTTGTTCCTTTTCAAATGCGGTTAATTCCACTACTTCATCATAAAAATGGTCAACATTTACTTTACCATTTGAATCATGAAGAGTTGAAAGCAGCTGTACCAATAGATGGTTGGCGTTTTGAACTCCTCCGCCGAACATGCCCGAGTGTAAATCAGAATTTGCGGTTTTAAGGGAAACTTCTAATGCACACAGACCTCTTAATGAATAAGTAATGGCAGGGACGCCTCTGTCCCACATATCAGAATCGGAAATCACGACCACATCACAGGATAATTTTTCTTTATTCTCGGATAAGTATGGCGGAAGATGAGGACTTCCGATTTCTTCTTCTCCCTCGATGCAGAATTTTACGTTTACCGGTAATTTCCCTTCTAATTTCAATAGTGTTTCCACTGCTTTGATATGTAAGAACGTCTGCCCTTTGTCGTCGGTTGCCCCTCTGGCATAGATCTTTTCATCACGGATCGTTGGTTCAAACGGAGGCGTTTCCCATAAATGAATGGGGTCAACGGGCTGTACATCATAATGGCCGTACACTAAGACCGTTGGGGCGTTTTCCTGATGAAGCCAGTCCGCATAGATAATCGGATGCCCTTTTGTCTGGACGATTTCAACATGTTCCATTCCAATGCTTTCTAATTTATTGGCAATCCATGAAGCTGCTTTTTGAATGTCCTCTTTATGCTCGGATAAGGAACTGATGCTTGGAATCCGGAGCAATTCTTTTAATTCCTCGACATTTTGATTATGTTGATTGGATAACAACTCGGATAATTGACTCATGTTCTCACCTTTTCAAGTTTATTTTCTATTCTTATTTTATACAAAAAGAATGGGGAAAACCTACAATCCGCTCTAATTCATATACCGATATTCCCTCAAACTATTCAAAATTGAAATTTCCTGTAATAGTTCTTTCCCTATATTCGTTTCTCTTACCTTTTTTCTCACTAGTTCTTTATCCACTAATCTTTTGACAGATAATACATCCGTTGCGTCACTTAATACATCTTCTTTTGAATGAAAATGTTTATGAGCAACCAATTGCATACCGTAGGAATTATATAGTAACGTGTATCCTGCTATACCTGTTACAGATTGATAGGGTTTTGAGAACCCACCATCGATAACAATCATTCTTCCATTCGCTTTGATGGGATTCTCTCCCTCAATTTCTTTCACTGGTGTATGGCCGTTGATAATATGACCCTGCTCAGGGTCGAGATCAAATTCAGCAAGGAGTTTTTTGCAAAGTTCTTCATTCTCACGTAAGTAATAATAAGGGTTCTTTCTCTCCTTGTGCGTTTCCTTATCCTGAATAAAGTACCTTTCAAAGGTGGTCATTTCTCTTTTTCCAAAGAGGGATGAGTATTCTCCGTTCCATAAATACCAAACCATATCAGTTGCAAGGTCTTCTGTCTTTTCCGGATGTTCAAAAGCATGTCGTAAATTATATTCAAACGTATCAAGTAATTCACGGCCTGCATACGTTTTATTCTCAATCGTCATTTTTTCCATATTTCCTTCTTCATCTAAAGGAATGCAACCATGAATTAACAAGTTACCGTTATATTTCAAATAAAGGCTGCCCTTTTTCATTAGGAATTTCATATGTCTAGCCAGCTTTTCGGAATGCTGCACGGAAAATAACAATTTTTCTATGACTTGTTCTTCCTCATCTAGTAATTGATCGGGCTGCATTGGATTAATCGTTGTAAAGCAACTATTTACTAGAGGGTAGGTTTTCCCATGTATCGTTATTTCGTTCTTTTCATAATCAATTTTCTCAAGTAAAAGTCTTTCTGACATATTAAAGTACGGGCGCCTCTTAATGATCGGGATTTCCAGTTTGAATTGAATCATGGCGATCGCTTGATGAATTTTCGTAATTTGCAGTTGTTCATGATTAGATAGTTTTTTATCGGAATGGACCTTAGGTCTAAAAACCGGATTGTCTTCATAGTACTTTTCCGCTAGATTAAGTAATGGTCTTAGATTGATTCCATATACGTCTTCAATAATATCCAAATTGTCGTATCTCGCACAAATACGAATAATATTAGCCAGACATACCTTTGATCCAGCAAAGGCACCCAGCCATAGGACATCATGGTTTCCCCATTGAATATCAACCGAATGGTAATCGATCAGTGTTTCCATAATTTTATCGGGCTCGGGTCCACGGTCGTAAATATCCCCTACTACATGAAGATGGTCGACAACTAATCTCTGTGTCGTATAGGCAAGACCTATGATCAGTTTATCAGCCTGTGCTAAGGAGATAATCTGCTGGACAATTTTTGAATAATAATCATCCTTATTTGTGGAATCATCTTTTTTGTAGAGTAACTCTTCAATTATATACACAAACTGTTTCGGCAAAGCTTTACGTAACTTAGAGCGTGTGTATTTGGAGGAGGCATAAGAAATGAGCTTAATCATTCGCTCAATGATTTCTGTATACCATTGGTTTAATTCTAGTTCATTACCAAAATGACTTTTTATTAACTTCAGTTTTTCCTCTGGGTAATAAATTAATGTTGCAAATTCATTCCTTTCGGTTTCAGTTAAGTTATGTTGAAACAGGTCATTAATTTTTTCTTTTACATTCCCTGAACCATTTCTTAATACATGTTGAAAGGCTTGATACTCACCATGTAAATCACTGACAAAATGTTCAGTCCCCTTTGGTAGATTTAGAATGGATTCGAGATTAATAATTTCTGTTGCTACTTTTTCTGCACTATCATATTTTTGGGCGAGTAAATCTAGATATTTTGCGTTCAAAATTATGTATCCCCTTTCAGAATTGACTGCGTTGCACTTATTAACATCATTCATTAATAATATTATAAGTGATAAATAGAATATATTTGATATCATAATACATATTTTTATTGTCTTTATTTGCAAAAGAAGGAAATTTGATGGCTGCAATCGCAGAACTTCGCGAAACACATCACTCTTCACCTGCCGTAAGGTCAAGTACAAATCGCCCTGGAATCGCTCTTCCGGCAGGCGTTTATCTTTCTTAGGTAAAAAACGCCAATTTCGTCTGGCTGGTTGAATGGGGATTTCATTTGAAGCGGTAATGGATGTAATACGTATGAGGAGTTTCTAACTATTAAATAAACCCATGGATATTTTTACTATTGTTTCCCTCACTTCATTTCAATTGGTCCTAAAACAATTATTAAATTTTCAGTGCTGGTTGAATGGATGCTAGGAAAGCCCCATTGTTTTTTGAACCCTCAAGATACTTTTCTTATTATTCCATGTCTCATCTTTTAATATTTCAATGCTGTCTTCTTGATTTTTTAATTGTTCTTTAATTTCGCTAAAGTCTTTAGCATTTTGAAGTTTCATTTCACTTAATTCGGCCTTTAGAAATTCTTGTCCCGTCCTCAATGCTAAAATTCTACCATGTTCTTTTAAGGTTTCGCCGTGCTCATTCAACGTTTCGCTGTGCTCTTTCAACATTTTGCCATGCTCTTTCAACATTTCGCCATGGTCTTTCAACATTTCGCCATGCTCTTTCAACGTAAAATCTAAATGATCCAGCTTATTATTCATTTGCTGTAGTAGGGTAAGGATCTGCTTCTCCAATTAAAGCACCTCCGTTTCATTGCCCATATTATATCATGATATATCAGTTTCCGTACTATCTGAAAAAAATTGTCGAAAGTGACAAAAGGTGACATTTTCGTTTAATCGTTAAGACATGATCGGGTTTTTCTACAATGTGACATTTTTTCCTTCCTCCGATTCGGAGAGTCCTTTAAATTTTTCAAACTTTAATCCGGTTACAATAAATCCCGCCCCAGTGAAAAGAGCGCCAATGACCTCAACAACCTTCTGGCTGTCGCCTGATACACTTGCCGCAGCAAACACTAGGGTGCCGATCAATAAAAGATAGCCTGAAAATCTAGGAAATACCTTCCCCCTAATCATTGATACTCCCAACAATATCATTCCTACTACAAACAGGAGCGGTCCGAAGGTATAAATCGGCTGAGTAAAAGCTGTGGTAAAAACTTGGCCAACCTTTTCCCCTGAAGCATGTGCAATTTCCACAAAAACAATGGCTGTTACAATGATGTTTCCTATGTTTCCTAGAAGCATGGCCTAGAGACCCAGCAAGCCGTTTCTTTCCCCTTGAAGAAAATATAGTCCGAAAACAGTAAAGACGAGCAGTAAATGGGCAGCAAAAACAAGAAAAGTACCAAAAATACTATCAGTTGCTATATTCCAAAACGTCACGAAAGAAATAATTGATTACTGTCAACACCACGAGCTACTTACCAAGGATATTACATCTGAGGAGATTGTAACAGACATCGTCAATATTTATGTAGGCTCGCTTGTCGATAGGGTAATATCCATTTCAATGGTTTCTATTAACGTGATTGGGGTTTGATTAGTTGGCATTCCGGACGCCTCTTCCACTGGGGAACCACTGTTTTGATCCCCATCTTGCTGGGTACCGATGTTCGTTTGATATTCCTCATCCAACTGTTCCATCGGATGAAACGCAAGTACCGTTGCAGCTGCCATTAACCTAACTCCCACTAATCTTTTTCGCATCCATACTCCCTCTTTTCTTTCAATCTATCACTCTTCCAATTTTACAAACTGTCCGTATTGCCAGCTCTCTCGTTTCAGGATTGTAAAGGATCAACTTGTGATGATTGATGAATCGTTCCATTAACGAATGAACACTCTCAATCGAATAGCCCAAATCAAATGCCATTTGTTTTTTGGTAATTTTATAGATTCCGATTTGAGTCGTATGTGGATTCGTAAGAAGGTAAAGATAAAAAAATTTATCTTCTGGAGTCATCTCCTCTGAAACAATTGGATTCTTCCAAAAATCAGTACGGACCATTCTAAACTTTGCCATCTGCAACCACTGCCTTCCTTTTTATAAAACCCTACATAGAAGATATAGGGTTTAATGAAGAAAACGGATATGTTCTTTTTCATAAGCATGTGAATATTTAATGAACAAACTAATACCGTGGTCAAATAAAAATGGTTTGGAATCTATCTATCAATTAAATGATCCGTTCTCAATCCCGATTGTTGCTACTTCGTAACAGTTCTACTTAACAATATCGGATAAACGTATAAGAGCTTCATAATAGAATAGAAATAAGCTTTCAATTATACTGATGATTAGGATGCAAAGGATTCTGCCAGAAAGAAGGACTATATATGCTATTTTACGTAATTGCAATCCTCGTAATTGTGATGGACCAGCTTTCTAAATATCTAATTCGGACTTACATTGACATCAATGAAACATTTACATTGTGGGGAATACAACTCACACATATCGAAAATAGCGGGATGGCAGGAGGTTTATTTCAAGGGTATGCGCGGCTCTTCGGTGTTGTGGCTGTGTTGTTCGTGATAGGTGTTTTATATTTTCGCAAAACCGGAGATATAAAAGGTGCTCTCATCGATAGTAGTTTTGGATTCCTAGTCGGTGGAGCAATTGGAAATGGCATTGATCGACTTTTGTTTGGGCAGGTGACAGATTTTATCATTCGCTCTGGTGGAATTCTTAACTTGGCCGACCATGCTATCGAGATCGGGGGGTTACTGCTTATTATTTATGGAGTTGTTAGCTGGTTGAAAAATAAGCACTAGATTCTCTAGAAATGCATATGTAAAAATGCTCTTTTACTGTCTTTGCTAAAGTCAAGGGTGGATTATTTTTTTGGGTTAAATGAAAGAAAGGCTACGATCAAGCTTGCAAATGCAAACGTAATCATGAAGGTTTCATAGTGAATAAAAAAGTGAAAGGCACTTTTTTATTCTGTAATTGTACCCATTGAAAAAGAATTCATTGTACAATACCTTTAATGAAGTGGAGGTAGTAAAATGAAAAAAGTGATTATTTATTCGCAAGAAACGTGCCCGCCTTGCCATGCGGAAAAACTATGGTTAAAAGAAAATAGGATTGAGTTTGAAGAAAGAGACATTCGTAAAAACGATCAATATATACAAGAACTTATTCAACTCGGTGCTACAGCAACACCCGTAACCATTATCGAAGAGAAGGATAGTGAAGAAGTTATTCTAGGATTTGATCAAGAAAAATTTGCTGAATTATTTGGGATATAATATAAGTATGTCAAAAAGTTTAAAGTTTGAGATCAAGCTTTCATTATAAATAGCATTGGCGAACAGTAACTGTTACGGTTCGCCAGAAATGTTTGTTAAGTTTGTCCCCCAAAAATGACATTATTTTACAGCCAGAAATGTTGTTTTGCCAGCTCTTTTAATTTCAAGTGATCAATGGCCTCTTTGGATAGAATCCCGTCAGCCCAATGTGTAAATGTGGTATCTGTTAAGGTGATATTTCCGTTATGGGTAAGTCGAGTTATTAATGGATGTTTGTTAAATGAAGATTCCGGGTGTTCGGTAATTATTCTTTGGATTTCATTCAAATCCGCTAAATCTTCAATAGGTTTCTTGGAATTAAATGCATAGCCAATTTTCCAATCTGTATCTTTATGCTTTAATTTCATTTCTAAACAATAGTCCCCATATTGATGATTTACTTTTTTAATTCGAAACTCCCCATTATACGAAGAAATGGTCTCACCGGATATTGGAACGGGTTTTAACGGTAAATTCCCACCAAAACCCGTGTCAACTAAATAGGTTTGTCCCTCGTGGTTTATAAGAACCGTGACATGCGTCCTTCCAAGTTGATGATACTCTTCGGCAGCATGATTATAAACAACACCGTCTGTTAAGACTGCATTAAACCCATTTTCTAATAGGTAGAAATAGAAAAGTGGATTTAATTCGAAACAAAGGCCGCCTTCATTTCTTTCCACTATTTTGTTCATTAAGTTTCCCTTTGTAATCTTATGAGTTTTGTTTTCAATGATAGATAAATTTTCAAACGGTATGTTTTGTGCTGTTTTTTAAAGAACCTCAGCTAAATTTTCAAAGGTAATTGTTTCGTTATTCTTAATGCCTATTCTTTTATGAAATAAAGACGTCAGTTTTTGCATTTCTACCCTCCAAGCCCTTTTATTGCTTAATTTTCTGAAATTCCCTTTAAGCAAATATAATAATTAATTAACGTCGAAACCTATGAAAAATTCCTAGAAATTTATGGTAGGCAAATGAGTAAAAGCCAGGATAATGAATTTTATCATTAGTACAAGATTCAGGACGGAGTAGAGATTGCCATAAATAAAAAAGGTAAAAAAAAATAACTACAAATTGTTTTACAATTTGAGTCATTTTTTTATTTTTTTAGGCCATTATCTTTCCTTTTTATAAAAACGCTCCCCTGTTAGGGGGTTATAGTACACTCTTGTTTTCTCATTGGTCACTGGGTCAATGTTTATTTCATCTGTTTTTTCAAATCCGGCGGGCACTTTTTCACCCTGTCGACCTTTGAAACGTTTGTCATAAATAAGCACACCTAATAAAATAAAAACAATAACAGCGATGATTTGCAAACCGTAATAGGTGATAATTATCCAAAGTCCGTTCATTACATTTTCTCGACTACGACTGCCGTTCCATATGCAAAGATTTCACTCATATTTTTTCCAGCTTCCCCTGAGTCGAAACGAGTCATAACTACTGCATTGGCACCCATCGCATTTGCATTCTTGATCATCCGGTCCATGGCTTCTTTCCTCGAATCCTCTAGCATCACGGTATATTGTTTAATTTCCCCGCCTACCAAACCTTTTAAGCTCGCCATAATATCTGCACCCAAGCCGCGGCTTCTAACAATTAAACCAAAAACAGGTCCTTTTACTTCGACCACCCTGTAGCCTTGGATATTTTCTGTTGTAACAACTAGCATACAAACACCCCCATCAAACATTCGTAAAATATAATAGCCTTTACTTCGTAAATGCGCACCCATTATTCCTTATTATACCATTTAAAAAGTGTTAGGCACCATTCAATTATATTTTCCCATTACTTGATCCGGATCGACTAAATTGGCAAACGTCCAACCTGTCAAGAACCGTTCCCATGAGCTTCCATGCCCATATGGCTAACTATTTAGTAACGCTAACTTGTTCAAAAGGCCATGAAGGCAATTGTTTACGAAGAGTCTTATCTTCCCTGTAACCTAAAGCGTACTCACCTTGCATAATCGTATGGATTTCCCTAGTACCTTCATAGATCACTGGAGCTTTGGAATTCCGCAAAAAGCGCTCTACTGGATATTCATCGGAATAACCATAAGCCCCATGGATTTGAACGGCATCATTTGCAGCATCAAAAGCAGCATTACATGAAATCCACTTAGCAAGAGACGTCTCCTTTGTATTTCGTTTACCCTCATTCTTTAACCACCCAGCTTTAAAAACCAGCAGTCTGGAAATCTCAAGATTTGCGCTCATCTTTGCAATCATTTGCTGTACAAGCTGGTGCTTTCCAATCTCTTTTCCAAATGCTTTCCGTTCATGGCAATACTTAAGGCTAGCTTCAAGACTTGCTTCTATTAAACCTACTGCTCCTGCAGCCACTGTAAATCGGCCGTTATCTAGTGCAGACATGGCAATTTTAAACCCTTCCCCTTCTTCACCTAATCTGTTCACAACAGGAACTTTTACATCTGTTAAAAATACTTCTCCAGTATTTCCAGCACGAATACCCAACTTACCCCTGATCGCCTTCGTTTCTACCCCTTCAAAACTACGTTCTACAATAAATGCAGTCATTCCTTTATGCCCTAAATCATGATCTGTCTTGGCAAAAATCAAGAAATGATCGGCAACATCACAAAGAGAAATCCAAGTTTTAGACCCATTCAAAATATAGTAATCACCATGCCTAGTAGCTGTTGTATTCATCGCTGCAACGTCAGATCCTGCATTCGGTTCTGTCAATCCGAAAGCACCAATTTTACGACCTTGTGCTTGGGGGACTAAATACTTTTGTTTTTGTCCCTCTGCTCCCCATTGCATGAGCGTCATGCAATTTAGTCCCGTATGAACAGAAACGGCTGTACGATAGGCAGTATCTCCTCGTTCCAATTCCTCACATACAATCGCCAGTGTATTATAATCCATGCCAGCTCCGCCATACTCTTCAGGGATACAGACACCCATTACTTGCAAATCCGCCAATTTTTTCAAAATAGACGGTTCAAAATGACCTTGGCGATCCCACTCCTGAATATTTGGAATGATTTCCTTATCAACAAATTTTCTAACCATTTCCTTTATACTTTGCTGCTCATTTGTTAATTCAAAGTTCATCATATATATTTCCTCCCTAAATAATTTTATTTTGTTTTAATCTCGATATTTCTTCTGAATTGTATCCAATGCTCTCTAATAGTGATTTAGTGTGTTCGCCAACCAATGGAGGATGACGCCTCATAGTTACCGGTGTTGCCGATAACTTCAACGGTGAGCCAGTTAATTGAAGATGATCAATTAATGGATGTTCCATTTCGACAATCATCTCTCTAGCCTTTATCTGTGGATCTTCAAACATTTCAGCTATGGTGTTGATTGGGCTATTTGGAACCCCAGCTGCATCTAATCGTTCTTTCCACTCTTTTTTCGGCTTTTTTGAAAGCAGTTCTTCACAAATGGCAATCAGTTTATCGTTATTCTTTAATCGTTGTTCATTATGAATAAATTCTTCCATTTCCGCTAATTCAGGTCTACCAAGGACAGCAGCAAATCGCTTAAACTGCTCATCGTTTCCTACAGCAATGACAAGATCACCGTCCTTTGTCTTAAACACTTGATAGGGTGAAATATTTGGATGCCGATTGCCCAGTCGTTTTGGAATCACTCCGCTGCATAAATAATTACTTGCCACATTAATTAATGAAGAAATCTGGCAATCCATCAGTGAAATATCAATTTCCTGCCCTTCCCCGGTCTGGTTCCGATGCTGTAAAGCCCCTAATATCCCGATGCAGGTATATAGTCCTGTTAACACATCAGCGATCGCCACACCAACTTTTACCGGACTCCCTTCAGGTTCGCCAGTGATGCTCATCAGCCCACTCATTGCTTGAATGATATAATCATAGCCTGGCAAATCCTTATAGGGACCCGTTGACCCAAAACCTGTAATGGAAGCCAAAATCAGTCCAGGGTTTATTGCTTTTAACTGCGAATAGCCTAATCCCATTTTTTCAAGTGTTCCAGATTTAAAGTTTTGAATCACGACATCGCTAGTAAAAGCCAGTTTGGAAAAGATCTTTTTCCCTTCTACTGATTTAAGATTAAGTGTCATACTTTGTTTATTCCGATTGGCACATAAATAATACGCACTTTCTCCATTGACAAAAGGCGGCCCCCAGCCCCTCGTTTCGTCACCTGATGCATAGTGTTCAATTTTGATCACTTCTGCTCCCAGGTCACCGAGAATCATAGAACAAAATGGTCCTGCCAGTACCCGAGAAACATCCAAAATTCGGATTCCATCAAGTGCCCCTTTCACAAAATCACCTCTTTCCGACTACTTATAAAACAAAAAGGAGCCAGTAAAACAAACAATGAAAAATTCCATTGATTGCTTTACTGACTCCTACTCATAGCTCGTCTTCCGGCGAAGAAAGATCAAGTGAATATAGTCAATTTAATATCATCATTTTTATTACGATCCATCTGGTCATGCAGCAAGGTTTTTACTGTCACCCAGTTGTCATTCTAACTATATACCAATAATTTGAATTTTTCAACAATTACTTTTCTGTAGATTTTATTTGCTGATAATGGAGATCTAGATCTTTTAACGCCGCCACCAATGCATTGGCAGCCTTACCTCGATAATACATTTGAAGTGCAGCAATTGCGTCATCGATTCCGTCGTTTAAACTCATCCCCCTTAACACTTGGCCAACAAATCGACGGGCATGTTCAGTAGCCAATGTACAGGAGGCATCGAGAATGACTCCATATTTTCTATCGATTTCTGCTGTAATCGTCAATGTTTCAAATACACTTTTCGCTGCCATCCCTTGGGGTAACTTTGCATGCCCGGCTATAAACAGAGTCTTTCCATTCATCATTTAAATCCACCTCGCTTTTAAAAAAATGATTTACATTTATTACATGATCTACATTGACTCTATTAATTTGGTTTCTGAAGGAATACGCCTAACTACCAATTTTCCAAAGATGATTTATGGTGGAAAACTTTAAGTCTTTTTAATGTATTCTCCAATTAATTCAATAATCCTGTTGTGTTCTTTCAAGAAAGATAAAAGAGTCAGAACAATTTGTATCTTTTTTCATGTAGAACCGTGTCAAGAAATAAATCCACCTTTTAAAATAAAGTGCCAGGCACCGGTTCAAATGGTGTCTGGCACTTTATTATTTCATGTCGTATCAAAATGGACGGATGCAGCTCTATTTAATAATAATTCCGATGGGGCACTCGCATATAAATACAACCTATGCATCGGTCTGGTCATGGCTACATACAATAATTTGATGTCTAACTCTTCTTCTCTGTACGATTCTTCCATGGTAAGAATCAGTACGGCATCAAATTCCAATCCTTTTGAAAGGTAGGAAGGTAAGATCACAACGCATCCCTTTTTCATATCTTCTTTTTCTTCTAATAGCTGAATTGGAAGATTGCTATTCTCCAGCATTTTATGTATTCGTAAGCACTCTTTGTCTGTCCTTCCAATAATCGCCATCGAGTTAAGTTCTTCCTCTTTGAGTAAATCAATATCATGTTCAAGTATCTTTTTTACCTGTTCCAAATTGCCAGGGTCAATTTTCGTAAAACATGGTTTGTCCCCATGTCGAATGACTGGTTCTACTTTTGGTAAGTCTTTATCCATGATAGAAAGAATGTCATTGGCTAAATGCATAATTTCGACTGTCGTTCGATAACTCTTTTGTAAAGCTTGATAATTAGCATTTGGGAAAATGTCGTTTACTAATGGTTCCCAGCTGTTTAACCCTCGATAGGAATGAATCCCTTGGGCTAAATCTCCCACGATCGTAAACAATTCTGTTTCAAAACCTTCTTTTAGTGCGGCAAATTGGAAATAGCTATAGTCCTGTGCCTCATCAATGAAAACACTTTTCATTTTATATGGTTCTTCAATACCTTCTAATTTTGATTTCATGTAAAATATTGGAGCTAAATCCTCAAGCTCTAGCGCCTTTTTAGCAAAAATCCTTTGACAATAGTTACTTAACCTCTTGCATTCTAACTCGGAAAGCGTACGAGAATATTTTTGTAACAGTTCAGGGGATGTCATCAATTCCTTATATAAGGTAAAAATATCTTTTTTAACAAAAGGTGCCATATAATTTTTTATCGCTACCTTCGATTCTTGTTCCACCATACTTATTCTTTTTTCTTTCGAATCCATGAAGCTGACTACTTTTTCCGTTCTTTTTTCTGAATCCAGCCTGCTGCTAAAAAGGGCCTTTTCTAATGCATCGTCATATTTGCTATTAATTTTTGAAAGAATCATCGATTTTTTTATTCTTAGATCATTTGCTAATAGATTTTTAATTTTATCCAATCTCTTATAGATAGGTAAGTATTGAAATTCATTGATAAATAGTTTTTTGAGTTTCCCCCCTCTCATTAGTCGTGATTTTTCAATCATAAAATCCTCGGAAGGTGCCAAATTAAACTCAATTTCTTTTAAATAGTGGTCAATTAACTCCTTAAAATCCAGCGATCCTTTATAACTAGACACCCATTGAATCCTTTTTGATTTTTCGTTTCCGTTAATGAGCGCCATTAATTTTGAATTTGGAGATATTAATGTTAATTTCTTTCCTAAACAATTTCTCATAAACTCTATATAGGTGGTTTGTTTAATTTTGTTTACCCCTAGATCAGGCAGAACGGCGGAAATATAATCGATAAACAATCTATTTGGTGCAAGAATCATTAATTTTTCTGGAGGAAATCGATATCCAGAAGAGTAGAGAAAGTAGGAAATTCGATGGAGAGCAATGGTTGTTTTTCCACTTCCAGCCGCTCCTTGAACGATAATGGGGTGTTTAAGTGAAGCTCGAATTACTTCATTTTGCTCATTTTGGATGGTAGCGACAATTTCTGTTAATCGATTATCCGCTTTTCCTGATAAGGATTTCTGCAATAGTTCATCATGTGTGGTTAAATCGATATCCCTAATCTCTTTTAATAGTCCATTTTCGATTTCATACTGCCGCTTTAAAGATAAATACCCACTTTGCGTTTCTCCATAGGCGTCATACGTAACATTTCCTAACCGGCCATCATAGTAAACATTTGCAATCGGTGATCGCCAATCGACAATAATCGGAATCTGATTCACACGGTCAAACAGTGAGGCTTTCCCAATATATAAAATCTCTTCTTTGGTGTCACCACTGCTTGTAAAATTGATTCTCGAGAAATACGGTTTCCCGATGACGCTTGCTAACCGTTCCAATTCACTTTCGGCCAATTCTAAATATTGAGCATTCGTTAAAAGGTTCATGTAGCTTAAACTACTGTCTGACGTATCCAGTTCAGCAAAGGCTTCTTTCAAATTCTCGACAAACTGTTCTTTATTTCCCTTCGCTATTTTCAGAACGCTTTTAATATATTCCTTAGTAAACTCTAGGCGCTCAACTTCTGTTTGATAATCTTTATGATTACGAACTGATATTTGTTTTTTCGAGCTCATTTTCTTATCCGTCACCTCTCAATATGAGTTTTACAACGGGAACTGGCACAAAAAGAAACATCTACAATTTTTTTGTAGATGCTTTTCTTTACAATGGAGCTATATTTTACCATTTAACAAGTGTTAAATCAACATACTTTTATTTAGTTGTTTTACCCTTTGTAATAGAGTAAAGCTATTAAGAAAATAATCAATCCTATTAAGAAAATAGGACCAAGACCTGTACTGTATACAAAGTAAATTCTAATATGAAGAATCGCATGAATAATAAGAATGACCAGTAAGCAAAAAAGCAACAAAATAGTTAACTGTACATTTTTATTTCGATTTCGATTCAAAGAATTGGCTCCCTTCTAGAAGCTCTATAGGGACACTTAATGGACTAACCTACTCTTGTTTTTTTATATAAATATTTTACGGTTGCTTGAATTATTCCTTCCTCTAAAAAAAACCGACCTCTGATTCATTCAGAAAGGTCGGTTTTTTAAGGAATTTATTTTATTTTGTTTGAGAAATTTGGTTAACTATTTGGGTTAATGCCTCGTTAATTGGCGTAATTGGACGACCGAGAACCTTTTCAAAATCATTACTTTCAACTGCTAATGAACCATTTCGAATACTCTCTTGAATTCCAACAACAATCGGAATGACAAAATCCGGTAAACCTAGACCTTTCATGATTTCTGCATAAGTCTCATCAGTGACTTGTTGTACAGGTATTTCTTTACCCAATACAACTCCAAGAGCAGATGCTAATTCTTCTTGAGTTAATAGAGGAGCAGAAAGTTCATAAACTTTATTTTCGTGACCGTTTCCGACAAGCACGGCTGCTGCTGCATCTGCATAATCTTGTTGTAGTGCCCAGCCTACTTTGCCTGTTCCAGCTGAAGTTACCCATGGAGCACCTGCCATCGCCCCTTGAATGCTGCCAATTTCGTTTTCCAAATACCAATTGTTACGCAAGAAAGTATATGGTATCCCTGTTTTAATAATTGCTGCTTCTGTCGCAACATGAGGCGGTGCCATTATATTTGTGCTTTCTGTTGCATTAGCCAAACTTGTATAAGCGATATATTTCACTCCAGCCCGTTCAGCTGCTGCGACTGCATCTGTATGCTGACGAATTCTTGTTTCATTGTCACCATCCGCAGAAATAATTAATAAACGATCAATCCCTGCAAAAGCAGTATCTAATGTTTCCGGAAGGTCAAAATCTCCTTGGCGAACTTCTACTCCACGAGCTCGTAATCCTTCTGCTTTCTCTGGATCGCGTACACTGACAGCCAATTGATTTGCTGGTATAGTTTTTAATAAGGTATCCACTACTTTTGATCCTAATTTTCCTGTTGCACCTGTAACTAATATTTTCATTTGATATTCCTCCAATTGTTTTATTGTTAAAATTATTTTTATTATTGCCTCTAACTTGTAATCGATTTGATTACTTGTAATCATTTTAATAACATGTTGATCTTTTGTCAACGTAAAAAACCATTTATATATTTTCCTCGTAATTTTGGTATAATACACTTGTAATCAAATTGATTACATTATAATAATATGGAGATATTAAAGTGTATAGACAATAGAGAAGGTGAGCAAAGATGTCGGTTAGCAGCCGTTTTGCAGTTGGAATTCATATATTAACACTTCTTGAGGTTAATAAAGGCGGGGTAAACTCATCAGAGTTTATTGCGGGAAGTGTCAATACAAATCCAGCCGTGATAAGAAAAATAATGGGCATGTTAAAAAAAGCAGGATTAGTAAATGTACGACCTGGTATTGCTGGGGCTGAACTAGCAAAGGATCTATCTACTATTACCTTGTTGGATGTTTATAAAGCAGTTAATGTTGTCCAGGAGAAAGAATTGTTTAGCATACATGAAAATCCCAATCCTAATTGTCCCGTAGGAAGAAATATTCAAAATACAATTGGTCCACTGTTTTCAATTGCCGAGACGGCATTGGAGAAAGCTCTCGGAAATGTAACCATTGAGGATGTAGTCAGGGATATTACTAAAAAAGAGAAATTTAATAGAATGTAAAAATACAATAGAGAAAGCCGAGGATACCGTACTCCTCGGCTCTCAATTTGCATAAAACTGATTTTTAACTAGAGGTAATAGTTTTCAGATTTAACCTAGATGAAAACCCTTAGTGGTAAGGTAGTATGACCGGCAAGATGCTCTTACTTTTTATAGCTGAGCCCAAAGCCGAAGGTGTAGTCGTCACCCGCTGCATTTGTG
Organism: Bacillus sp. ISL-46; assembly: GCF_018613205.1. Classification (NCBI taxonomy): domain Bacteria; kingdom Bacillati; phylum Bacillota; class Bacilli; order Caryophanales; family Bacillaceae; genus Bacillus; species Bacillus sp. ISL-46. The sequence goes on from NZ_JAGGQR010000012.1 coordinate 51,767, forward strand.
TAAGTATAGTCAAACTTTTCGGCATAGCCTGGGACATCAGACGCGTTCATTTCTACAGCCTCTTGATTGGCTGGGATCGTGATAGGCAGCTTACCTGTTGGGTTAAAGCGTCCGCGAAGGACATCGAGTAGTGCTTCGGCCTTGACGCTGTAGGTAGCCACGACTGACGCAGCGGCAGGCTCTACCTCATCGATAACCCATGGATTGGTCATGTTAATCACCAGGGTAGTTGGGACTTTTTCTTCGATTTGTTTAACTTTTGCAACGTCAATTCCGGTGTTCGTGCCTAATTTAATGTCTACAGTAGAGTTGTCAGGCAACTCGTATGGACTTGGACGCAGCCAAACTACAGCGGCACTCGCTTCACTTAGCTCGTTTACGATGGTTACTGATGGGTCTTCCTTCGCAATCATCTTCTTCAATGCGTCTGTGCGACTGGCACTGTTGGAACCGCTAAACACTTCTACGTATAGCTTTGTATCTGCGATTTTTTCATCAGTCAGCGGCAGCATTCCTTGATTGTTGCGTAGAAGCGTTACGGACTTAAGATGCGCTTCGTCTGCTCTGGCCTGTGATTTTTCTGAGCTGGCAATGGCCTGAGCTTCTGTCGGATCCGTATATGGGTCCTCGAAAAGTCCGAGGTTGAATATTTCAGTAAGCAGCTGGGACACGGAAGGATCAAGGTCTTTCTCTTTAATTAAGCCTTTATTTACAGCAGAGATAAGGCCGCTTGGGTCGTTGTTGTCAGAGAAAATGTTAGTTCCTGCATCGATTGCCTTGGCAAACTTCTGCTCGATTGTTAGGTCATGCTCACCCCAGTCGCGGTTGGTCAGCACGCCGCTGTCGCTGTTGACGTATCCTTTAAAGCCCATCCGGTCACGGAGCAGGTCAGTGAGGAGGGTCTTGTTGTAAGCACCGGCTACCTCTTCGAACTGCTGTGTCTCCGATTGCCAAAGCTCACGTGGAAGCTGTGCAGCGCTGCCCTCATTTTTAGGGACATTGTAGTAGGACATGACCGAGCTCACTCCAGCATCAATGGCAGCTTGAAACGGCGGCAGCTGGTATTTGTAAAGGCTGCCAGGCGTTGGATAGGTCGCAAACTGACCGGCCTCATTGTGCGGATCGAGGCCTCGGACGACCGCTCCGTCACCAGGGAAATGCTTAACGGTCTGGGCGACAGACTTGCTGCTAAGCTCCTCACCTTGGAAACCAAGGACGAGTTCTTTGGCAATTTTTGCATTCAACGTTGGGTCTTCCCCGAAGGTACCGGAGATTCGGCGCCAGCGCGGTTCAGTTGCGGTTTCAATCTGGTAGCCGTAGTCCTTCTGGATGCCGGCTGCGCGCCACTCGTCGCGGGCAATCTCGGCGAAGTCGCGAATGAGGCTGAGGTTACGCGTTGCCGCAAGACCCAGGGTTCCAGGCCAGGTGGAGAATTGACCGGAAGCCTCGCTGATGCCGAACTCGTTCTGTTCATTTATGTTATTCCTCGGGTTAGAGGTGAAAACGATCGGGATACCCAGCGGTGAGGCCTCGGCAATCTCCTGATATTGGTTTGCTCGCTCAGCTAGTGCTTTAGCTGAAGGATTATCTCGGATGATAAGGTAGCGAATGTGGCGGTTATTGATGTAATCGTTGATGGCAGTAGTGCTAAGTGATGTGATTTGCATGATGCCTGCTTTCTCCTCCATGCTCATTCGCAGCAGGAGATCGGCTACACGCTTTTCGGTGGACAAGCGCCAGTCTTCGTAAGGATCAAGCTTGCCATTAGCATTGAGATCTTTGAATAGACGTTGACCAATCTTAATAGTGGGCTTAACATGAGCTTCAACCGATGGCGCCTTTTTCCCACCAGCATTTGAGTGGTCCGGTGGTGAGGCAAATGCCCCGCCGGCAAGTGTGGCAGCAGCCACACTTGTGATAAGAGAAGACATAACCATTTTCTTAACCGTTTCGATTTTTTTGCCAATTTTGCTACCCCCTTGAAATTTGTTGAAAGTGAATCATAAAAGTGTTTGCAAAAAAATATTTATATTTCCCTCCCTTGCGCCCAAAAACTTGACGTTCATTATTTGTAACCGGATACAAAATGGAACAATTAAATTATACGAAAATTAGGACAATTAACCGTTGTATTAATTTTAGGTTTTTTTGTGATATTTTTATTTTTTATCTTCATAGTTAAATTCCGGTGGCACACCCCGCATTTTCTTGTTTCACTCTCTTTGTTCCACATGACCACTTATTAATGGATTAGTAGGAGATTAAATTATTTAGGATAAGATAGTCATCCTTTTTTTTAAAAAGTAAAATGAATGAGTTTTATTAAAATTAGCACCATCCCAGTGTTGGATGGTGCTAATTACGAGCTATGTGAAACGGTTTATAACGACCTTCTATGCTTATAAAACACTGTAACGGGCTTTATGAAATGGTTTTCTTCCCAATGTTCACTTGCATCATTGCTAAAAAACCTAGTAAGCCATTTCTTTTCCTCATCCGATAAGGAATAAAAAGGACTTGGTCAGGAACAAGAAATTATTACTATTTCGTGATCATCAAAAAAAGTGTCAGGCACCATCCAATTATCTGGTTGGTGCCTGACACTCATTTATTCGTTACCTGGTATTCATTTTAAACAATTTATTCAGAAAGTCTAGTCTCTGCTTCGCATTCTCTTTGATTATGATATCTACACCCGTATCAACGACTTTTTCAACATTTTCTCCTCTTGTTACTTTCAATGCTGTTTCAACGCTTAAATATCCCATATCATAAGGATTTTGTGCTACTGTACTAGATATCGTTCCATCCTTGATTAACTTCAGCATATCAGGAATTCCGTCTGCTCCGATGACTGGTATCGTAACACCTTGTTCCTCCAATACCTTAATTACAAGTAAAGCAGAAATGTCATTTGTGGCAAAGACTCCCTTAATATCCGGATGATCACGCAATATCTTTGTCATTTCTTTTTTTACTGTTTTGGGATCATCCGATATCCCTACTTTTTCAGCCGCCAAGATGATCCCCGCATCTTTTAAAGCCATTTTAGCGCCATTCATCCGTTCTCTAAATACTGAAATGGAAAAATCGCCACCGATAATGGCCACTTTATTTCCAGGTTGAAGCTGCGAGGCTAAAAGTGAGCCTGCTTTTTTTCCTAAATCCACGTTATCGGTACCGATATAAGAAGTTTTATTTTCCAATGGAAAATCATTATCTACTAGTAATACAGGAGTTTTTTTGATATCAGTAAACTTTTCCAGTAAAGGAAGAACCGTTGAATCCGTCGGTGCGACAATTAATACATCTGGATTTTCTTGATAGGTCTTCTCTAATAATCTACGTTGTTCTTCAGCAGATTCATTACGTGGTGCGATAACTTTCCCATCGATGCCAAAATCTCTGAACCCTTTTTCAGCGCCTGCTTTAATAATTTTCCAATATTGTATGTCTAAACTTTTTAAAACAATGACCACTTTCGGTCTTTCATCTACAAATGAATTAGAAATAAAAATTAAAATGATGACAGAAATAACCGCTCCTACAAAATAAACTATTTTTCTATTTTTTAACAATACATCCTCCCCTCTCTCTTATTTTAAGAATAGTAACAATCAGTTATTAAGAATGGGATTTAATTGAAAGCGAACCGAGAAAATGGTCCCCTCATCCCCCGTTGTTATATCAATTTCAGCGTGGTGTCGTTTTGCTACACTGTAGCAAATAGCCAAACCTAATCCTGTTCCCGTTTCCTTCGTTGTAAAGAAAGGTGTTCCTAATTTTTGTAGAACGTCCGGGCTGATGCCGTGACCCTGATCTTTTATTTCTAAAATGACGGCTTGGTTTTTTGTATATGTTTTTATCGTAAGTTTTCCATTCGACGACATGGCATCGAGTCCATTAAGGGCGATATTTAAGATTAGCTGACGGATTTCTTTTTGATCGATATAAATATCCGGACACTTATTTAAATCAAGCTTAACTTGTTTATTTGACCGAAAAGCCTCCGCTTGAATTAGTGGAGATAATGCTTCTAGTATCGTATTTAAGTTTTGCTTTTTCTTCACACTGACCTTGTTTTTGGCTAAATTAAGAAATTCAGTAATAATCGCGTTCGCCCTACGTAATTCATCTAACATCAAATCAATAATCTCTGCTGATAAATTAGCGCTGTTATTCCTTGATAATTGTAAAAACCCTTGAACAGTTGTCATCGGATTTCTAATTTCATGGGCAATTCCTGCTGCCATCTCACCGATTAAATTCAACCGATCTAATCGTGACATCTCCTTCTCCAGGTGAACGGTATCGGTAATATCTGTTAAAACAATTAGCGTACATGGTTCTGGATCGATATCAATCATTTCAGTCGATAATAATCCGTCGCGAATATCTCCGTTTTTCGTTTTATAGCTAATTTTCTTATTACGAATTTTCCGATCAAGATTAATAGATTTACCCGTTGATTCATCTACAAAATTATTCAAATTTATTTTTTGTTTTTCCAACTCATCGTGGCTATAACCTGTAAATTTTATCCAACTAGTATTTACTTCAATAAAGGTTAAATTCTTCTGCGAAAAAATCGCCATTAAACAGGGACTAGATTCAAAAATTTTTCGAAATCTTTCTTGGGAACGGTAGAGATGGTTGGCGATTCTTTCTCGTTCCTCTATCTCTTTTTGTAGTTTTTCGTTAGCCCTTATCAGTTCGAGCGTTCGTTCTGCTACTATTTGCTCCATATTATTGAATTGGAGTTTTTTAATTTCCTCTATCTGCTTTCTTTCTGTGACATCACGAATCGTACAAACAAAAAGCTGTTGATTTTCAACTGTGGTTTCACCAATTAGAATGTCCGCATGAAAGTGACTTTCATCTTTCCGAATAGCCACCGATTCTATTACCTTTCCAACAGATTGTTTTATCGAGGAAAAGAAAGCAACCGAAGAATCCTGGACATTTTCTCCCATCGATTTTAGAAAAAGCATCACCACATGTTTACCGATTAATTCCTCAGCCTTGTAACCAAACATCTTTTTAATTGCAGGATTCACCGATAAAATAGAACCTTGATCGTCAAACGTAAGGATCGTGTCGACGATTGTTTCACCAATAACTTTGGATAATGCCTCTGTCCGCCGTAAATTTAACGTTGTTTTATCTAACTTTTTATTCACTTTAAGCAGTTCAACTTTACGTTCTCGATCTGTTTGAATGATATTTTCTTTATGGTTTTGGTGAATTTTAACAAATTGTTCGATTTTCTGCTTCAATGTTTTTGGATCAAAAGGTTTAAAAATATAATCAATGGCCCCTACTGCATACCCTTGATGCACATGTTCCATATCTTGACTAATGGCTGTGATAAAAATGATCGGGATGTGTCTTGTTTTTTCTCTAGCTTTAATCAGCTTTGCCGTTTCAAATCCATTTAGCCCAGGCATCTGTACGTCCAGTAAAATAACAGCAAAATCTTGTTTTAGCATACATTTTAACGCTTCTTTACCTGAATTTGCGCTGACCAAGTGATAATTGGGAGAATTAAGTACAGCTTTCAATGCTAATAGATTTTCGGGATGATCATCCACCATTAAAATATTTACCTTGTTTGAATGGGGACTATTTAACTTTTCGATAGAGTTTTTCTGATGCGTCAAATTCTCCGTAACAGTGTTCATAACTAGTAAACTTTATCCCCTCTCTTTTACCCAACCCAAGAAAACCTGATGGGCTTAGGCTATTATATAATAACGTATGGACGTGATTTTGAAGAACCTTATTAAAATAGATAAAGACATTTCGACATATAATAATATCAAACTCGTTAAATGATTGATCGGTTACTAAATTATGTTGGGCAAACACGATATTTTTTTGCAAAAAGGGATGGAAAAAAACCTTATCATCGACTGCCTTATAATATTCTGAAAAGGCCCTTTTCCCGTCTGCCTCGATATAGTTTTTGGTGTAGAGCTGCATCCTATCTAATGGAAAGCAACCTTGCTTCGCCTTTTCTAGAACACTTTTGTTTATATCGGTGGCAAACATTCTTGTTTTTTCGTAAATCCCTTCTTCATGCAACAGAATAGACATGGAATAGACCTCTTCTCCTGAAGCACAGCCAACATGCCAAATTCGAATTTCAGGATAATCTTTTACTAAAGGGATGATCTTTGTTCGGAATGACTTAAAAAAAGAAGGATCCCGGAACATCTCTGTCACATTAATTGAGAAATCAGAAAGCAACTCACCCATGACTTCTGAATCGCGGAGTACCTTTTCCTGAAGAGCCGAGATACTTGTAAGATTGTCCTTACCAACACGGTGGCTAATTCTCCTTTGGATGAAAGGATAAGCATAGTTTCGAAAATCATAACCATAATAACGAAAAACAGCCTCAAGTAGTAATTCTATTTCAATTCTTTCTATCTCATCTGACTGTAGAATATTATGTTTTTTTGTCAAATTTTCTAGCCCTCCTTACTATACAGCCATACTTGCATTAAGGAAAATAACTGTTCTAAGTTAATCGGCTTACTTATATAATCCGTTGCTCCAGCCTCTAAACATTCTTCTCTACTGCGTTTCATTGCCTTGGCTGTAAGGGCGATGATTGGTACGGCTTGAAATTCTGCTATTTGGCGAATTTGTCGCATGGCTTCAAACCCATCCATCTCAGGCATCATAATGTCCATTAAAATGAGGTCTGTATCTGGGTTGTCCTTTAATACCTCAATCCCTTCACGACCATTTTCTGCTACTATAATATCCATTTCATATTTTTCAAGAGCAATTGTTAAGGCATAAACATTCCGTATATCATCATCTACAATGAGTATTTTCTTGTTTTTCAAAGAAGAAATCCCATATTGATTTATTCGATCTTCTACATCTTTAAGTGGATCATCCTCATAAAGACTTATGGCCACTTCGTCCAAAGCGGTATTTCCCACTATTTTGTTGATCGTTTGATAGTATGGCAAATATAAAGTGAAGATGCTACCTTTCCCTTTCATACTCGTTACCTCAATAAATCCACCTAATAATTGTGCCATTTCTCGACTAATGGAAAGTCCTAATCCAGTGCCGCCATATTGACGACTTGTCGTTCCATCTGCTTGTTTAAAGGCATCAAATATCGTATCTTGTTTGTCTTTATCAATGCCAATTCCCGTATCGATAACGGAGAAAGCAAGCATCGATTTCGCTTGAACTCCCTCAGATAGATTCCTGCTGACGTCTTTAACTTCCTTCCGGACAACTAATGACACACTGCCAGTCTCAGTAAACTTAAAAGCATTGGATAGGAGATTTTTTAAAATTTGCTGTAAACGTTGTTCATCCATATTGAAGGTCCCTGATAAACTTGCATCCATTTTTATAGTAAACTCTACATTTTTTTGAATCGCAATTGGAGAAAATTGACGTTCGATAAAATCTTGCACATCCTGTAGATCTACCTCTGTAGGGTTTACATCTAATTTACCTGACTCCACTTTCGCTAAGTCTAAAACATCGTTTATTAAATGAAGTAAATCATTCCCCGATGAGTAAATCGTCCGAATATACTCCTCCTGTTCAGCGGTAAGATTTCCATCCGCGTTTTCAGCGAGTATTTGCGCTAAAATTAGTAAACTATTTAGTGGTGTTCTTAACTCGTGGGACATATTCGCTAGAAACTCCGATTTATATTGAGAGCTAAGCTCCAGTTGTTGAGCCTTCTCTTCAAGCGCCTCCCTAACCTTTTCGATTTCCTCTTTCTTTTGTTCAGAGGCTATATACTGCTCCTCAAGTTTTTCATTCGTCGTCCTTAACTCCTCTTGTTGTAACTGCAGTTCTTCTGATTGAGCTTGAAGTTCTTCTGTCATGGCTTGTGATTCTTGCAATAATCTTTCTGCTTTCATATGGCTAACAATACTGTTTATTTTGATACCAATATTGTTAGTTACTGCTTCCAATAGCTTAACCTGAAGCGGACTAAAGGACTCAAATGATGCAATTTCAATGACAGCTTGTACATCATTTTCAAATTGAATCGGTAAAATAATAATATTTTTCGGTGAACCTACTCCTAGTCCTGATTTAATTTTTACGTAGTGATCTGGGACATTGGTTAGTAAGATGGATCGTTTTTCAAGTGCGCATTGTCCGATCAGACCTTCTCCAAAACGAAAACGCATATAATCTTTATTATCATTCAAAGAGGCATAGGCAGAAATCTTTTTTAGATACTTCTCTCGCTCTTCCACTTCCTTAACATAAAAAACTCCGTAACTTGCTCCTACCATCGGTACAAGTTTTGTAATTAACAATTCTGCTAACATAGAAACATTTTCAACCTCAGGATAAATGGTAGCAATTTCGGCAATTTTCCTATTCAGCCAGCTTTGCTCTTCTGCTACTTCTTTTAATTGTTTCTCTAGCTTACTTTGTTCCTCTAGTGCATGTGCCATTTTATTAAAGGAAACTGCGATTTCACCCAACTCACCCTTAGTGGAAAGCTCAATTCGGGGCAATGAACTAAAATCACTAGTGGTAGCACTTTTCATAACAGCTGTTATTTTGTTCAGGTTATTTGTCATACCTCTAATAATCCAAAACGTGAAACCAATGCCAATACATAAGGCAATGGCAAGATAAATGTAAATAATGGTGACAGCCATATTGTACGTATCTTTAGACCTTAAAAGTTCATTTTTCATCTTTTGTTCTTGCAATCCATAGAGAAGATCGGCAATTTGAATCATTCTTTGTCTTATAAGTTCAGAATCAGTCCAAAAGACAGCAGGAATTTCCATTTCCCCATTTAGTTTTTTTGCTGTCAAAGCTTGCTGCCCCATATTTTTATATGATTCTTGCAATATTTTAAACTTTGCAATTAGTTCTTTAGATTTCTCTTGCTTGTCCATTTTTTCTAGTGATTCAATCGCCGCTTGCAAATTGGTATGGGAATCTTCCCAAGAATTCGTCGCATTTAAATGGATATCATTTCCACGGTCAGTTAACATCGAAGTTAGCTCTAGACCTATTCTAGAGGTCTCATATTTAATATCGGAAGCCATTTCGATTCTCTCATTTAGATCATTAACAACAACGTTCATATTCACTGTCGATTGTTCGAGCATGTTCATTAAAATGATGGCGATAATAAAAAACAATAGCAGTAATGAACCGATGCTCGTATAGAGCTTTGTTTTAAATTTCATAAGACCTCCATATTTCCTATCGTTTATTAACAGTTTAATCTATTAAACTTAAATCATAGTTGTCACAAAAAATAGAATATTCAAAATAATAAAACTTCCCATTTATCAATTATCTTTCATATTTTTTTATTTTACTTTAAGTCAATATTATCGTCTACATAATATTTTATATAAATGAAGGAAAGTGGCTAATAAAAAGGATGCACATACTTCCACCCATAATTAGTAGATATTAAATGAATAGCCTGTAAAAATTGTCCAATTTTAGAGGATTTTGAAGAATTATAGTAAATGCGAAGGTTTCACTCTTTATCATTTTATTATTTCAATATAACAAACTTACGAGTTCACTACCATTTGACGATTAACCCCTGCTTCCATACAATCACCTTCACTATAATACTACTACAGTTACCGTTTTTTTTCTTCTCTGGGAATGGAGACAATCAAAAATTATAGGAAACATGATTTATTTCACATACAAATGAATCCAAATATTTTAGAATATTCTTTAAAAATAGAAATCAGGTGAGGGTATGACATTGTTAAAAGAATTTTCAGATGTAGAAATGTTTTTAAATTCATTAGTTCGCTAGGTGTGGACTGCTTCTTTGGCTGTGACGAACAAGAGTTAATGCTTTTGAAAGATAAAAATGTTCGTTATGTACGGATGCAGCATGAGCAAGCTGCGGTTCATGCTACAGATGGTTTCGCTCGTGCTACAGGCAAACCTGGTGTAGTCCTGCTAACTACTGCTTCAGGAATAACCAATAGCATTACTGGGATCGCAACGGCTTATAGTGACTCGGTGCCGTTAGTCATTATAGCAGGGCAAATACATGATGATCCACTCCATACCAATCATGAAGCGTTTCATGAATTAAACATTTCAGGACTTACAATGGCCATTACGAAGCACGCCTTAAAAATAAATAACATCGAAGGCATGGACCAAGCTCTTAAAAATACCCTAACGATTGCGACTAACGGGAGACCAGGACCTGTTTTGCTTGAGCTCACAACAGATACAACGATGAATGTTACCCAGAACCACCGTTTAGGTCAACCACAGGTTAAAAGGGGGAATAGGATAGAAAATTCCATTAAAATGGCAATGAGTTTAATTGAAACAACCATAACAACCATCAAACCATACTATCTCGATAAAAAAACGCCAAACCATTGTGGAATTCAAAGGTTTGGCGTTTTTTTTTAGGAAGGAATCGTCCAAGAGTATAAAAATGAGCGGATTTTCGATTCCAATAGGTGAGAATAGATTCTATCAGCGAATTTGCATGTTCTATCGGCGAATCTTTAAGTTCTATCGGCGAATCCAGGAAGGTTAGGTCTATATTTAATAAATATACATTAGTTATGAATGAAAAGTACGACTATACAGCGTGTACTTGTCAATACGCTCCCGGTTCGGTTCATACCCGATACCGGGTTGTTTTGGAATCGTAATCATCCCGTCTTCCACTGTTACCTCGGGATCAATAATATCTTCCTTCCAATACCGGGCGGAAGCAGCTGTATCACCTGGGAGAGTAAAATTAGATAGGCTTGTTATTGCAATATTATGCGCCCTGCCAACTCCAGCCTCAAGCATGCCGCCACACCAGACGGGAATCCCATTTGCGTCACATAAATCATGGATTTTTTTAGATTCTGTTAAGCCTCCAACACGCCCAATTTTAATATTAATAATTTTACAACTGCCAAGTTGAATAGCCTTTCGCACGTCATCCACACTATGGATACTTTCATCCAGACAAATCGGTGTCTCGATTTGCGCTTGAAGCTGCGCATGATCGATGATATCATCAAAGCCCAACGGCTGCTCAATCATCATTAAATTAAATTGATCCATCGCCTTAAGCGTTTCGATATCCTCTAAAGTATAAGCGGTATTTGCATCCGCCATTAATGGAATATCTGGGTAGTGTTTTCGAATCTCTGCTAAAATATTTAAATCCCATCCTGGTTGAATTTTCACCTTGATCCGTTTGTATCCTTCTTGTAGATGACCCTCAATCAAAGCTAATAATTCTTCGACCGTATCCTGGATCCCAATACTGACGCCGACCTCAATCTTTTCTAATGTTCCTCCAAGGGCACTCGATAGACAACTCCTTGCTTTTTAGCATAAGCATCCCAAATGGCCCCTTCAAGGGCAGCCTTTGCCATATAATTCCCACGGACATGATGAAAGCGCTCGGAGACCTCATCTGGATGAGAAATTGGCTCTTTCAGAAGAAGTGGAATCAGAAAATCCTCCATCATATGCCAATTGGTTTTGACTGTTTCTTCTTTATATGTGGCATCAATCGCAGCAACGGATTCAGCCCATCCCGTAATTCCATCCTTCGTTTTGACTTCGACCAAAATAAAATCTTTATCATTTTCGGTCCCTACAGCAGTCGTGAAGGGGTGTAATAGATCCATTTTCATATGTCTTAATACAATTCGCTGTATTTCCATCCTTATTTATACCTCACTCCGTTAAGTATGTTTCTTGGTTAATACATAATGATGAAGGTAAGGCTGATCACTTTTCCGTAATGCCGTAACCGTCCACCCTTTACTCATATAATGGGTAAAAACCTTGCGCGTTTTCATTCTCCATTCTAATGCAGCATTTAAATTATTCGATTTAACCGTTTGGAATTGATTTGGAACCGGAACATAGAGGAGATTGGCCCAGGCATCCCTCTCGCTATCTAGAAAAATATCCTTCGGTACCGGCAACCCCTCGGCATCCTCTTCCACTTGAATCAAGAGGGGCACTTCATGGTTATCAACGAAATCTTCCATCCGCTGAGACGTTTCCTCAGCTATGTTCCATTCCACTAAGAAGCGGTCAGATGGCAACCCTGCGTTAAGAATATCAGGCATTTCACCATAACAATTCTCAATATACTGTGTACACACTCCGCCTAATTTGCTTAAATTAAGGTATCCATTGACAGTTTCCAGTGGGTCATACGTCCACGTGATGAGTTGATAGCCCATCCTTCGTGCTTCTTCACGCTGCTTTAATTTTAATTTTTCTCCGATTCCCATTTTTCGAAAATCTGGATGAATCCCCATACTATGCGAACATAGATAGACCTTTGTCCCATCAAATCCTGGAAAGCTATACTGAAAGCCAATTAATCGAGTTCCAGAAAAAGCGCCTATCACCATACCGCCATTTTTAACGACGGCAATGCTATGGTTAACGGGTACTGGATCCTCATCAGCCCAAACAAGACTTTCTAAATCTCTCACAGCAGTCAATTCTTCTGCCGTATGTAACATGCGTATCGTAATCAGTTTTTGTAAGTCCATATTGTAACTATCCTCCTGCCACTTGATTAGATGACATTTTTAAGAAAGCTTTTTAAACGATCACTAGTAGGATTGGTGAACAGTTGTGCTGGAGCTCCTTGTTCTTCGATGACCCCGTCACACATATAAATAACGCGATCGGCCACTTCTCTAGCAAACTTCATTTCGTGAGTCACGATCAGCATGGTCATTCCTTCTTTCGCCCAATCCCTTCATAACATTAAGAACTTCACTAACAAGTTCTGGGTCTAAAGCGGAGGTCGGTTCATCAAACAGCATAATTTTTGGATTCATCGCCATCGCCCGTGCAATCGCCACCCGCTGCTGCTGACCTCCAGAAAGTTTCCTTGGGTATACATCTTTTTTATCTTCAAGGCCGACCCTTTCTAGTAAAACTAATGCCTTTTCAACGGCTTCTGCTTTCGACTTCTTTAACGCCTGAATCGGCGCTTCAATAATATTTTGTAAAACGGTCAGGTGAGGAAATAAGTTGAATTGTTGAAATACCATCCCCACTTCCCGTCTAATTTGTTGAATACTCCGCGGCAAATAGTTCAATACCGTGCTATCAATTGAAATTCGGCCAGATGAAAGAGTCTCGAGCCCGTTCAGACAGCGAAGGAGTGTACTTTTCCCCGATCCGCTGGAACCAATCATGGCAACCACTTCGCCAGGGTACACCTGTAAATTAATCCCTTTTAAAACTTCCAGCTGATTAAAGCTTTTATGGACATTTTCAATTTCAATAATAGGGTGAAGATGATCTTTCACTTTATTTGACACGGTAGGTCCTCCCTTACTAACGTTCGCTAACCGACAACTTAAATTCTACCTTTCTTAAGAAAAACGAGAATATCGTTGTCATTACTAAATAAAGAACGGCTGCAGTAATATAGAACTCGATAAACGCATAGTTCGTTGATGCAAATCTTTGTGAAGTCATCATTAATTCTGAAACGGTAACAAGAGAAGCGAGCGATGAATCTTTTAGTAGTGTAATAGACTCATTGCCAATCGCAGGTATGCTTACTCTTAACGCCTGCGGGAGAATAATTCTCCGCATGATCGTTGGATAACTCAGACCTAGTGATTGTGCTGCTTCCATCTGTCCTTTAGGGATTGACAAGATCCCCCCTCTTAAAATTTCGGCAATATAGGCTCCAGCATTTATTCCTAAAGCAAGAACAGAGGCGGTAAAGGGATTCAACTCAATCCCTATTTGCGGAAGACCAAAGTAGACAAGAAATAGTTGAACCAAAAGGGGGGTACCTCTAAGGACCCAAATATAAAAGTCTGCGAACAAAGACAAAATCTTAAACTTTGAAATCTTCATGATCACGATAATGATTCCCATAATTAACCCTAGTACTAAGGAAACAATGGAGATTTCAAGTGTCATTAGAGATGCCTCGAGTAGAAATGGAATGTACTGAGTAACAAGAGAAAAATCTAACATGTCTTTAGCTCCTTATCGGATGTCTTTTCCAAACCATTTTTTACTAATTTCTTCATATTTCCCGTCTTTTTGCATTTCGGCAATAATCTTATTGATCTCTTTACGGAGATCATTATCTTCTTTTCGAATGGTCATTCCTGCTAGCTCTGTGTTCAATAGACCATCAATTGCTACTAAACTATAATTTTGATCGAGAATAATTTTTGCACCGACACCTTGGTCAGTTGATACACCTTCTAGACGGCCATTTACTAAGTCCTCAAAAGCAAGAAAATCATTCTTATACAGTTTCACATCGGCCCCAAGCTTTGTTACCTCTTCTGCAGCAGTGGTTGAGATCGTTACACCAATTTTTTTCCCCTTCATGTCTTTTGGTGCTTTGATAGAAGAATCTTTTGGAACAAATAACTGATTGCCTGTTGTAAAATAAGGGTCACTAAAAGATACTTTCTTCTTTCTTTCGTCTGTAATCGCCATATCGGAAATAATAATATCAAACTTTTTGCCTGTTAATGCAGGAATCATACTATCCCATGGGTTAGACAATAGAACCGCTTTTACACCAAGTCTTTTCGCCACTTCTTGGGCAATGTCCACGTCAAATCCTTCTAATTTATTACTTTTATTAATGAAGTTATAGGGAGGATACGCCCCTTCCATGGCAATCTCAATTTCTCCCTTATCTTTAATTGATTTAAGCGTATCACTTTTTTCTGAACCGCTAGTTTCTTTGCTTCCACCGCAGGCTGCCATGATCAGGACTAGACTTGCTATACACAAACCAACCATATACTTTTTCATAATGATCCCCCATTAATGTTTATTTTCATTATTTTTTGAAGCGGCATTATAAAGTAGACTTGTTAATATTTTCGTTCCATATAGCAGTGCCTTTTCATTAAATTGCATGTCCGGGTGGTGGAGACCAGGATGCAAGTCACAGCCTAATCCAATCATGGTTGCCTTTACTTCCGGATTTTGCAGGGTATAGAAGTGAAAATCTTCTCCTCCTTGTGAAATACAATTGTCTACTACATTTTCTTCTCCCAAGACAGAGGCAGCGGCAGCCTTTGCTAGTTTTATAGCTTCCATATTTAATCTTGCAGCAGGAACAAATTCTTTCACGGTTCCGTTTATACTTGTCCCAGTCAAAGTACCGACCTTCTCTAGCAAATCCACTGCTCTGGACTGCAGTTCATCCATTGCATCATTTGTCCTTGCACGTAAGTCCAAAATAAAATTAGCGGTTTCCGGAATGACATTGGAGGAATCTCCTCCAGCATGTAAACCTGTCATTTTAATAGAAAAGGAGTCCGGGCTATTTAAACGCATGTTTTGCAAGGCCTGAATTAAGAAGGAAGCGGCTTCGATCGGATTGATGCCGTCCTGAGGCCGCGATGCATGTGCTTGCTTGCCCTTAATTACTCCGTAAAGGGTTGCACAGGAACTATGAACAATGGCAGGAGCCACTTTCCCCATTGGAACTTCCATCCATGGACGAAGATGAACACCAAATAAGTATTGAACACCTTCCAAAGCACCCTCTTGCATCATTCGCAGCGCCCCCTCCCCCTTCTCCTCTGCTGGTTGAAAAATAAACCGGATAGGCTTAGAGTGAAAAGATTTATTAGCAGCTATGGCTAAGGCAGTATGTAATACCATGGTGCTGTGGGCGTCGTGCCCGCAGGAATGATTGGGTTGAATCTTCCCTTTCACTTCTTGTAATAGGGCATCCATATCGGCGCGTAAGGCAACGATCTCGTTGCCTTCTCCTGGAATATTGGCAACAATACCAAAATGCCCTTCGTATGTTTTAAATGAGATCCCTGCTTTCGCTAATTCTTCCTGAATACATTGTGAAGTTTTCTGTTCCTGCCAGCTTGGCTCCGCCAATTGGTTCAGATCAGCATAAGTCTTTAGAATCGCTTGTTCCTGCTCGTTCATAAAATTGAAAAGCTGGCTCATAATGGAACTCCTTTCCTAATTTGTCATTCAACAAACACACCATAGTTCGAGTAAAGTTCTTCTAATTTCTGCTGTCGAACTTGGATTTGATCCGAATTTTCCACCTTCATCCCAGCAATGATAAAATCCAACAAAATGATTGCAGGTGTGATGGAATGGGCGGCCGATTCGGAATCTTCTTCTGTTGTCAGCGTATAATCGGCGATTCGACCAATCGGAGACAATAAACGATCGGTAACGCAAATGATTGGAACCCCTTGTTTTTTGGCACATTCTGCAATATGAAGGGTTTCCTTCGAATAACGAGGAAACGAGATAATAAATAGAACAGAGCGATCACTTAAATCGGTTAACCGCTCATAGATTTCTCCTGTTGACGGACAAAGTGTGACTTGATCCCGCAGTGTATGAAGCTGAAAGGAAAACCAGTGAGCCGGTGCATAGGATGCACCCATTCCCAAAATGAAGATCCGATCTGCTTTGATTAAAACATCAACGACCTTCCAAAGTTCGGTTTCATTGAGCTGGTGATTGGTTTGTCGCTGGGAAAGAATTTCCTTTTCCAAGATTTCCGTAAAAAGAGAAGTGTGCTCCTCCTCTTTATTTTCGATTTTGGATTTTGTACTGAATGGATGCAAACTTTTGTTTACAATCTGCTGTTGAATGTAATGGAGCATTTCGCTAAATCCATTGAATCCCAACGCATAGGAGAGTCGGATGACGGTGGTTTCACTAACATCTACCTTTCGTCCAATCATAGTGGCCGTGTCAAAAGCTGATTCATCTAGTTTTTCGATCAGATGTTTGGCTACTTTTTTTTGTCCAGGAGACAACGTTTCATATTTTTCCTTAATAATCGTTTCAAAGCTTTTCATATGTCCTCCAATTCGTGCAGTAAATGCTTCATAATTAATAAATGTTGCAGTAACTTCTTTATTGTTTTTTATTATACCCTATTTGTTGAATATTTAGAAATCTTTTTTTATAAAAAGTTTACTGTTTTTTAAGAGTTTCCTAGATAACAAAAAAATGTCAGGCACCATCCCGTAATTGGGTGGTGCCTGACACCTAGCATTTCTTCCTCTTTCATAATAGTTTTTATAAAACCGATGATGATGGACGATTATATTCTATTCCTTGAATGCGCTCCTGATGGGTGTATACATTAAATCCGTTTCCACGGATAAAACCAACCGCCGTAATTCCAAGTTCCTCTGCTAAATCAAGGGCAAGATTGGTAGGTGCAGATTTAGATAGAATAATCCCAACTCCAATCTTGGCTGCTTTTAGTAACACCTCGGATGAAATACGGCCACTGAAAGCTATGATTTTATCCTTAAGTGGTATTCGGTTAATAATGCAATAGCCAAATAGTTTATCAAGGGCATTATGTCTACCGATATCCGTTCTTGCTACCACAATTCCATCCTTCGTACATAGTGCAGCATTATGAACCCCGCCCGTTTGTTGAAAATGTGAAGAGCTTTCCTGCATCTGGATCATTAACTCACGGCATTGTTCCGGTGTAACCGTCAATTCTGTCATAACCGTTTTAGCTGTCTTTACATCATTATGAAAGTAAAATTGTCGACCTTTTCCACAACAAGAACCAATAAATCTCTTAGAGTGGAAATCTTTTTGTATCGAATGTTTATTAACAAGATCGACATAAGCAAAACCCTTTTCTTCATCGATATGAATCGAGTGAATATCTTTGTAGACTCGAATCACACCTTCAGAAGCTAAGAATCCAACAACCAATTCTTTCAGTTCAGAAGGGGTACATACCATGGTGGCAAACTCAGTTCCATCTAATATAATCGTTAGGGCAGATTCGACTGCAATGTCATCCTCTTCCTCCATAAAGTTATGTCCATTATACTTGACAATGTTTTGAGAAATAGTGATTTCCTTTAACAAATTCGCAGCCCCTTTCCATGGATATTCTTGCCCTTAACCAACTTCGGTTTCAAGATCAGCAATCGGCTTTTCTACATATTGGGTATCTTTACGGGCATTATATCGTTCAGCTTTTTCAACATTTACTGAGATGTTGTAATCCGGAATGCCGGCAAATTTCTCATAACGACCGCGCGGGAGCAAGTAGTTACCCTCTGGGAAATGAACTTCTAAATTTCCTTGCGCAATGTCAACAAACTTAGCAGTACCTTGGAAGACGCCAAATCCGTTATAAACAACAATTCCTTCGCCTTCAGCTATGCTTAATTTATGTCCATCAATAGGACTCATTAACACGTCATAACGACCTGCACCGTTTAACGGATCAACTTCTTTATATACCATCGAGTTAAACTGCTTACCACGGCGAGATGTAATAATAAATTGTTCTGGCTTTTTATTTAAATCCGGAATATCAACCGGAATTAAGGTACCTCTGCCATCTGGAGTTGGACAAATTCCATCTTCACATAACCAAGCGCCGCCCCACTGGAAAACGTCTCCTTGCTTTTTCAAATGCTGGATACCGTCGTAATCAGGATTTGCTTTGGCAATTTCCTCACGAATAGCTTGACCGTCAGCAAAATCAACCAAATGAGCCGTTTCTGGTTTCACACGCTTAGCAAGGTCCAGATAAATCTTCCATTCTCCACGTGCTTCTTCAATTATGTTTTTGTTCCCATTAATTTCAGGAGAGAAGTAAACCATCCGTTCTGTTGATGTACTCGTACCGCCTCCTTCTTGCTCATAACGAGTTTTCGCCGGTAACACGATGACTGCTTCTTTAGCATCGACTAAAGTCGATGTGTTTAAAATAATATCTTGATGCACGCGAATTTCCAGTTCAGATAAGGCTTGTTCAATAAAATCAGGGTCAGGCATCGTTTCTAAGAAATTACCACCTGATAGGTAATATAATTTCACTTTCCGCTCATGATCTTTAGGAAGAACAATGTTTTCTAGTGTGACACCAACGATATCCCCCTGCCACTGTGGAAGGTCAAATCCCCAAAGCTTTTCGATTCGCTCTACATTGTTCACATCCCAACCTCCACCAGGTAAAACAAACGGGTCGGCACCCATTTCTCCGCTGCCTTGAACACTTGAGTGTCCACGGAATGGCATAAGACCAGCGTGCTTTCGTCCTAAGTGTCCTCGAAGTAGTGCCAGGTTTGCTACTTGAGAGATATTGTCTGTTGCAAAGGAGTGCATCGTCAGGCCAAGCGCCCAAGCATAGACCGCATTTTTGCTGTTTGCTAAAAGTTCAGCTAATTCAATGATTCGTTCTTTAGGAACACCTGAAGATTCGATGATATCTTCCCACGATTGATCTTGTAGTTTTTTCTTTAATTCTTCGTAACCGTTAACATGTTCCTCTACGAACTCATGGTTAATCGCTGAACCATATGCTTTTTCTTCCATATCAAACCAATGCTTCATGATTCCATGCATAAATGCAATATCTCCACCGATGTTGACTTGATAGAAATCATCAGCAATTTTTGTTCCGAATAATGCGGACTCAGGGTTTGAAGGAATCCAATACTTATCCATCGCTGGTTCGCGGTATGGGTTAACAACGATGATTTTAGTTCCTTTTTTCTTTGCTTCAAGCATATATTTTGAAGATACAGGTGATGAGTTCGAAGCGACACTTCCCCAAAACAGTAAGACATCTGTTCCAATCCAATCTAGATAATTGGATGTAGATGCTCCCACACCAATGGAACGTTTTAAAGCTGTTTTACTTGGAGCGTGGCAAATACGGGATGCGTTATCAATGTGATTGGTCCCGAGAAAACGTGCGACTTTCGCTGCAACATAATAGCTTTCGTTTGTAATCCCTCGAGCGGTTAAATAAAATGCATATTGTTTCGGATCCAATTTTTTCATTTTATCTGCAATTAGATCCATTGCGTGATCCCATGTTATCCGTGAAAATTTGCGCTCCCCTTTGCGACGAATCATTGGATATGGAATCCGACCTAACTTACGAAGTTCAGTACTATCATATTTCCTTAGTTCATCAATATCGGCATGAAGAATTTCGGTCTTAATCGCAGGCATTGTATTTAGCCGGAGCACATTCAAACGTGTGGTGCAAACGTGTGGTCCATCCAATGTTTGGTCATATAACCCTGATACACCGAGTGCGCAACCGTCACAAACCCCTTTTGTAATAATACGTGTGGCATAGCCGATGTTATCTTTATTATCCCAAGCGATTTTCATCGTATCGCGAATATGTTGTGGCTTAATCTTTCCTAGTCCAAAAGGAATTGGACTTACCCAGTATTTAGGAGCTGGTAACTTTGCCTTTTTTTGTGGTCCTGGATGTTGGGTTTCTCCCATTTTCATTTCCTCCTCTATCGTGCCAATTGCAAATTACCCAATAAAAAACCACCTAGGATTTTATTCATCCATTAAAATGGACAAATATTTCTAGGTGGTTAGTCTTTAACAGGTACGCTGTCAAGTGCCAACATTATGTAGTTGAAAGAGTTTTAATCGGGTTTAAATTTAAATCTTTAAGTTAAACTTTTCCTCAATATCTTGATCAAAAACGAAGATCGACATCCCCATGTCGTTTTCAATATCAATATCCACAAAGACACGAATGAATTTTGCATTCAGAAGTTCTTCCATTTCCTGAGGATAGTTTTTTTTATAAATATCCTTTACCATTTCAGTACGAGCAGATCGTAACATTTGTTTCCCATCTTCCGCTGTAGCAATAAATTTTTCTATAGGAGATAAATTACCTTCTAATTCACAAATTGCCCAGTTCTTGCAAAAAGTTGTTCGAACTTGACTAGGGCCTTTACCCATATAACGTTTTCTATACGCGCGAACAATGTTACTAAATTCTGCTTCATATTTATTCACATGACTCAACTCACTTGTTTTTACTCAATGTTTTCACTGTATTAATGATGTTTTTCTATTATTATACTATAAAACCAACAATTATCCTACCCATAAATAACCATATAATTGCATACCTCTGGCAGGAAAAAGAAGGTCATAAGTCTAGGGACTCTCCCTAATGAAATTGGTTTTGTTAACATCATATGCAAACAAATATAAAAACCATTGTAATTGATTCTTTATAGGTTCCATAAAAAGTTGGAATCCCAATTGAATCATTACAACGGTTCGCCTAAAACAGGTTCGCTGTTACGCACCAACAGTTATAATATTTTTTCTTGTAATATGAGTTTAATAACCTCTTAACCGATAAACAGGTTCGCTGTTTCGTATTAAAAAAGACTCATATTTAATAATAAATCGTACATTTTTCACAAATTGTTCACATTTAACATCTTTATAATAACATGGTGCCGAAATCAATACAATAGAAGATTATTTCAGTTGAAGATTGCTTTTTTCCCTACTGGTTTTTAAAACTTGACTCCAAACCATTCGTATCAATATATTGGTACTCAGTTTCTAATTCACCCATAGTCCATTCATACAGATGTTTATTATTTTTTTTAAATATTCCCGATCTAATTAGTTCATTTATTAGAAATTGCCTTTTTTGTTGGACAGCTTTTGGTTGGTTATTTTTCATTAAGAAGAGTTCCAACTCCTTTCCATAAAGGTAATTATAGTTGAGATTTTTTAAGAATTTGTCGATTGAACGTGTATTTAATGACTTTTAAAGGAATTGTTAACCTTCCTTAACAAAAGAAAATGTCTTTCTAAAAATTTAATCTAAAAGATAATTTTGAAAATAATTCTTAATCAAATGTAATATTATCGTAAACCTGAAAAAGCTTTATCTGTGATACATTAAATTTAATTTTAAAAACAAAAAGTACATAGAAATGTGAAAAAAATTAGTAAACAAGAATGAGTGATTACATGTTAAATGTAAAAGAGGTTACTGAACAGCTAAGGGATGAAGGGATAACAGATAATGAACAAGTCGTCATACGGTGGATTCTCGAAGGGAAAATAAAAGCGAAAAGGACGAAACATCTTAATATTGACTTCTTGATCAAACCAAAAGATCTAGTAGCCTTCATATTAGAAAAGAAGATTGAGTACAAAATGAAACAATTTGGTATTGATTATCTGGATTGGGAAAAAACGTTTCAAGAGAACCAGAGATTAAAAGAGGAAATCGAAGAGGTAAAAACTAATATTCGGATCGAACAAGCAAAAGTTAGTGGTTTGAAAAAAATGTTAAAAGCAGAATATGCGCTTTCCGATCATCCCCCACTTAACTTTTACACACTATTTGGTTTGGATGCGGGTTCTGACCAAGCAATGCTAAAGAAAGAGTTTAAAAAACTACTGAAAGCCCTTCATCCCGATCGCGCTGGAGACGAAAGACTTTTTAAAGTGTTTTATGAACATTACAAAAAGACCATTTAACTTTAATATTTTTCTACAAACGGTAGGAGTATCCGATGATTTACCGTCTTAATTTGTCCGATTAAGGAGTAATTTAACTATTCCTTATTAAATATGGAGATTAATGTAGATAAGTTTTATAACGTGTTAGCAGGAAAAAATCATC
Organism: Bacillus sp. ISL-46; assembly: GCF_018613205.1. NCBI lineage: Bacteria > Bacillati > Bacillota > Bacilli > Caryophanales > Bacillaceae > Bacillus > Bacillus sp. ISL-46. The sequence goes on from NZ_JAGGQR010000012.1 coordinate 74,214, forward strand.
TCGTTACAAAAATAGTAAAGAAGACGTAACAGATGTCTAACGAATACGTTGAAAGGTGGTCATTTTCCTTGAGTACGGATTTATCCCTACAACAAATCGTCGAAGGTCTACCGAAGTCGTTATTAAATGCATCTGATAGAGATTTGGAAGGATTCCAAAAAATTATCGAAGAAACAATAAAATTAAGAGAAGGCCATAGAAACTTGCAAAAAATGGTTAAAAACTTCTCAACCACTACGATTCAGCGAGCCTAAAAAGTGAAATTACTATAAAGTTTTTGGAAGGTGAAATTCACCTTCCTTTCTTTTCGCTCAGTTGCTATAACCAAATAAAAAAATCCGGCCCAATTGATGAGCCGGATTTCTTACGTCTGCTTAATTTCTAACCTTCGTGCAACCAATGACAAGGCATAATTAACGATAAAGTACATCAAAGCCACCATTACAAAAACAGGTATCACATACGAGCCCTTTTGTGCATAAACAATTTGTCCGTTGTGCAATAAATCCGGTAAGGCGATGACGACAGCTAATGATGTATCTTTAAGCAGAGAAATAAATTGACTCACAATCGGAGGAACCATTCTTCTCAGCGCTTGGGGCATGATGATATAGCGTAATGTCTGGATGTAGGTCAGGCCAGACGCACGTCCTGCTTCCACCTGTCCTTTTTCGATAGAGTTTAAACCGCTTCGGATAATTTCCGATATCATCGCCGATTCAAAAACCGTTAATGCTGCAATAGCCGCTGATGTTATTTCCATTTCAATCCCGATTTCGGGCAATGCAAAATACGTGAAGAAAATGATCAGCAGCAATGGAAGGTTTCGAATCGTCTCAACAATCACGGCAAGTAATTTAGAAACAACGGGAATCCTCGCATATCTGAGCGTTCCTGTGAGACCGCCAATAATGAAGCTAAGCACTATTGAAATGGCAGCGACCTTAAGAGTGACCCCAAACCCTTCCAGTAAAAATTTAATATTGTCAAGTGTATACACTTCAATGAACGGTGCTAGAAAATCCATCTACACAGCTCCTTAATTACTTCTAGCCATGCGTTTTTCTAAAAATCCTACGCCAAGACTTAAAGGTATTGTTAAAATTAAATAAAATAAGGCCACAAAAATATAGGTATCAAAAGTTATGTATGTCTTTGCCGAAATTAAATCCCCCTGATACATTAAATCCCCACCTGCGACTACGGCTAACAATGATGAATTTTTAACTAAATTGATAAATTGGTTGCCAAGAGGAGGGATTACGATCTTAATAGCCTGAGGGAGTATAACCATTCTCATTGCCTGGCCGTAACTCAATCCTGTCGAGCGGGCAGCTTCCATTTGCCCTTTTGGAACAGACATAATTCCGGCACGGATTGCTTCAGCAATGAAAGCGGCTGTATAGATGGTCAATCCGATGGTTCCAGCAGTCATCCCGCCAAAATTTCCAGCTAAATAAGTGAAAAACACGATAACCAGTACCGGTATATTACGGATAAATTCAACATATGCCGAACCAAGAAAGTTAAGAGGTTTAAATGGGGCGATTCGCATGACTGCAATAAGTGTTCCCAAAATAAAACTGCATATTAATGCTATTAAACTGGCAATAATCGTTATTTTTAATCCTTCCAAAAATGAATCGATATTATTTGTTAGTATCGAGAAATCCAGCAAACGATCTCCTCCTAATTCATCAGAATGAGCAGGTCCGCAAACTTGCCTGCGGACTGCTGCCCAACCTGACGAGAAACCCGATATAAATAATTAATGTTTAATCCATTTATCCTTAATTTCATCGTACTTACCTGAATCCTTCAGGCTTTTTAAAGCTTTATTCAACTCATCGACAAGCTCTTTATTTCCTTTTTTAACGGCTATTCCATAAGGCTCTTCTGTGAACGTTCCTCCGACCAATTCAAATGACGGATCTTCTTCTGCCATACCATAAAGGATTGCATCATCTGTGGTCAGGGCATCACCCTTACCTGACTTTAAGGCTGTAAATGCTTCAGCATAGTTTTCAAATTCAAGTACGGTTGTTTCAGGAGCTTTCTCACGAATATTTACGGATGAGGTCGAGCCTTTAACAGCAAGCACCTTTGTTCCTTTTTTCAAGTCTTCAATGCCTTTAACCTTGCTTCCTTTTTTCACTAGCAATGATTGCCCGGCATCAAAATATACATCCGTAAAATCGACTTCTTTTTTACGTTCTTCATTGATGGTCATAGTGGCGACAACCGCATCAACCTTACCATTATTTAAGAGTCCTACCCTCGTTTTCGAAGTAACCTCGACATACTCAGGCTTAACCTCTTTGCCAAACATTTCTTCGGCAAGTGCTTTAGAAAGATCAATGTCAAACCCTTCCACCTCACCTGTCGAAGGATTTTTCAATCCAAACAAACGAGTATCATGTTTTACACCAAATACAATTTTTTTCTCTTCTTTAATCTGAGCAAGTACATCTTTGCTGCTTTCTTTTGAAGCCTTGTCCCCGCCGCAACCCGCAAGTAGTATAGCGGCCATAGTTGACACTACCGCCATTTTTACGAAATTTTTAGTTTTGAACATTCCATTTCCTCCCTATTAATGATTTAAAATACGGCTGAGAAATAAGCGAGCCCGTTCTTCACGCGGATTCTCATAAAATTCAGCCGGAACTGCTTCTTCTAATATTCGCCCCTCATCCATAAAAACGATTCGGTCAGCAACCTCCTTGGCAAAGCCCATTTCGTGGGTTACGACCACCATTGTCATACCTTCTTTGGCCAAGGCTTTCATTACATCCAGTACCTCGCCGATCATTTCAGGATCAAGTGCTGAGGTTGGTTCATCGAAAAGCATGATCTCCGGGTTCATTGCAAGGCCACGGGCGATGGCTACACGCTGCTGCTGACCTCCGGAAAGCTGTGAAGGATAAGATTCAGCCTTATCTAATATGCCTACCTTGGTAAGATAATGGCGTGCTGTTTCCTTAGCTTCTTTTTCGGATTGGCCCAATACTTTCATCGGAGCAAGAGTAATATTTTCAAGCACTGTTTTGTGCGGATATAAATAGAAGTGCTGAAAAACCATACCAATATTACGCCTTAGCTTATTGATATCTGTTTTTTTATCCCCTACTGATATCCCATTTACGGTGAGTGTCCCGTCAGAGATGGTTTCCAGATGATTGATACAGCGCAACAAGGTACTTTTCCCTGATCCAGACGGACCGATTACTACAACCACTTCACCTTGATTGATTGTAAGATTAATATCTTTTAAGACATGAAAATCCCCATAAAATTTATGTACCTGATTAAATACAATCATTCTTGACCTCCTGATTTAAAACCTATTACATGTGAAAATTCCATTATTAGTAATTTTCAGAATAACTTAAATTATATTTATATTTTGTCGAATTGTCAATTCATGACAATTTACCTAGAATTTTCCGTTATTTAACACTTTCTTGGGTTTTAGATGCTTAAAGCAAAAAGGTGTCAGGCACCATCCATAAAATTGGATGGTGCCTGACACCTATTAATGTAGGATTGTCGGCTTACATTTATCTTACTTTTTCTTAGTCAATCGAGCTCTCTGATTATTCCTTCTTTTTCAATTTATATCCTATATAAAGGACCATAAACCATATAGGTGCTACAACTAATGCTCCTCGCATTCCCTCAATAAAGGCCATTAAGACCACGACAAGTGCTAAAAAAGCAAGGGCTAAGTAGCTTGAAACTGGATATAGCGGCATTTTAAATGCTAGTTTTTTTACTTCTTCTGTCGTTTTTGATTGTCTGAACTTTATTTGTGTAATCAGAATTATGGTCCAGCTAGTAATAACCGCAACCGTTGCGACAGAGGAAATATAGATAAATACTTTTTCAGGAACAATATAATTTAAAAATACTGCCACTAATAAAAATGATGACGAAAATAGGATTCCACGTCGTGGTGTAGAATGCTTGTTGAGCTTTCCAAAATATTTCGGACCATTATTTTGTAGAGATAAATTGTATAGCATTCTTCCAGTACTGAATAAACCACTATTAAAAGCAGACAATGCTGCTGTTAACACGACAAAGTTAATAATATGGGCGGCCCCAGGAATTCCGATTTTATCAAAAATTAACACAAACGGGCTGCCATTCGTCCCTACTTCATTCCAAGGATATAAACTCATCATGATGCCTAGTGCAGCAATATAAAAAATTAAAATCCTCCAGACCACATTGTTGATTGCAGATGGAATTGACTTTCGAGGATTTTTAGCCTCCCCTGCGGTAATACCGACGAGTTCTACCCCGCCAAATGAAAACATCACTAGAACCAATGACATGAAAATACCGTTTATCCCATTTGGCATAAATCCTCCATGAGTCCAAAGATTGTTAAATCCGATGGGCTGGCCTTCGTTGCCGATACCTAAGAGGATCATTCCTAATCCAACAACAATCATTCCAATAATCGCAACCACTTTAATCATCGCGAACCAGAATTCAAACTCTCCAAATGCTTTAACACTTGTAAGGTTCACCATTGTGATTACAACAAGTGTAGCAAGTGCTGTCAGCCATTGTGGAATTTCTGGAAACCAGTAGTTTACATAGACGCCAACAACTGTAATTTCCGCCATCCCAACGACAACCCACATAAACCAATAGGTCCAACCGGTTAAGTAACCCGCAAACGGCCCTAAATAACGATTTGCGTACGAACTAAATGAGCCGGAAACCGGCTCATCTACAGCCATTTCCCCTAATGCTCTCATAATGGTAAAAATAACTAAGCCTCCGACTAAGTATGAGAGCAAAATTGACGGACCAGCCATTTGAATCGTTGCACTTGAACCATAGAACAGACCTACTCCAATCGCACCCCCAAGTGCAATTAGCTGGATGTGCCTGTTGTCTAGACCTCGTTGTAGTTGCTCACTTTCGTGATTTTTGCCCAACACTAATATTCCACCCTTCTTAATTATTCTTTTACAATAACTAAGATCGATATTCCTTTCCACATGAAAGAAAATTCAATAAATTCACTCTTCAACGAATACTTCCATTACATTAAAAGAAATTCCAAGTAAAATATTCCTCTATTTCGTATTATTGGGTTGAATATGTCATTTATATAGGAAAATTGTCATAAATCTATTTTACCTGTAATGTTGTTCATCAAATTAAAAAGAAATGTAACAGTAGCGTTCTGTATATCGTGTACTAGCACATGATAAAGTAGTACCATACGAATTTACAGGAGGTAGCCACATGAAAAACAATTACATGAAAAAATTAGTTGTAGCTTGTGTAGCTACATTTGCATTTATAGGTTTACAAAATAATACGGCCGAGGCTATTACCCAATCTCCAGTAGTAAATGGAGATAGCCCTTGGGAACTAGGACAACAATATGGATTAGACACTGATCATATAGAACAAGTTAGTAATCAACCGAACGATTGGGTTGATATAAAAGAAATGTTGCAAAATCCTGATCAACCGAAAGTAGAAGCAATAAAATCATCAAAACCTGAAATGGAAACGCCAGAAAAAAAACAAGAGGAACCAGCAGTGTCAATAACAAATGAAGAGAAAGACTTATTTGCCAGATTAGTAGATGCCGAAGCAAAAGGTGAATCTTATGAAGGAAAAGTTGCTGTTGCGACTGTTGTATTAAATCGAGTTGAATCTCCTCATTTCCCAAATACAGTGACCGCTGTAATTAAACAAGTAGTAGGCAATAGCTATGCCTTTTCTCCGGTTCAAAATGGTGAAATTAAAAAACCAGCATCAGATGAGTCGAAACGAGCAGTCGAAGAAGCACTAACGAGAAATGATCGCTTAAATGATTGTATTTATTTTTATAACCCAGAAATTGCAACGGATGATTGGATTCGTACTCGTGAAGTAGTAAAGACGATTGGTGATCATGTATTTGCAAAATAATGAATCAAGAGCCGTTGATGACGGCTCTTTTTGCTTGAAAAAAACGTTCTTATTCATCTTTACGACGGAAACCATTTAAAGGTTTGCTGCTTTAAAGGTATTTCCTCCCTCTATGGTGCCGTTTTTGAATCCTTTATTAAACCATCTTTTTCTCTGCTCGGAAGTTCCGTGAGTAAAGCTTTCAGGAACCACATAGCCTTGTGCTTTTTTCTGGATATTATCATCACCTACAGCATTTGCTGCATTCTGTGCCTCTTCCAGGTCGCCTTTTTCTAGGTACCCCTTCCCTTGCGCGTAGTGGGCCCAAACACCCGCCAAGTAGTCAGCCTGCAATTCAAATCTGACCGAGTAGTCATTGGTACTTTTTGGGGCTTGTGATGCTTGGTCTCCGCTATGTAAAAGGGTCTGGACGTGGTGTCCTACCTCATGGGCAATGACATACGCCATCGCAAAGTCACCAGGTGCTTGGAATCTTTGTTTCAATTCCTCATAAAAACTTAAGTCAATGTAAAGCTTGTGGTCACCCGGACAATAAAAAGGTCCTACAGCCGAACTAGCCGACCCACAGGCAGACTGAACACTGTCCCGGTACAATACGAGCCTAGGATTTTCGTATTGCAGCCCTTTCTTCTTGAATTCGTCTGACCATACGTCCTCTGTATCAGCAAGGACAACAGAAACAAAGTCGGCTAATTCCTTCTCTTGAGCAGATTCTTGATAAGGAGGAGTTTGTGAATCCAAATCATTAGTCGATGTGTTATTGCCAAGTAAATCTCCTGGGTTCCCTCCGAGCAGTGTAAAGAGGAGAACAATAATAATACTGCCTATACCGCCTCCAATCACTGTTTTGCCACCCATCCCCATTCCTCTTCGGTCTTCAACGTTTGCGCTTTGCCGTCTTCCCTTCCATTTCATTGTTATGCCTCCTCCAAAATATGGATAAAGAATAATTAACCAATTCACTATTACCATAATGTTATACCCACAATACAGATAATTAATATTGTATATCTTCTGGAAATTATCAAATTTAACAATAAATAATAACAAATTTTAATATTGACAATTATCAGATAATAAGAGAGAATGAACGCGTGTACATTATAAGTTTAGAGGTGATATCTTGGCAAACCGGAAAGATGTTGCAAAATTAGCCGGCGTTTCTGAAGCCACCGTTTCACGAGTATTTAATAATATCGGTCCCTTACGTGAAGAAACAAAACAAAAGGTTTTGCAAGCCGCCCAACATCTGAACTACCACCCTAATGCCATTGCCCAAAGCTTTGCACGTGGGAAAAGTAACAACATTGGGGTCATTGTTCCTTATTTTCAAAGAGTAAACTTGATGACTACCCATTATTTTTCGGAACTTTTAAGTGGAATTGGTGCAAAGCTTGGTGAGTTTGGATATGGTTTGCTACTTTTATTTCAATCCCCTGATGAGCCGAAAGATTATGTGAAGCTTTTTCATACTCAGAAGGTAGATGGATGCATCATCCTAGGTTCCAAGGATGTTCCTGGTGAAGTGGAAGCACTTGAAAATTTACACCATTTGCAACTCCCCTATTGTCTTGTGAATCAAACTTTTTCGGGCTATCCCTTTCATTCCATTGACGCAGAACATTTTGATGGTAGTTTACAAGCCGTATCCTCTCTGCTAATGAATGGGAATGAACAAATTATCTTTTTAAATGGACCAAATGAATTTTCAAATAGTATCGAAAGGTTACACGGTTATAAAACTGCCCTTTTGAATGTGAGTATTCCCTACAATCCTCAGTTACTTTTCCAAGGGAATTATAGCCGTAAAAGTGGTTTTCAAGCGGCTGCCGGTATAGCTTCTTTACTGCCAGAGATCCATGCTATTTTTGCCGGGAATGATCGAATGGCTATTGGTCTTATGCAGGGTTTAGGTGAACAAGGCTACCAGGCAGGTCGTGATTATGCTCTCATTGGGTATGATAACTCTGAAATTTCAAGGATGACTTCCCCGCCACTTAGCACCGTTCATGTACCGCTTTTTGATATGGGGCAATTGGCAGCTGAAAAAGTTCTCCAATTGATCACTCAAGGTACCATGTCAGAAATTAATGAACGATTGCCAGTTACCTTTATAGAACGGGCATCTTCACAACTTAAGACAACTTACACCAAACAATCTTAATAAAAATCTATTAATATTTTATTCTTTTTAATTCTTAAATAAGAAAAGGTGATTCGTTATGGAAACCGTAAAAATTGGAATGATTGGCTACAAATTTATGGGCAAAGCCCACAGTCATGCCTATCGAGATCTTCCGCTGTTTTTCCCTAAGATCATTCATCCTGAAATGAAGGTGATTTGTGGTCGTGACCATAACGCTGTCGAGGCTGCAGCTAAGCAATTCGGTTGGGAGGAACATACAACCGACTGGAAAACTCTTTTACAAAGAGAAGATATTGACCTTATCGATATCAATGCACCGAGTGATGTACATAAAGAAATAACAATTGCAGCAGCAAAAGCAGGCAAGCATGTTTTTTGCGAAAAACCGTTAGCGCTTACACTTGAGGATTCTAGAGAAATGCTTGAAGTCGTTGAATCTGCTGGGGTTAAACATATGGTCGGCTTTAACTATCGCTTTGCCCCTGCTGTGATGCTGGCTAAAAAGCTTCTCGACGAAGGTAAGCTAGGAGAAATCTATCATTTCCGCGCCTGGTTTTTACAGGATTGGCTCGTAGATCCGAACTTCCCGCTAGCCTGGAGACTGCAAAAAGAGATTGCTGGTTCAGGGTCTCATGGAGATCTGGGAGCCCATCTTGTCGATTTGGCTCATTATCTAATCGGTGATATTACTGAGGTTATTGGAATGAATGAAACCTTTATTAAAGAAAGACCAATTCCTTCTCAAATGACTGGTTTATCTGCTAAAGGCAGCGATAGTGATGAAAAAGGCGAAGTAACGGTTGATGATGCTACCCTATTTTTAGCCCGTTTTGCTAACGGAGCTTTAGGAAGCTTTGAGGCTACACGATTTGCTACAGGGCATCGTTGTAAGAATTCTTTTGAAATCAACGGCAGTAAAGGAAGCGTCATCTTTGACTTTGAACGCATGAATGAACTTCAGGTTTATTTTGCTGATGATAGAGATGATGTCCAAGGCTTCCGCCGCGTCTTAGCGACTGACCCTTCCCACGCTTTTGCGGAAGCATGGTGGCCGCCAGGACATACGATTGGATATGAACATACGTTTATTCACGAAGTAGTTGAACTTATGGAGTCATTCCGTGAAGATCGCCAGCCCGTTCCAAACTTCCGTGATGGCGTAAAGTGCCAAGAAGTTTTGGAGGCGGTTGATTTATCGATAGAAAAACGTCAATGGATTCGTATATCTGAAGTATAAAAAAATAAAAATTAAAGGAGTGCTCTAATTATGAAAAAAAAGGCATTAATCGTCTGGGGCGGATGGGATGGCCATCAACCAGATCAGATAGCAGAAATCTTTAGAGGGATACTTGAGGAAGAAAACTTTCAAGTTGAGATTTCCAATACACTTGACGCTTATGCAGACACGGAAAAGCTGAAATCCTTAGATCTAATTATTCCCCACTGGACAATGGGTAAGATTGAAAATAAATATGCCTTAAATATTTCCGAAGCGGTTATGGCTGGGGTTGGTTTAGCAGGATGCCACGGTGGAATTTGTGACTCCTTCCGCAACAATGTGGATTGGCAATTCATGACAGGCGGAAACTGGGTAGCACATCCTGGAAATGATGGTGTGGAATATATGGTAAACATCAAGCATTCTACAAGTCCGTTATTAGAGGGCATTTCCGATTTTAAAGTTGTCAGTGAGCAGTATTACCTTCATTTTGATCCAGCCGTTGAAGTGTTAGCGACCACTCGCTTCCCAGTTGTTCACGGTCCTCATGCTGCCAATAAAGCTGTTGATATGCCTGTTGTTTGGACAAAACGCTGGGGTCTTGGAAATGTTTTTTATAGTTCATTAGGACACCAAGCTAATGTCATTACAATGCCAGAAGTAACGCTTATTATGCGCCGCGGATTTTTATGGGCTGCGGAAGGAAAGAAACGGGCCGAAGGTGTGGACTTAGCCGCTCTTTATGGAAATGGCCGTGTTTATACTGGTATGGGAGACAGTTAATAATAATTAGATTTTTACAATGACCAAGAATATTAATCCGGAGGAACCAATAATGAGAAGGCTTAAAATCGGTATCATTGGATGCGGAAATATTAGTTCTATTTATATGGAAAATTGTCAGAAATTCTCACACCTTGAGCTTGTTGCCTGTGCGGATTTAGATTTACAGCGTGCACAGGCTCAGGCTGAGAAATTCGGGATTCCAAAAGCTTGTTCTGTCGTGGAACTGCTTTCAGACCCTGAAATTGAACTAGTCATTAATTTAACGATTCCAAAAGCTCATGCCCTTGTTTGTATTCAAGCACTCGAAGCAGGAAAACATGTTTATACGGAAAAACCGCTTGCTGTTACACGTGAGGAAGGTAAACAAATTCTAGAGACAGCCAAGAAGCATCATCTTTTAGTTGGGAGTGCACCTGACACCTTCTTAGGTGCTGGTATTCAAACAGCAATCCAATTAATTGAACAAGAAGAAATTGGTGTCCCTGTTGGTGCTTCGGCCTTCATGATTTGCCGTGGACATGAGCATTGGCACCCAGACCCTGCCTTTTATTATGAGACCGGCGGCGGACCAATGTTTGATATGGGTCCTTATTATTTAACAGCATTAATAGCACTGTTAGGACCTATTAACCGAATTACTGGATCCGCTCGTATTAGTTATCCAAAACGAACCGTGATTAGTAAACCTAAAGCAGGAACAGAGATTCAAGTCTCTACCCCTACCCATCTTTCCGGTGTGATTGATTTTAATTCAGGTGTCATCGGGACCATTACAACCAGCTTTGACGCCTTTGGCGGAACATCGCTGCCACCTATTGAAATCTATGGAAGTCAAGGTACGATACTCGTTCCAGATCCAAATACATTTGGCGGTCCTGTTCGGGTAAGAAAACGTGACGAAAATGCATTTGTGGAGGTCCCGCTGACTTCTGGGTACGATCAAAACTGCAGAGGACTGGGTGTCGCAGATATGGCCAAGGCGATCCTCGAAGGAGGTAACTATCGAGCCAATGGTGAATTAGCATACCATGTTCTAGAAGCAATGCACGGACTCCATGAGTCATCAGAAAATGGAAAACACTATATCATGGAAAGTACCTGTGACAAACCTGAATCTGTGTCTGAAGAACTACAGTTTTCTAAGTAATATAGATTACATTCTTTCATAGATAAATTAGAGTCTCCCTTTGTTTGGGGAGACTCTTTCCTATTTTCTGTGATAAGGTAATTAAATCCTCTCAATTTCCTTAAGTAAATTAGTTCCATTGTTGCGTGTTTAACTGGTTAATTCTCATCCATTCAATAAGTTCTGCGATGGCAACTTCAAAATCAACAACTGCCGTGCCGCTACTCTTGGGCTTATCTCCATATCCCTCACCCGAGTTAGGATCGATTACCGATATATCGATCGAGAAAATTTACCATTGCCTTATAAGCAGTAATTTTATTTTTTTGTTTGTCAATGGAATGGCCTTCATCTTCAAAGCGAATAAAGTCAACTGCGTGTTGCCGTTCTTTTAGTTTGTTGACCATTTGCTCAGATTCACTTATGTGGACACGCGGATCACCCTTCCCGTGAATTACTAATAATGGGGTGGTTATTCGATCTGAATAATTCAATGGATCAATTCTATCAAAAAATTCTCCGTCTCTTTTTATTGTTCCGTATTCACTCTCCCTGTGCTTCTTACGCCATGGACTTGTTGTTTGAAGGAATGTTCTAAGGCTGGACATTCCCACAATATCAATAGCAGCAGACCAAAGCTGTGGATAGTGACTGATGGCAGCAAGAACCATAAACCCTCCATAGCTCCCGCCCATGATCCCGATTTTTTTAGGATCTACGTTCCCATTCGCCTTTAGCCATTCCACTAAATAAATGAGATCCTTTAAAGCGTCCATTCTTTTTCGGACATCATCCAAATGTGTAAATGTTTTTCCGTAACCTGTACTTCCTCGAATGTTTGGTGTACACACGGCATAACCTTGGTTTAGTAAATACTGCTGAATTGGGTTGTATACCACACGTGCTTGACTCTCAGGCCCGCCATGAATGTATATAACAACAGGATGTTTTTCAGTGGAATCTCTCGGCTTCGCATAAAAGGCAGGAATTTCCAGGTTATCAAAAGAGCGAAAGGATATAAGCTCCGGCTCAACTAATTTATGTTCCAGGACTGGTGAACGTGAAACATAAGTAAGCCTCTCTGCCTGAATGGTGTATAGGTCAAGTTCCCATATATCAGAGGGATATGTCGGTCCCTTAAACACATACGCTAGTTTTTGGCTATCAGGGGAAAATTTCAGATTTGATATGACTCCGATTGGAGTTTTCCACGTATAAATGTAACTTCGATTTATGTCTAAAAGTACCCCCTTGGAAATTCCCCCCTCATTTATCGAATAAGCTAACAAATTTTTATCGCTATTCATTGCCAAATCCTCAAAATCCCACTTTCCCAGCTCTAGCCACTCGAGATGTTTGGTTTTTAAATTTATAAGAGCAAGCCCATAGAATTCTTTGTCTTTATTCGATAATAAATATATATGGTCCGCATCCTTATTAAAATGGGCATCTTTAAAACTTGCTTCCCCTGTATGTTCTGTTAACCAGTTCATAGCCCCTGTTGAAAGGTCGATTATGCCCAAATCATTATCTAGAGGGGAATTTATTTTCTGGACCAAAATGGATTTACCGTCAGGAGACCATTTAACCGCTGAAAATATTCCATCACCAGAATTCAAAAGACGAATATCCAATGATTCCAGATTTTGAATATAGATATCAAAAAAGGCTGGATTACGGCGATTACTCGACCAAGCAATCCATTTTCCATCTGGCGAGCTTCCGCCATAACGGTGTATATGGTCTGGTGAGTTTGTCAACTCAATTAGTTTTCCTTCTTGCTTAAGTAAGTACAATTGCTGATTTTCATTTCCGCCAACATCCATACCAATAATCAAATTAGATTTGCCATTTAGATAGTTAATAAAGGTGATTCTTTCTTTTGTAAAGGAAGTTTGGACTGGCCATCCTTCACACCCTTCCCCTAGATTAAGTTCCCAAACCTGTGGCAAACCAGTATAATCTGCGATAAAGCTTAACTTGTGGCCAATTGGATCGTATACTGGATTTTTGGCAAAACGAACATGCAAATACGGTTCTATACCAATGGCAGCCATAAACATCCCCCCATCCAATTAAGGCATTTTTTGAATCAATCAGGAGAATACGAAAAAGTGTCATTAAGAAGGATTCATGAACATCTTTTATCAGAATCATAAAGATAAGACAGAGCTTTATCCTTCTTGATAGAAATGTTCAAATCCACTCGAAGCAATTGGGAAAGCCTTCACCCATTCATTGGAAGTGAAGGCATCTTAATATTAATCCTCATGAATACTTGCCTATTTCGCTTCTGGACTAAACTCGTTTTTTGAAACCATAGGATTAACTGGAACATCATGAAGTTCTTCCTGCAATAACCTTAGAACTAAAGTAAACCTATTAATCCTAACAATGCAAACTTCCCTTCAACCAAGGACGCTGTCGATAGGGACCAATTGGAATTTGGATTAGACTGGTTTTTCCTAGTGGTTCCATCTTGTAAATCTCATCACTCAAGTTTGCATCAAAACCGAGGAGTGGATGCCCCCCCATTCCGAGGGCTGACGCCGCTAACAGTAATCGTTGTACTAGCATGCCTGCTTCCATTTGTTGGATCCGGTATCCTCTGTAACCCAGTGCCGTTCTGAATGATTCCCTGTCCCCTGCCACATGTAAGCAGAGAGGTATTTGGAGCAAATTCACATTATCTAGAGACATTCCGGATTGCAATTGGAGTCGATAATCACCGAGATCCACCAATCGTAACGCATGAGCAGCACTGTCATAATGATAGGCACCATTTGGAATACCTTCAACATTATATAAACAGCCATACAGTGAAACACGAGGCACGTTCTTCCGAAGTGGTCCATCCAAATCATTCCGATACGAGAAGGATGCGGTCGCCTCCTGCATTAGTGTTGCCAGTTGAGGTTGACTTACCTTTCCCAAAACAAAATCCATATCTGGCGAGAATCGCTTACGACAGACCGACGCTAGATCATATGACAACCGGTTCACGTGAGGCAGCTCTTCCGCATGACCGTTACCATTCAAACTCTCTTTCGCCTCGATCAGCCGAAACGCTTGCGTTGAATCAAGCATGGACGCTTCATTCAACATTGTTAACATTGGATACTCTTTAACCCTCCGTGACCGGATGTAATGATGGGGCTGAATCGCTGTTAACTCTCGGCACAATTCGGCGGCAGAGACAAAACCTTCTTTTTCACTCCCGTTAGTAGACCAAATGGTAGGTTCTACTGAAAGCGGGATAACCGCATAAACACTCTCGTCCTGTTCGGAAAGCCCAACAAGATGGTTCATGGCCCGATCTAGAAACTGAAAATAAACCCCTGATGCAAAGCCAAAACGTTTTGCTACTTCCAGTAACTGCCCAATTACCACTCCGGCATCCAACCCTTGCAGACGGTAAGAAAAGTTATTGTATTTAAAGAAATTTTTCCAAAACATGGTTGACACAAACACAGTTCCAAAGCAGGCAGATATATCACAGCGGTTACCAAGAGCACGGGCGATATATGAATCGAAATTTCCTTCTCGCAACAATACCAAGCGGTGATGGGCCACATCATAATGGTACATCCCAACAGGCGAATCCTCTACCTTAAGATAAACGTATAATTCGTTTGGATACAATGCCCCGCCGGAAGGAGCGAATCGCCGATATGACTGTATTAGATTCGCCGTTTTATCTTTGGAATCCAAGGGAAAGACTGACTGGCTAACTTGAGTAAGGCCGTATACATACCAGAGGAAATGACCGACTTTACGAAGATCAGGCTTTGCGGGCTGTTCTTGTCCTTCAAGTGTCAGCGGTACTTCTAGAGAAAATGGTACCACAGGTAAGCCACTGTAGAGCTTATAAGAAAGTGGCGCATCTTCCCAATCCACTTCCCAGTTAGGCACACTTGCCTTATCAATGTCAAAATGCAGATTGTGCAAAAACTCCTCTAGACTCATCCTCCTTGCCTCCTAGGTCGCCTCTTATGGAAACGGATGCGGATGTGGGTTTAATTGTTCAAGTGTCAGCGGTTGTTTTGAATAACCGAGTTCCATCGGTACCCTGAGCACACGCTCCAGCCCAGTTACACGGGTAAGATGTTGTCCGAATGTCATCGGCAGCATCCCCGGAATCAGCACTTTCACGCAATACAATCCGTTTCGTTTCAATTCTGGTGCCGTCTGGTCCACCACAATCACATCAAGATTTAATGGGCGAAAAACTTGAATTATGTCCAGGAGATCATCTGTAAGGTCCGTATGCCTCGATTTCCACTTGAATTCCTCGGCAAATGTTCGCAACGGACGATTATCTTCAAGTAAAAAATCCAGGCGATCTTCCGCTTGCGGCAAACCGTACAGCATACCATGATCATCCATCTGTTGGACCAGTGATGAATCTTGCAGCATTCGGCTATACTCTTCCTGGTTAGACTCCAATTTCTCATCAAGAGACAGCATCATGCCAGCCAACTCATGAACCGCACTTTTTACCGCCCTTACAGGGTCGAGATGTGCACCAGCGGCACAGATGAGATTCACTCCCTTTTGCTTCCTGTTTTTTGCAATCGCACAAATACTTGGAATTCCGTGCTCCATCGTAGAGTTATACAAATAAAGATCATATCCCGCGACCGACCGCATACGTTCGATCATTAACTGCAATTCTTGGTCATCAGCTGAGGAAGGGTCAAGACGCGGCAGGTTCAGCTGCGCGTACCAAGTCATTAGAAATGAATCACGCTCCACCACTTCCATAATTCCGTAAAAAATAGACTCCTCCAAACTTCCGCCTAATGCACATCCGTTGGAAGTTTCATAGACAAATCCACGCTGGCCGCAGCCCAAGCTGTAATAGGCAAGCAACTCTGGCACAAGAATTGGACGCTCTTCCAAAAACGAATAACCCCATACCCAATTCATTGGTCGTTCAGGATTAAACGGTTGAAAAGGAAAACCATGCTGCTCATACTGTTCCTTTGCATGCACACCTACTTTCATAGGATTGAGTGCATTATTTTTCAAATTGCGGAAACTATCAAAGACGACTGTACGTTTCCCGCGTGGCTCCAGACCGCAGTACCGCTCGAGTCCTTCTAAAATGGCAGTCAACTCACTTACCTCATATGAATTTGTCCTGCCTGCTGTTCCCTCATCCCCTTCGAACAAAGGCAGATTCACACTGACATCGGCAAATGGCGGCACGAGGTCAACCATTTTACCATTCAAAAGGCCCGTTCGATGATCTAAGTAGTCTTTAACTAAAACTTTATTCAGATCATCCAACGAACGGCAGCGGTAACTGTCCAGGCTGATCTTCGGACTTGGCTGCAATGAGATTTGAGCAGCGTCCTCCGAATCGTCTGGTAAATGGCTACAAACCGGACACAGCGGGTCAGGGAGAAAGGAATGCCATGAACTATTTAATGTTTTCAAATTAATTAAACATACCTGTTCTTCCGAAAGTGCTTGTTCACCCTCCAAAATTCGCTGTACCTCTGCCCTGATCTGGTATGACAGCTGCAAGAGTCCTGTGAAGGATGCCCAGCCTTCAGGCTGCATACCTCTGTATTCCTTCAGCCTCTGCTTCATCTCCCACATCTCTTTACGGTCGCGTCCAGCCATGAGACGTCTCATATCCGCACACTGAGAACACCCGGGCGTACCTGGTCGAATTAGTGGCCCCACTACACCCTCTCCAAATGAAACGAAGCCTCGCAGCCAGGGTGTGCCTGTTAGCCGAAATATCTCTTCTGCCTTTTGATGAACAGAAGGATTCCAGGCATCCTGAAGCACCAGAGCCAAATCAGTTTTTTTCGGTACAACCGCCTCGAATTCGGTCTGGCGAACTACATGGTAATGAGCGAACAGTTCTTCGCATACACTGTCCGCCACCACCCCTTCTCCAACAACCAACACGACAGCGCTCACCTAGATTCCTCCTCTCGAAGCAACACACCAAACACCCCTGCCAATCCTTCTTTCAAAAATGGTTCTATTTCTTGTTCGAACACCGAAAGCCGCTTATGATTTCGTGCCAAGACTTCCATAGCGGACTGCAAGTTCTCGGATTTTATCCTCTCTTCACAAGCAGGGATTACTAGGCTTAGCGGCACCATTTCTTCCAGAAGCAAGGATGAAACATCAAACGCTTGCTCGGTGAGACAAGTATTTGGGTTTTGAACTTTGATTAGTGCTTGTTGTAACGCCTTCCGTAACGCCAATGTTATATTCAAATCTACACTACGATACCATCCCTGACTCGTACCGAGCCATACCACAGGGAAACCGGACACTTCCTCACCTAAACCGATAACTGGTGCCCCCTGCATTGTAGTCAGCGCCTGCAAATAAAACCGGCAACGTTCATCTTCTACAGCACTCAACTGCACCCGAGAGACAGATATCTTCTGATTACGCTGTTGAATGTTCAGTTCTTCGGCCAAACACTTTTGCAACCCGCGGCAAACTCCTTCCGCAAACGTTTCCCCAGTCCCAACCCCAACAAATTCCTGCAATTCTAGCATTCTACCCTCTACTTCCTGATGTGGAAGTAGCCTCGTAGCGAGCAAATCGACCATTCGTGACGCATAGGCTTCAATCCCTGCAAGACCGGCTTCCCTTCGAGCCTCCTCATGTGTCAGTCCTGAACAGACAATGTCTCCTAACAGCTTAGCCGGTCCGTCAGATAAAGGGTCGACAGCCTGAACACGACACTGAGCTAACGGAAGTTGCTTTAAATTTCCCTCCTCCCAAATATGGAAAATCCCTGACTCTTTTGATGTCAATTGGTGGAAAAAAAGTAGCAATTCACTCGGCTCACCACTGCTTAATCCCTGTTCAATCCGCCTATCGAAATCTTCTACCCATTCAGTCGATATTCGTCCGGTCACCAGTGGATGGGGAATAAACGAGTGCCAGTGTCCTTCCAACGTATCAAGATCAAGCAAATAGAATTGATTCTTTTGTTCCAGTTCTGTTACTCCTGTAACCTCCTTAAACAATTCAAATACGATTACATTGGCCAACATTGCGCCGGCAGTGGAAGAGAAAGCAGTAATTTGCTGGTCTTTGAATAGCACAGATTGGTGCAAGCGGCGCCAAGCAGACTCCCAGCTCGCCTCAGATTCTGGATTCACTAACGGACCAGCTATTCCCACCTGCTGTAAGCAAATAGCAGGGAGGAATGCCTTTTTCTCTTCCCCACATACCGTATGAAGAAGCCGCAACTCCTCTAAATTTCCTTCCTGTGACACATACAAAATTGAATCAAACGGTTGCACACTCTCCCGCCAAAAATTTACCCCATCGTCCTTCAGGTTGACCTCCTCTACCTCCACCTCAGGGTCTGTCTTACGGGCATGTGCCACGAGTTCCGTTAACCGCCGTCTATTAGTCGGTACCGTGTCAGTGATTAGTAATTTGAACTTGGGCAATCCGGATTCAATTAACGAAGAAACCAACGAAACAAAAAAAGGACCTGAGCCAACTGCCAACACTTTGGCCTGACGATAGGTTTGAAAACGGTATGCTCCCGAATCGACAAAACTGTCGACAAATTCAATTTGAAAAGCATGTCTTTTAAGAACCTGATCCTCCAATTGATGCGGATGGTCTTGACTTACATCACGGACAAACCCATTTCGATACAGCACTTCTGCAATTTCATACACTCGATCTCGGTATGGGCCCGGCAATCCCTCTGTTAAATTCCCCAAAGTATACTCCCCATTGAACATCGGTATCAGCTTTTCAACCCACTGATCGATCGTACTGCCTTCCATACGGAACGAGCTAATGTTGTTCCGAAAATACACACCGTTGATTGAATCGGGGAGAAAAAACGTGTCCCTTTTCACTTTCAGACGCATAGAAGGGTTCAAACTTGTCATTTCGCTCCTCCTTAGCCGTAGCTTTACTCCATTCTGTAACAACACTTCACTATAATTCTATGTACCGCAATTTGTCCCTTATGTCTAAGCTAAAAGAGAAGAGGCTCTGCAAAAACTCACGCAGTGACGGCCTCTTCTCCTTAACCAACCAGTTTTACATTAGAAAAATTGAACTATTAACCTCCGCAGCGATGACCTCCACCGCAATTATGGCCGCCGCAGCGATGGCCCCCGCCACAATTAGAGCAATGCGAACAATTAAAGCAACGGAAACAACTAAAGCAATTAAAGCAGTTAAAACAGCTAAAGCAGCTAAAACAACTAAAACAACGGCCAAAACCACCTAAACCACCAAAACCGCCCATAACACCGAATTGTCGAGACTGATCCATATAGTATTGGTTTGGGTCTATAGGAACTGCCTGGCTCGCTTGGAAATCGCCAACATTCAACATTTGTAGTTCATTTTGGAAAGGATTCATTTTCATACCTCCGTCTATTTTAAATCAACCTTTTGTGCCATTACATGAAAAGGGGAACAGAACAAATCAGAAAAATAGTGTGTTACAGGTGAATTCACCGATGCTTCAAGTACTCTCTCCATCAAAATATGAAAAATGGGTGGGTATTGCCACTGATTCAAAAGCCTATTTTTATGGGACATCCATTCAAATTATTAGATTTAAACTAAAGTACTAGGGAACTCAATAGGCAGCGCAGAAGGACTACCACACAAAATGGCCCATATTGAGTCAATGGTGCATTTTTAGTGACGTAGTTTCATACATAAGAAAAGTGCATTATTTACAGATGCTATAACATCGTAGCCAAGGAGGAAAATCATGATACAACAAACAGTAACAATCAACAGGAATGCAGGTTTATATGCTCAGCCGGTCAATCAATTAGTTCAAAATGCTTCTCGATTTAATGCTGATATCTTTCTTACTTATAAAGGACGGAAGGTTAATGTAAAATCGGTACTCGGTGTTTTATCGTTAGCGATCCCTAAACAGGCAGAAATTATATTAGAAGTTTCCGGGGACGATGAAATAGAAGCACTAAAAGAGGTAATTCATACGTTGGAAATGGTTGAGTAGGAATATTTCAACAGGAAGACAGGAAGAGGCTGGTTCTCCTTTGTTCCAGCCTCTTCTACATAAGTACCAGACACCTAACATACTATCTTAACGTTAAGGACTTGCTTATATAACCTCGATCCCGGTGATACAAAATAAGTGCGATCACTAAAATCCCAGAAGCAATCCAAATAGAGGTGTTCCCTATGTAGGTGGTGGAAAATGTCCCGGTCAACGCGCCAAATAAAAAAGAAAGAATGATCACAAAAAATTCCTTGAATTGTTTTTTGGCTTCATCATTATCTTCTTTTAATGCCAAATAGGCTGCTTGGGTTGCCGTCCGAAGATTTCCTGTTGTCATGGTTGAATTGTAAGCCCACTTGTCGATTTTATTAAAAGTAGAAATTTGTAAAGAGGATACAAATGCGATACATACAGTTACTACGATGTTCGGCACACTTCGTGGTAATAGACCTACAATAATTAATACAAGGCATTCTAAGATAAGAATTGACCTTCTATAGCTGTGTAGAACTTGTCTTACACGAGGAATTTTAGCCATTTCTGATACCAAAACACCTAAGATAAATGCTAAAATGGGCGGGATATAAAGCAGCGAGCCATGCCAATCCCTGTTCGCTGCTTTTACAGCGAGCAGGACCATATTTCCTGTTTGGGCATTGGCAAATACGCCGTCTCTGCTGATAAAAGTATAGGCATCTAAAAAACCTCCAACGACCGCTAACAAAATACCCAAATAAAATGAGTTGGACGATAATGAGGGGATTTTATCTTTCACTATGCGATCTCCTTGTTTCAATTTACTAACCTCAATAGTATTTCCTAGATGGTATAAGAAAACAATATAATGTTAAAGGCAATATTAAATCCTGATTTTCTTAAATATCATGAATTATAATGAAAAGTTCCCTCATTTTTGACAATAAAAGTGAAATTTTTATTATTTTCCTAAAAAATTCAGGCATTTTTGCAGCTTTAGATTTTATGAGCGGATTTTTGCATCTTATGAGCAAGTTTTTATAGTTAATGGGCGAATTTTTGCATTTTATGAGCGAATTTTCGCATTCAATGGGCGAATCGCGAAATCTATCAAAGTTCTGCGATAGCATCTTCAAATTCATGATAAAAAAAGAAAAACGCCATAAGGCGCTTAATAATTGCACTTTGGACAAGGTTGAAAGCGGTGTTTCCCATGTCCGCATTGTCTGCACTTGTCTGAGTATTGTTTACTATTTTTAAACTTCCATTGTTCATACGTGATCCCATAAGAACCTTCATCGTTTAAGTATTTGATATAATCATTCCCATAAGGATAAATCAACAACATCACCTCCAGCGTTCACTATAAATGTATGCGCTTACATCAACTAAAAACACTGAAATAAATAAAAAAATAGTGTCAGGCACCAACTATTTTCTGAAAGGGCCAAACACTTTCGCTGGCTTAAGATGACGGACCTAAAAAATTAGGACCAACCGTGTTAGGTTGATCCTAGTCCCATACTACTGATAATAATTCTTCACCATTTCTCCCATGACCCAGTTCGTTCGGGCTCCTGTCACTCCACTGCTAGGACACTGACCGCTACCACTTGTTATGTCAGCTACAATCGTTTCGACAAGTGGTTGATGGACGTGCTCTGGTCGCTCGAAACTCCATTGCTCCGTTCCGCTCGCTGTCGTTAAAACGATGGGCTCGTTTCTGAAAGTGGAAAAGGTGATTTTCCCAAGGCTCCCCACGATTTCATTCACATCGACATCTTCAAAAGCAGTAAAACACCAATTTCCGACACCATGGACGCCAGATTCAAACTGATATGTACCTGTTACGATATCTTCGGCACGATAATAGCCTGCTTGATTGGAAGCAAATCCTTGCACAGACGTAATCGGTCCAAGTAAAAAATCTAATAGATCAAGCGTATGGCTGGCTAAATCAAAAAATAGTCCCCCGCCTGCCAATTCCGGTTGAACTCGCCATGGAAGATGTTGTGAGTCTAACACATCTTCCGTAGCTTTTTGATATTGTGTTGATGTTACAAACCGTACCTCACCAACTGCCCCATTCTCCAACAGCTCTTTTATTTTTAAAAATCGCTGTTGTGCCCTCCGGTAGTAAGCCACATATAATGGGACTCCTGCCTCTTCACAAGCAGCAATCATTTCCTGGCATTCATCGAAATTGCGGGCCATTGGCTTTTCTACATAAACAGGTTTCCCTGCCTTTGCTGCCTTGATTGTATATTCCTTATGCGAACCAGGCGGTGTTGCAATATAGATAGCATCTACCTCAGAATCGTTTATGAGTTCATCTGCATTATCATACCATTTTGGTACATTGTGCCGGTTTGCATAATCTTTGGCAAGTTCCCCCGTTCTTCTCATAACGGCAACCAACTCAGAATTATTAATTTTTTGGAAGGCTGGTCCGCTTTTCACTTCTGTTACATCACCGCATCCAATGATCCCCCAACGAACTTTATCAAACTTCATCGCACTTAATCTCCTTATTTGCCACAGCACTTTTTATATTTTTTGCCGCTTCCACACGGGCAAGGATCATTTCGCCCTACTTTATTTTCCGTTAAAATTGGACCGTTTTGGGAAATTTCACCCTGCTTGCTTTTATTTCTAAATTCTATTTCTCTTCCAAGTGCTGCTAGCTTCCAATCCATTAGTTCCGGATGTGGCTCGCCTAAAATGGAATAATAACTATAAACAGTCTGTTCAATATCTACGAGGCTTGAGAAGTATTCCTTTTTCATATGATTGCTAATTTCAAGAAGCGCATCTTTAGAAAGATGATGACAGAGCGCTTCGATCAGGATATCCTGGTCTTCAAGTTCAGCTGAATTATGATAAGCCTCTCTTAAAACCTGAACAGCCTGATCTGATTTAATATTTTCGATAACGGAACTAGCAAAAATAATCGAATCCGATTGGTTTAAATAAGGACTAACCGCTTCGACCACCTCATCGGATTGAAAACGAATTAACGCCGATGCAACTTCTTCTAACAAGATATCTTCATCACGGTTTAACAAACTGGCTAGAAATGGGATATGCTTCTCAAGTTTCAGTAATCCAATCATATACACCGTCAAGATTCCATTAAATGAAAACCATTGTTCCTTTAATTCCTCTTGAAGAATCACTTCTACTTCATCTTTAGTGATCCAGCCATTTTGAACGATGCATGCAGCCAGTTTTTTAGCTTGTATGTAAAGTGGATGTTGATAAGAATCGGCTTGGTCAAGAGTATTTATTGTTTTTGCATATTTATTCCAAACTTCTTCTTCCGTACCGTTTACGATTAGCTCATATAATGACCAACGATCCTCACCAATGTATCTTTGCAGTTGCTCTCTATATTTTAGAGCGAGCTTTGGATCAATACGCTCTAACAAATTCACCGCTAAGTGGATCTTGGTCTTGTCCATCTTAGGAATATTTTCTAGTAAAACTTTGACAGCGTCTTCATTGATTTTCATGTTTTCTATGTAGATTAAAATAGAGGATTGCTTGTCCTGGTTTTTAAAGGCTTCCTTCAATAATTCGATTGTCCATTCTTCTGGGACGTTTGGATAATCGTGTAATCCATGAAGCACCGTTTCTTGAATTAATATATCATTGCTAATCAAGTGCGGTTTAATTTTTTCTAAAAATGTCAAAAATGTAATCCCCTCCACAATACAATTGCTCAATCTCAATTTAATTATATTCTTTTTTGTCACCAGCACCAAACAAGATTGCTTCTAATTAAACAAAAATTATGCCATGAAAATATTTCATACAAAGTGAATCTTACATCAGCTCGAATATCATCTTTTCATACCTTTTATTCTAATGATTTTAAAGAATAAAGAACCCTCATGAGTACATTATAAAAAAGGCATGACCATATACAACTTACAAGGGGGATTTTTATGAGCGACTTTTTAGGATTATTCGGTGATGATAAATCACAAACCACTGAAAGTGAAAATAGCCAAACCAATATGAGTAATCAAGGGAACGATCCCAGTACAAGTACCCAGGGTACTCAAACCGACGGCTCTCTCCAGCTTCATAAAGAAGAGTTAGACATTATAAAGAATAATGTCGATGCTGGACAAGTAGTTATTTCTAAAGATGTCGTTGAGGAACAAAGAACTGTCGACGTTCCTGTGATGCACGAGGAAGTTGTCATAAAAAGAACACCCTTGAATAACGAACGTAGCGATAGATCCTCTATATCTCAAGAAACCATTACTATTCCTGTTACCCAGGAGCAAGTTGAGGTAAACAAGTATACGGTTGCGACCGAGGAGATTTCTGCTTCGAAACGTCAAATTGAGGATACTCAGAAAGTCCAAGAGACACTCAGACACGAAGAGGCTCATGTTGATACAACCGGAAGTGTCGATATCGTTTCCGACGGGTCAAGCTTTAACGATATAAATAATAGCTAAAAACAAAAACACCTTTTCATTGCTGGGCAATGGAAGGGTGTTTTCACTACTTTCCAATGGAGGGAGAGATTAAGTTGCCTGAAAAGAAGAATGGCCATCGAGAAGATAAAACGCTCCAACTACATAAGGAAGAATTGCAGGTTAACAAGAAGTGGGTTGAGACGGCTGATGTTAGAGTATATAAGAAAACGTATACCGTGGAGAAACAAATTGTCGTCCCTATATTCCGTGAAGAGCTAATTATTGAGAAAAAGATATTAAATCCAGAAAGTGGAACAACTACACAAATTGAAACCACTCATATTCCTCTAAGCGAAGATCGTATTGAGGTCATATTAAACCCAACTATCCTTAATGATGTAGAAATTTTTAGGAATGAGTTTGAAGAGATTATTCAGATTAACGAAAATGTGAAAGAAGAAAAAGTCCAAATAGATACAATTGGGGATGTAAAAGTAGTGGTTGATGATAAATTGTAGAAAGCTATAATAATGTAAAAACTCGCCACGATAATATTGGCGAGTTTTTACATTATGACTCTTAGCTAAATTAAAATGTTAATCCATGACCAAGTTTATAAATATTCCCGTCGCTATCTTTATAAGCATAGTTAAATCCTTCAGGCATATATTCGTCCTTGACATAACCCGGTACATCATTTCTCGACACGCACTCACCATTTTCATCAACCGCAATGACCGCTTCACTCGCTGGCAATGTCAACGGTAACACACCTACTGGTGAGCTATTGCCCGCCATAACCTCATACTGTGCCTTATAGTAGGTATCATATCCAGCGATCAATGCATCTGCCAATGGTTCAACATTTCCAAGGATCCATGGCAGAATGACATTAACACTCATGATTACTTTTCCACCACGAATATGGATACTGTCGGCCACTTCCTTTAAATGGTTCATCCCACTCAAAGTCGTTTCTTGGTAGGAAGTACCATCCAAAGCAGCTACCGTTTTATCTTCGCATATTTCAAGTTCTAATAGTCCTGGTGTCGCATTGAAATAAGCTCCAGATTTGGGACTTAAAAACAATATAGCTACATCAGCTTCTTCATAGTTATCGGTCAAAGTAAATTGACCAAGCTCTTGACATTCCTGTCTAGCTTTTTCAGTATAAGAAGTTGCTCGTTCGGTCTCCTTTTGGAAAACTTCCACATAAACCTTCTTACCCTCCAGCTTTTCAGCTGTTAAAGGTAAGGTCTGCTTCTGATTCTTAAGCACAGTTACCGATTTTTTATGCGCTTCATAAGCAGCTTCCCAGTTTGCTGGATTTTCCACCACTTCAGCAGCATGGTCGGGTGAAACATACGTACGGTCATCAAATAGTCCTAAAGCAAACATTTCTGTAAGCAGTCGTACATTGGCTTCATTAATCCGCTTCTCACTGATCCATCCCTTTTCGATCGCTTTTTTTAGGTTTTCAATATCATTAGTGTCAGAAATAAGATCTGTCCCCGCATTAATCGCTTTAGCAAAACGTTCCGCCTCGCTTAATGTTTCAACGCCCCAGCTCATTTTACTTGTGACGCCGCTGTCGCTATTTATATAACCTTTGAACCCTAGTTTTTCTCTAAGGATCGTATTTAAGAAATAATGATTAAATGTAAAACCAACCTCTTCGAAAGGAATGTCTTCCCCTTCGAATTCTTGAACCACACTTTTCTTGATACTAGGAATCGAATAATATGGCATCATGGATGAAGTCCCATGTTCTACCGCTGCCCGAAACGGAGGCAGGTGATACTTTTCTAGGCTTCCTGGAGTTGGATACAGGTTCCATTTACCCTCTTCATAATGTGGATCAAATCCATTTTCCCTTGGTCCACCGCCAGGAAAATGCTTGGTCGTCATAGCAATACTATGATTTCCGAGGGTCTTCCCTTGAAAGCCGTCAATGATGCGGCCGATAACATCAGAAATAAATTCTGGGTCTTCACCGAATGTACCATATATCCGCTGCCATCTCGGGTCCGTAACAGTATCCGCCATATACATATATCCTTTTCTTAATCCAACCGCATCCCACTCATCATGTGCGATTTGGGCGAATTGGCTAATAAGTGAGGCATCACCGCCATTTTTCATATCTCCTTTTGCCGCTGCAGCAAGTCCTAACGTTCCAGGCCAAGTGGAAAAAATCCCAGCTGCATCATTCATACCAAAAATGAATTCAGTATTTTCGTTTCTTGAATTCGATGCGATTAAACATGGAATACCAAGACGTGACCCCTCACATACTTCATTCATGGTATTCACCCATTCTGCCATTTCGGATGGGCTCCAATTGTCTCTTAGAATAAAGTGGCGCAAATGCATGTTTTCAATCGTATGCGTGGTACCATATACTTTTGCTAAAGCAAAAATAGTTTCGCCCTTTTCAACAATTCCTTCATCTAACACGCCATCATGGCTTGTCTTACTCTTATCTTTTTGAGAAAGCCCCATCTGACGAGAATTAATAAGCATCATACCGACCTTTTCATCGGTATTCATCAATGAGACTAGGTTGTCCGCACGTTCTTTCGGACTCAAACGCCAATCCTTATATGGTTCTAATTTCCCGCTGTTATTCAGATCTTTAAATTTTAATCCATCAACTTCAATAATGTTCTTGACTCTTACTTCTAAATTCGGTTGTTTATGGTTAACTTCCATGTGAATGCCTCCTTAACTTGTTCATCCCCATCTTTCGGGAAAGTTGGGACAAGTGATAGATTCATGTTAGCAATTTGAGTTCGTTTCCACATCCATTATTGTTAACTTTTATATAAAATTGCACACTATTTTAAAATATTTTTTATAAATAAAATTTATTTAGAGTGAATTTGAATCAAATTTATAAAATTACAAAGATAACGTTAGAAGAGGCAATGATTTTAATCATGCTCCTTTTTTTCTAATGGTTTGCTCCCTTTATACTCTGTAGCTGTCATTCCATTTATTTCTTTAAATACTTTACAAAAATAATTATAGCTGCTAAAACCCACTTGAATACCAATATCTGTAATAGATAAATGCCCCTGTTCCATAAGAAAAATTGCCTCTTCGATCCGCTTTTTATGAATATAATCAATGACACTTATATTCAATTCTTTTTTAAATTTCTTCGCAAGATATGCTCGATTAAATCCAATTTCAGCTGCTACAGATTGCACATTTATAGTTTCCTTAAAGTGGATATTTATATACATTAATGCTTTCCTTACAACAGGACTATATCCATTAACAGCAAAATTCTTAACCGCATCACAATATTCTTCAATCATACTGAAATTTATCGCATCTAAATCGGACATCGCTACCGCTGCCTCAATCTTAAGTGCGAATTTTTCCGAAATAGCATGTAAATATTGAGGTTCAACCCCTCCCTTAGCAGCAGCCAATCTATTCATAGTATTACTTGAAAAGCTAAGATTTTTTTTCGCCCGCAAAGGATTCCCTGGAACTCTATAGGAAAAATCA
The DNA here is from genome assembly GCF_018613205.1 of Bacillus sp. ISL-46. NCBI lineage: Bacteria > Bacillati > Bacillota > Bacilli > Caryophanales > Bacillaceae > Bacillus > Bacillus sp. ISL-46. Next base: position 102,363 of record NZ_JAGGQR010000012.1, read on the forward strand.
CCTGTGAATTCAATCAAAGCTTTCATTGCATTTTCTTTATCCCCAGTTTCGATAAAATGTAAAAATTTCTTTTCTGCCTCATACCTTAGCTTAACTTCCAAACCATCTTGGCCATAATCCTGCGGCTGTACATCCGGTTGATATTGCTCACTATGCTTTTTTGTCGTACTGAAATGGGAGTCAACTCGTGGATTCGCTAATAGATTCACTAACAAATCGCCAATTGCTATGTATGATTGTCCCAAATAGGGTAAGGATTTATAAAAATTCTCAATTGGTTTTACCCAATTATTTTCAAGATGATTTTCCCTCATCGCATTCCAAATAAAATGGTCAGTGACCCGCTCATTCAAGAAAGGCCCAACCAAAACCATTCCTTGAAACAGTTCTTCCTCGTTTATAGGCATCGCCATATACGATAGTTGGAATGAATCTGTATGAATACAAAAACTGTTCTTATTTGCCTTTTCTAAAGCTTTTTTAAGATCCAAATAGATTTTCTTTCGAGCTTCTGCAAAAATTAGGGGTTCACTATCATCAGATATGTGCAGAATCGTTTGAAATTGATGATCGACCGCTTGTACATCAATATTAAAAGCATTTTTAATTAGCCAACATTTACTTAGCAGTTCATCCACTAATATCACCCTTCAGAATCCTTTAAAACTATGTAATAAAATCAAAGAAAGAATGTAATCCACTGAAAATCCAGCAAAATTTTAATACTATAAACTCATTGCTTGGACTAACTATCTCTCCGAAAACCGCGAAACTATCTTGATTTCAGAGAATTTACTTTTTGTTTTATTATAGAAGTTTATGCGAAATTATCAAACTTCCAATGGATTTGGAAACCATGAAGATACTCCAATCAATGAAATTTTCCAAGTATGGTTGGATTTAAAAATTCTTTTTTCTCATCAACATATATAACCGATTTTAGTCGACATATATTTTTGTCAAATTCGTGAACATATAAGCACAGATACTGTTCGCAAGAAATTTTGTTCCAGTAAACACTTTATTTTAATAACTAATTTTGCTAATATTAACATATAGTTATTAAAAATAACCAAGGAACTATTTGAGGTGTTTATATATGGAGACAGAAAATAAATTATGCAGCAAAGTTGAAGCGTGCTATCATATTATGGGAAAAAAATGGATGGGTTTGATCATCCATACATTAATGGAGGAACCAAAAAGATTTAGTGAAATCCATACCTTTATACCAGATTTAAGTAAAAGAGTATTAAATGAACGTATGAAAGAGCTTGAGGATCTAGGAATTGTGTTAAGAAATGTTATTGCAGACCGTCCTGTACGGACCGAATATTCGTTAACCAAAAAAGGAACGGAACTTGGACGATCTCTTAAAGGTCTTGAGGAATGGGCAGATAAATGGTTATAGATAAAAATACCTCTCCATAATTTATTATGGAGAGGTATTTTTACTGTTTCTTAATGCTGAATGCACTTCAATATAAAAAAAAAAAACACCTTTATCATTTTACTAAGATAAAGGTGCTTAAATAACTCTATTTAGAAATACGTATTAATAATCTGTTTTTAAACAGTCGTTTTCCAGTCTGCAGCAAATTTTTCAATCCCTTGATCTGTTAATGGATGTTTTGATAATTGCTCAATTACCTTGAATGGAATCGTTGCAATATGAGCTCCAGCCATCGCTACACGGGTTACATGATCTGGATGACGAACAGATGCAGCAATGATTTGTGAATTCAAGTTTTGAATCTGGAACATCTTAGCAATTTTTGCGACTAATTCTACACCATCTTCGTTAATATCATCCAACCGGCCTAAGAATGGTGAAACATAAGTTGCACCTGCTCGTGCAGCGAGCAATGCTTGGTTCACACTAAAAATCAAGGTAACGTTGGTTTTTACACCTTTTTTCGTTAGATAACGGCAAGCCTCTAATCCATCTAACGTCATTGGAAGTTTAATGGTGATATTTTTATCGCCACCGTTAATTTTAATAAGTTCGTTTGCTTCTGTAATCATTTGATCAGCAGTCAAAGCATTAGGCGTTACCTCGGCAGATACAGACTCAACCTCAGGTACAGCATTAAGGATTTCAGCAATACGGTCTTCGAATTTTACTCCCTCTTTTGCCACTAAAGAAGGGTTGGTTGTTACTCCTGATAACACACCAATTTTATAGGCTTTTTTGATTTCCTCTAGGTTTGCAGTATCAATAAAAAATTTCATAATCTTTTTCCTCCAATTTTAATAAAATAAATGCTTTTTTTAATTCTTTTCGACAGCATGTCCACCAAACTCATTTCTTAATGCTGCTACAACTTTACCTGTAAAGGTGACCTTCTCCAAGGAACGATATCACATGAATAAAGACTTGGCAATAACTGGCGTAGCAATTAAATCAAAAGACCTTTATTATTTTTCCCTCAAATAGCCCCAATATTTTGTCAGATTTTGTTAAACCATACTTCTTAAGTGATTAGACAAAAGTCATTGAATCCATTTTTATTCCCACATGTTCGTCCTTTCTACCCACGAACTTTTGAGATTATGTTTTTATGACTATCCAAGGTAGGTTTTATCTCCCTTCAACTAAAGCTGGATTCCTCATTATTAATTTGTCCAACTTTCATTGGTTACTTTATGTAACAAGAATATATCTATCCGACAAAAATCGTCAAGTAAAATATCTTGAATTAATGATATTTATTTCATCAGTTAAATTTTCTACAAATAAAATTAACAAAACGAAACCTCGCTACAATGTTGTGAGCGAGGTTTTTTTCTTACTTAGCCAAATGTAAAATCTGTACAACATCAGCTTCATGTAACTTAACAAAATTGCCTAGTGGTCCTCTTTCTGTTCCCTTTTTAGCCATTTCCTCCAAGTGCTCTTCACCAATACCAGCTTCTTTCAATGTTACCGGCATACCGATGGAGCTAAAGAATTGTTCTATTTTCTTGATTCCTGCTAAAGCGGTTTTTTCTAAATTGTTTAAGTCAATTTCTACATCCCAGACTCGATTAGCAAATTGAACAAATCTATTTACATCATGTTTATACACATGTTTCATCCAGGCTGGGAATACAATCGCCAAACCTGCTCCATGTGCAATATCATAAATGCCGCTGATCTCATGTTCAATATCGTGGCTTCCCCAATCACCAACTCTTCCTGTCCCTAACAAATCATTATGCGCAATTGTGCCTGACCACATGATCTCAGCTCTTGCATCGTAATTGGTTGGGTCCTCGATGACTGTATGTGCATTATTTATAATGGCACGTAATGCCCCTTCACACAATCGATCTGTTAATTCTACATTCTTTTCATTGGTGAAATATCTTTCTAAGATATGCGCCATCATATCTGTGATCCCACATGCTGTTTGATAAGATGGTAAGGTGTATGTAAGTACAGGGTTTAGAATGGAAAACTTAGGACGCATGGTCGAATGACCCGTCGATCGCTTATACCATCCATCTTCGTTCGTAATAACCGTGCCCGAGCTAGATTCACTTCCCGCTGCAGGTATGGTTAACACAACTCCGATTGGCAAACAGTCTTGAACAGTAGATTTCCCTTCAAAGAAATCCCAAACATCCCCATCATATTTCGCACCAGCAGCGATCGCTTTGGCCGAATCAATTACACTTCCTCCACCTACAGCAAGAATAAGGTCAATGTTATGTTCCTTACAAAGGGCAACTCCTTCTCTAACAAGGCTGACTCGAGGGTTCGGCTTTACTCCGCCCAATTCAATTATTTCTATGCCCTGTTCAAGCAATGACTGCAGAATCCTATCATATAGTCCGTTAGTCTTGATACTACCTCCGCCATAATGCAAGAGAAGTTTTTTTCCATAAACAACGGCCTCTTGACCTACTAATTGCTCCTGATCTTTACCAAATATTAACTTTGTACTATTTTGAAAAACAAAATCTATCATGTTTATCCCTCCCACACAATATAGTAAACTTTTAAGAGATTAAAAACAATCGCTTTCATTCCTATTATTATCAATGGTGCCTGACACTTAAAGAATGCTCTTATGGTTTCTGACACTTTTTTGTTTCTGACAAAAAATCGTCTGTCGTCCCTCATGTTCATTTTCCTCATAAAAAAGAACTTTCCAATCACTAAACTCAGCCAATAATTCTCCAGGTAGCAGTTTATATTGATCGGATACTCCCTGACTCTCTTTTTTTGGAGACTTATAAAAGGTTTCCATAAAGAAATATCCATTGTCTTTAACGATTGATTTAACCAGCGGAAATAGTGATCGATCAAGATAATACGTGATGACAATCAAACTAAAAGAACTATTATTCAAATTAAGGTGGGTCATTTCCGTCAGATCGCACAAACGAGGAAAAATAGCGAGCTTTTGCTTTCCTGCTATTTCCTCGAGATAGTTGACAGCTACATCTGATATATCAATCGCTTGTACTTGAAAATTTAATCGTGCCAGAAACAGACTGTTTCCACCAAGCCCACATGCAAGATCGAGCGCAGACCCGCCGGTTAAATAAGGTGACAGGATTGCTAATCTCTCATTCGGCATTGGTGCTTCCAATTGATTTATACGTTCTTTATATTTGCTATTCCATTTATTTTTCGGATTCATTTGGAACTCCTTAACTGTGACTGGATAATAATTCGAGATAGTAGTAATCAATAAGTCAAAAGTGGATGGTCAAATTTTTTGTTAATTGGATGGTTATTTTCTATATCATAAACTTTAATATAAGAATCATACATTGAAACTTTAATGAAAAGTCCATAATTTTGGCAAAAAATTATTTATTATTAAATAATTCAGTTTCTTTTGATTATTAATCTTAGTGAGGATGAAACATATGAAGTTTGGTATGGCTCTTATTATTATCGTTTTAGTAGCTGCCCTGATTGGTACACTTGCGCTTACAGGAAAACCTGATGAGGACTATAAAGGTTCAACAAAACAAAACACAGTACGGTTGACGGCTATTTATGTGATTGTCATCTTAGGTGCAATCGGAGGATTGGCTTGGTATATTACGATGAACTAAACATTTATGAGTATCCCCATAGCTGAAGCTAGGGGTTTTACGCTGCTTTTTGATAACTTTTCCTTTAATAGTGATTAATAAATCTATGGCATTTGCACATATTAACCAAAAAAGGTGTGATTGCCGATGGATTTTCCCACTATTAAAACGAATTTTTGGGATGCAATATTTGCTATTCCAATCATTATACTGTTAACTCAACTAATTAAGGTTTTTTTCAAAATACCGAAATGGTTTGTACCTACGATTGCACTTATTTTTGGGCTGGGAATCTCAATTTTTATTAGTCACAAGCACAACACCCTTGGCGGAATATTTATGGGTTGGTTTTATGGATATGCAGCGATCGGAACATATGCTTCATTAAAAACAAATATTATTGCTTTCAGAAATAAACAAAGGAAATAGTATAAATCGCATATCTCTCCATTAAAAAAGCACTTTAGTCTTCTCCCACTTCAATTATTATCTTTCTCCATATCTCATGACATCTTTAGGCCTTAATGAAACAAGCACATTAATACTAAAAAAGTGCACTATAAAGTATAATAATGTATGTAAATTAGACATCTAAAGAAGGAGCATCTTTCATGGGTTTTATTGTTTATTTTGTTCTAATTATGATCATTCCACTATTAGTGCAAATGTACTTGAGAAATACCTATTCTAAATTTTTAAAAGTAGGAGCTTCCTCGGGTTTAACTGGAGCCCAGGCAGCTAGAAGAATCTTGGATCAAAATGGTTTGTATGATGTGTCGGTCGAACAAGTGTCTGGTCATTTATCCGATCACTATGATCCAAAAAGTAGAAGTGTTAGACTTTCCTCCACTAATTACAATGGTACTTCGATTGCATCGATTTCCGTTGCGATCCACGAGGTGGGTCATTGTTTACAGCAAAGGGACCGATATGTACCTTTACGCGTGAGACATGCATTAGTGCCTGTGGCTAATATCGGCTCTAATTTTTCATTTATCTTAATTTTAATAGGGTTACTTCTTTCTTCAGCCAACCTTTTATTACTAGGAATCATAGCAATGGCCGCGGCCGTGCTATTTCAGGTTGTTACATTACCGGTGGAATTCAATGCAAGTTCAAGAGCACTGAATGTAATGATTGGTTCTGGTTTGATTAGAAATGAAGAAGAGTATCGGGCGAGGAAAGTACTAAATGCTGCGGCATTAACATATGTGGCTGCGACTGTAGTAGCTGTAGCTGAATTACTTCGTTTTGTTCTAATGTTTACAGGAATGCGGAATGATGAGGACTAATAAGATAATTGATGTTGTGAATAGTCCTAGTAAATTTTAATCAAGCTTATAGTATCGCTTGTCCTATCTCTTGCATACTATATACTAAGACGATAGGAAGCACCTTTCGTCACCTTAGATTGACTATTTTTAGTCAGTCTTTTTTTAGGTCTACAACCCCAAAACAATAAATGATGTTTTTTCTAAGCCTAATAAGAGTTAGTTTACATAATATTATTACAGTAATAATGAATTGAATATTTCTAGCCAACACAATTTTCATATATATACCCATCTGATAATATTACCAATTGCATTTTAAAATGTATAAGCGTTGCTTTTTTAGGTTTTTTATTCAATATGTTATACTGTGCAGTATACCTGCGTAACAAAGAAAGATTGCATTGTAGGAGTGTGTTATATGAATTACAAGGTTGTCATCTTAGATATTGACGGAACGATCGTCCCGCATGGAAAAACGCTAAGTCCTGCCACAAAGGATGCGATTCAGCGGTTACGAGAGAAAAAAATAAACGTGGTTATAGCAACGGGGAGAGCTCCCTATTTTTCAGAGTCCATCCTTTCGGAAACTGGGGTCGACTCGATGGTCTTTTTTAATGGATCGTATGCCTATCATGAAGGAAAAGAAATATACAAGAATGCGATTGAAAAACATGTTTTAGAGAGAGTACATCTTTTGTCCAATGATTATCAACATCCACTGACTTTTTTGGGAGGTACGAGCTTTAAAGCTACCGATCTAAGCCATCCATTCGTCGTGGAAGCGTACCAACATGATCCGTGGAAGCCCGAACTTGCCCCGCCTCAATTTTGGACCGAACAGGATATTTATCAAATGTTCCTTCATTGTGACGTGGAGGAAGAGGCTTCTTATCAAACAAAGATTCCGGAATTAGATTTCAGAAGATGGAGTTCAGGAGCAAGAACCTGTGACGTGAATTTGTCCAATTCCAATAAAGCAGTTGGTTTGACTAAATTGTTGGAAAGGTTCGGCATTGCACCTGATGAAGCTGTTGCCTTTGGCGATGGTTTAAATGATATGGAAATGCTGTCATTGGTCGGAATGGGAGTAGCCATGGGAAATGCCCGCGATGAATTGAAACAAGTAGCCGATATGGTCACACTCTCCGCCGAAGAAGACGGAGTTCGCTACGGATTAAAGCGCCTCGGTTTAATTTAATCGTCGCGCCCTTTTATTTCCAAGTAGAGCTTAGAAGAAATACATACGGCTAATAGGGACCAAGGAGTGAAAAAATGAATTTGGCCATGAAGTGATCCCAGAAGAAAAAATTGAGTATTGTAGAGATTTATGTAATGAACTCATGACCTATCAAAAATCAAAAGCATACATAACACCGGAATTGTTTGACAGCATGAATTTTGACACACGAATGATTCCTTCTATAAAAAGCGCCTTACACAATTACATTGTGGTAGTGAAAGATGATGAGAAAATCGTCGGTTATGTCTATTCTGTTAGTCATGAGATTTTGGATGGTTTTATTACTGTTTTACGAAGTAAAGAATATAATGAAACTTCCCTATTTTGGAAGATTCTCTGTAACGTATTTTGCATCAAATTTTGTATTTAAAAAATGGCTCAGTTCACTGTTCTGAGCCATTCCTTATTTTAATCTTTTAAAGCTTAATGAACTAAAGCACTTGCACTCTTATGTTGAAGAAGGATTTTTCATTGTGTATCGTACCAAGCAATGATCATATTAGGTTAAGTCTAGTTGTCTATTTACTTTAGATGCCAGTTTTAGTACCGATGATTACCGTGGCGTCCAATTCATCATTTCTGGCTACTTTCGGGATAAGCCCCATACTAGAAAAAATTTCAAAGGTTTGGTATGCTTGCTGTTCGCTCGTTTCTAACAAAAGGTGCCCTCCCGGAGCTAACCAGAGAGGTGCCTCTTTCGCTACCATACGCTGTAGCTCAAGTCCGTCCTTCCCTCCGTCAAGGGCCAGTATTGGTTCATACAGGCGAGCCTCCCGGGGAAGCAGCTTGATCGCCTCGGTAGGTACGTAAGGAGCATTAGCAACTACGATGTTCACACGGCCTTGAAGGGACTGGGGTAGGGCTGTATACAAGTCCCCTTGAAAAACGTGGCCACCAAAAGCTGTTATGTTGCCTCCAGCACAGCTTACTGCAGCGGGGTCGAGGTCAACAGAGTACAAGGCTACCCGTCCTAAAGTTGCTGCAAGAGCTGCACCTACAGCTCCTGACCCGCAACACATATCAACAACGATATCCCCTAAACAAGTTAGGGTTTCTGCCTGACGGACAAGAAACTCTGTTCGTTTGCGAGGCACGAAGACCTCAGAGTCTATCTTTATCCTCAGACCACAGAACTCTGTGTACCCAATGACGTGTTCAAGAGGTATCCCCTCGGTTCGCATTTCGACCATTTTCATAAGGTCATCCAATGTCGGTGCTTCAGATATAAGTAGCAGTGCCTCTTCGTCTGCAAAAACACTACCAGAAGTCCGAAGCTTATGGATGATAATTTCTTCAGTTTGGTCATCCATATAAAATTTAATTTGCTTTACTATTGATACCACCCAATCTTTCCTTATAAGTTGGCTTTTATTTATTCCTTTAAATTCGCAAGAATCTGGAAAATCTGTCCTCTATGGTAGATAACCCACTCAGTTTCTGGTTCAAAATCTGGTAAAGGTAATACCAATAAATTTTTTCTCTTATCTTTTTTCTCCTCTCTTTTAATTCATATATTCTCTGTGAAAGTTAATGTTCCTTCTTAAACTAACGAACCAAAGCTTAAGTAAAAACTTTCACAATCTATTAATAAAAAATGACCATCAATTTAACTTACAATTTGATGGTCATTTTACATTACATTTTTAATGTTTTGCGAGAGTTAACTGAACCTGTTATGGATTTACACCTCTCTTTTCACCTATGCTGCTCCCAAATATCTACCTTCTTCTTATTACAAATTAACACCTTTCATGCCAGCTTCATGGTAACGTTCTCCAGCTGCAACACCCCGAGGAGCAACTTCGTTTATACGTGCTAAGTCAGTTTCTGTTAACGATACATCAAGAGCCCCGACATTTTCCTCTAAGTATTGGACCCTCTTCGTGCCTGGGATTGGAACAATGTCATTTCCTTGACCTAGCAGCCAGGCAAGGGCAAGCTGGGAAGGCAGGCAGGCTTTTTCCCGTGCTATTTCGATAATTTTATTGACCAGTTCCAAATTTTTCTGGAAGTTTTCTCCTTGGAATCGAGGAGAAAAGCGGCGATAATCATCGGCTGCTAAGTCTTCAAATTTCTGAATCTGCCCTGTTAGAAATCCTCTTCCTAATGGACTGTAAGGGACAAAACCGATTCCCAGTTCCCGGCAAGTGGGCAGAATATCATCTTCGACGTCACGGCTCCAAAGGGAATACTCGGTCTGAACAGCGGTAATCGGATGAATAGCAAAAGCACGTCTAATAGTTTGGGAGGCTGCTTCTGACATACCTAGAAAGCGCACTTTCCCTTCCCTAACTAAATCCGACATTGCGCCGATTGTTTCTTCAATTGGTGTGTTTGGGTCGACTCGATGTTGGTAGTATAGATCGATATGATCCACACCTAAGCGGCGAAGGCTAGCTTCACAGGCTTCTTTGACATATTCAGGGCGGCCATTTATTCCCAGAAAAGCTCCATCTTCAGATCTTACATTTCCAAATTTAGTGGCAACAACCACTTGATTCCGACGACCTTTAATTGCCCGTCCGAGTAATTCTTCATTTTTACCTACGCCATACATATCAGCTGTGTCGAGAAGCGTAATCCCCATTTCAATGGCACAATGGATTGTTTTAATAGACTCGTCGTCATCTCTCCCACTGTAAAAATCCGACATCCCCATACAGCCTAGTCCAAGCGCCGATACTTCCAGCCCAGTTTTACCTAATATTCTTTTTTGCATTCCAACACACCTTTCTCCATGTCGTTCCGTATTAAGAACATTATAATACGCTAATTACATTGAGTAAATGAGTTAAAGATACTAGTGAATATAGAAAAGGGGCTCTATTTTACCTATACCCGATAAACTAACTGACTTCGGTATGATAAAGCACCTATTTCTAACCCTAACCCAATAAATTATCTGACATCAGTAAGATAGAGCGATTCTTAATGCTTATGCAAAGATAGGAACCTTTAATCACAGAGAAAAAAGACTAACCGCGAATAGTTAGTCCCTGACCGAAGAAATTACAATATTCCTTTTAACGATTCCATTACTTGATCAATCTCATCTATCGTCGTAAACCTGCCTAAGCTAAAGCGGATCGCACCCATCCCCACCTCTTCAGGAACATCCATCTCTTTTAATACCGGTGATAATTCAATGCTGCCGGCATGACAGGCTGATCCAGTTGAAGCCGCTAAATATGGGATGGCTGACAACAAGTCTTGACCGATTTTTCTTACAAAACTTACATTTAAAGTATTGGGCAGACGTTCCTCAGGGTGTCCATTCAATACTACCTGGTCTCCAAACGCATCCTGTAATTGCTGCCAAAAATAGTCGGTCAAATCTTTTATGCTACGATTTCCTACCTGTTGTTTAGCAATTTCACTAGCCATTCCTAATCCCACTGCTAGTAAAGTATTTTCCGTGCCGGCACGCAGGCCAAACTCATGCCCAGCCCCATGTATGAGTGGTTCCAATTCGATTCCCTCTCGTATATAGAATGCTCCAATTCCTTTCGGAGCATAGAGTTTATGGCCGGCAATCGTGAGCATATCTACCTTCAAATCATCCACATTAACCGGGACTTTTCCAACCGATTGAGAAGCATCCGTATGAAAAGCTATCCCATACTCTTTAGCTATATCCCCGATCGCTTTGATTGGCTGTAAGGTACCTGTTTCATTATTGGAATGCATAATCGAAATCAGGATCGTTTCCTTAGTGATCGCCTTTTCTATTTCTTCTAGTGTAACTTTCCCAGTCCGATCCACGTCTACATATGTGACCTTTGCCCCAATTTGTTCGAGGAATTTGCATGGATTCATGATCGCAGGATGTTCAATTTTAGAAGTAATGATATGGTTCCCTTTATGCCGATTTTTAAAATAAAAACCTTTTAATGCAAGGTTATTGGCTTCGCTGCCCCCACTTGTGAAAATAAGCTCACTAGAGGAACAACCAATTAACTCAGCAACCTGTTTTCGGGCACTATGTAATAATTCTTTTACTGGTCTCCCCGCCCAATGTAAGGCGGATGGATTCCCATAAAAATCATCTAGCAACGGTTTCATGGACTCTACTACTTCAGGAGCCATAGGTGTGCTGGCATTGTAATCAAGATAAATTTTTTCCATCGATTGATTCATTCCCTTCCACTTCTAAACCGATGATTAAACCATGACCTTCGCACTGTTTTTAATAAATTCTAAGAACAAATTATTCATCTCAGCGTTTGTACTTGCCATGGATTCAGGATGCCACTGAACACCCACAGTAAATGTGGTTGGATGGCTATATTCTACTGCTTCAACGATTCCATCGGATGATTGTGCAACGATACGAAGATCGCTGGCTACCTCACCGATTGCTTGATGATGAAGACTATTCACTCGGATACGATCAGATCCTACTATTTCAAACAATCTACTATTTTTGGAGATGGTCACCCAATGGGTATCTTGACTTCTATCAATCTTCTGAGAGTGTTGGATTGGTTCAATGACTTGACTCGGGATATCCTGAATTAATGTTCCTCCCAAAGCGACATTCAAAATTTGCACACCTCTACAAATCGCAAGAAGGGGAATATCGTTCTCAAGCGCATATTTAACAATCGCTATCTCTGCCAAGTCCCGCTCTGGTGTAGTTGGACCTAAGTGGTGATGTGGATCCTGATTAAAAAGTTTAGGATCGACGTCCTCTCCCCCGCTTAGGATAATTCCATCACATAAACCAAGCGTTTCTAAAGAAATTTCGGGGTTAATATATGGAAGGATAATAGGAATCCCACCATTGGCGACAACACTTTTATGGTAATCATGGTGCACATAAACACCTTCCATATAGTCGTTATGTTTAACATAGGCACCCGTTATGCCGATAATTGGTTTTCTGTTCATCTTTCTTCCCCCTATGACTTTGACACTAATATTGCTATCTTAACACAATAACTTTTCAATACAGCAGTGAAAAAATTTACATAATCTTAAAATGAACTTCATATATTAATCTGTATTGCAAATATACAATAATATTAACATGATCAAAGGATGGAGATACTATGGAGCATGTTCTTTACAATGGAAAGAAATATATTATCCTTTACACGTACGATACTGGATACTGCGAGATTAAAGAAATAGAAAGTGTTCATAATGTACAATTGGTTCATTTATCAGAATTAAAAAATCTAACTTAAAAGATAAAGCTGGAAAAGGAAAAACTCCTTAACCAGCTTTTTTAATGCGTAGATGTGTTAAACTAGGCTGTTGATTTCCGCTCCAATCAACTTGGCTATAAAATCAACAATGACCTTAAACACAGCCTAATGCTTAAAAAGTTGTATGATTTTTTTAATTGATTAAATTATTTAAATATTTTATTAAAAATTATTTCGAAATCCGAAAAAGATGTTAAAATCTATTTATTAAATTGAAATAGATTGTAGGGGATTGGATGAATAAGAATAAAAAGCTATGGCTTATTTATGGGATGTTATTTTTTGCCACGGCTACATGGGGAAGTGCGTTTCTTGCTGGTAAAGTCGCCGTAAAAGACTTTGAACCAGCAACCGTTGCTTTTTTACGTTTTTTGGGGGCTGCTATTCTATTGTTTCCGCTTATGTGGTTGATGGAAAAAAATCGAAAGAGGCCAACTCTCAAAGATTATGGATTATTTGCCGTACTTGGATTAACAGGCATTGCAATTTATAATATTTGTTTTTTTATAGCTACCAAACATGCACCGGTTATTAAGAGTTCCTTATTTATTGCCTCAAACCCAGTACTGATCGTCCTTTTATCAGGATTATTTTTAAAAGAAACAATCACCAAAAACCATGTGATTGGAATGGTGATTGCCCTTACTGGGGTTACCTTCATTATTACCGATGGTCACCTACTCTCACTGTTCCAATACGGTTTTGAGACGATCGACTTTGTTTTACTAGGTGCGGTAATAAGCTGGGCATTGTACAGTGTGGTTGGTAAAGTCGTTTTAAAAAAATTCAGCGCAGTGGAATCCACTACTTATGCTGTTGCTTTTGGTACCATATTTTTATTTCCGTTCGCATATGCGGAAACATCCTGGCACGAAGTACAAAACGCTAGTGTTTCAACCTGGATCGCCATTTCGCATATGAGCATATTTGTAACAGTTGTTTCATTTATCATGTACTATTACGGCATAAAAGAGGTTGGTGCTGCAAAGGCTTCTATCTTTATTAATGTGATGCCGTTATCAGCTGTCTTGATGGCTACCTTCTTTTTAGGTGAGACCTTTACATTGGCTCAAGGAATAGGTGCCGCCTTTGTTTTAACTGGGGTATATATTGGAACCAACACGAAACTATTTAGAAGAAAATTACAAGCAGCATGACTTAAAGGTCAAAACGGCAGTGATTTAGCTAATCACCGCCGTTTTCTTTTTATTTTTATTAATTTCACACCTTAAAAAGATGAAACAATGGAAGAGACGATATGCCGAGAATCCCATTGTCCTTCGGAAAAAGAAATGATTGGATATTTTTTCGGGAAAAGCATTTGAGTAATTTCATCAATCGAGCGACCTTGCTTGTGGAAATTTCCCACTTCACCGGAAAGATTCTCAAGATAATCTAATTTTTGCTTCATCATACTTTTTCCATCCTTAATATAACCAGCATGACAGCAAAACAGGGCTTGAAAGTCAAAGCTGAGCAGCCTGCGAATCGAATCGATAATAACCGGAATGGATTCGCTGTCCATAATGACCTTCGTTTTCGGTGTTACGAATAAATCACCTGAAAATAATCGGCCAGATTCTTCATGAAAAAAAGAGACATGGTCATCGGCATGTCCTGGCGTATAGATGACTTTCCATTCTTGACTACGAGATTGAATCACGTCCTCAAGCGGCAAGGGTTGAAACGGCGTCCGCTTTCCCCAGGTAAGCTTGCGGTACTTAGGATAGGGATAAGGCTCATTACAGATACTAATACCTTTTGGATGTAAATAGATTGGAATTTTTTTTTGCTTCTGAATCCATGGGGCTAAACCAGAATGGTCTTCATGACTATGTGTCAATGTTACTATCTCAAAGTTAAGATTCTCATAAATAGGGATAAGCTCTGTTTCAAGACACTGGGGCCCTGTATCAATTAGCATTCCGTCTACCAAAAAAGAATAAACCGTGCCTAATTTGAGTCCCGACTGTTGAACATTTCCTTCTATACAAAATACGTCCTCATTCGTTAATACGTTTAACATTATCGATTATGCACACCTTTCTTTTTCGAATTTTCAAAATACTCTATTTAACTGTATCGAAAAATGAATGAATAATCAATCATGTTATCCTGATGAAATTTAAACCTACTTATCAAAAGATAAATGCATATTTCTCTACTTTTTTTCAAATTATATGAAAAAAAGGTGGTTATATAAATGAGTAATTGGCATCTCATTTTGTCTGGTATTGCATTGTTAGTATTGATTGGCGGTTTAATTTTTACGTTAGGGACTGGAAGAATGGTCAGTACTAGATCAGGTGAATTTGATACGCAAATCAATGAAAAAACTCAAAGACATCCTTATTTACTGAATCCAGTGTTTCTTGTTTGGATTATCGCCATTGCAGCTATCATTATTTATATCATCTATCTTGGCTTTAATTACTATTGATAAAAAACGCAGCGAAAAAACCCCGCTATTATCCGGTGGTACCTTTCGCTGCGTTATATTTTTATTCTGCCGGAGCATGTTCCACGGCGATTTGGTATGCAGCCAATATCGCTTCACTTTCGGAAGGGTCATTTATACCTACTAAGTCTTGGTTACCTTCCTCACCCTCAATCTTCATTACGATGGTTTCATCCTCTGCATTTAGTAGCGCATAGGACTCGTCCTCCATATCAAACAAGGCTTCAACAGCAAATTCTTTAAGATTCCCGTGGCCATCTTCAATTGTTATATAATCACGTGGTTCATCATGCTTCATCGTCTCTCACCTCAACAAAAGTACTCAGAAATATTGTTCCCTCTACCATCAAAAAGTTCAGTGGAAAAATATTGTTACTACTCAATACGAAATTGGGGAAATTAATATAACAAACTGTAAAAAGGGGGGACTATTATGACAGAAAAAATTATTGAGGTAGTCACACCGCAGATGCAACAAGAAATTGAGCATGTGATAAATGGCATGACTTTTACCAAAAATTTTCGCTCAGCCACAGCTGAAGAGTGGTATGTTTTTTTGCCTGGCTATCAAGATCCTCGAACAGGTGGAGCTGCTGGGAAAGCCATTGTTCATTATGATCTTTACGGAAATCGAGACATTTTTATAAATACCACATTGATTATAGACGATCCTGCTCTATTTCAACCAGATGTCCACCCTCTTGTCTATGCGGTCGCAGACGAGGTGGTAAATAGACTCGTTGGCTACGCTGATACCTTGCTGTCTGTTCATGCCGGCGAAAATTCTTATGATGCAGAGTATATAAAATAAACCAATAGGATTTCCTCATTTCGTTATCAATAAAAATAGTAACTCCAACTTTCCATGAACTTATTGATTGGGTGATGTGTCATTGAATATTAGTTTTGTGAGTTGAAAGGTTAAGTTATAGTGGTTGTTAGCGGGTTTACCAAGAACATTGGTACAACAAATAGTGGGTTTCAAAATTGAAGTGTTTAATGAGGGCTGCTAATAAGGCTTGGGTCTCTTCAATTTCCCTGTAATAATAGGAATCATAAGAGAGGTTACCAAAAAAACAACCAGGTCTTGTTGGTAAAATATTATAAGGAGGTTCCTTTTCCTTTAGAACTTGAAGACATAAGTTATTTAGGTCCAGCAAATTTTCCTTTGTGACTTCTTGTGTGAAAAGAGGGTCATCTTCCCCGTTATGGAGCGTTTCGACAAACCAATTGTGAATTTGATTGGCCTTTCGCCAGTACGCAACTTCTTCATAAATACTCGACCATGAGGAATCATATTCCTTAAAATGCTTAATATGCGGCTTTAGCCTTTCATAGATTTCATCCTGATCTGCTTTATGCTTACTCATTTGTGCACTTGCTAAAACGATTTCATCATAATCCATTCCAGTGATCTTAGGTAAAGAAAATAAATACATATCCAGTCCCATTTTCTAACTCCTTTTTCTAATTTATTAGCTGTAAACATATAGTAATACAACCACTATTATCCTATCATAAAAAATCTCCATAACAGCCCACTTTATATGAACAAATATTGAATTTTTCGACATTTTTCTATATAAACTGCTATTATTTATTGTTAAAATAAAAATCAAAATGAAGAAGGGTTTTCCTTCAGAAAGAGGTTTTAAAGTGTCACATAACCCAGTTAATTCAAAACCAGATTGGTTGAAGAGTTACATAGATTCACCAGAAAAGCAGGAAAAGTTATATCGACGGACATTACTGATTGTTGTCATGTCACAAATTTTTGGAGGGGCAGGACTTGCTGCAGGAATAACTGTAGGAGCACTTCTTGCCCAAGATATGTTAGGGACGGATAGTTATGCAGGGATTCCAGCAGCGTTATTAACGTTGGGTTCTGCTGGGGCAGCTCTGCTTATCGGTCGAGTCTCGCAACGATTTGGACGCCGAATAGGACTTGCGGGCGGGTTCTTGACCGGCGGTATAGGTGCGATTGGAGTAATCGTTTCAGCCATCACAAGTAATATCTTTCTCCTTTTTGCCTCGCTCCTGGTCTATGGTGCAGGCTCAGCTTCAAACTTACAAGCACGCTATGCCGGAACCGACTTAGCAAAACCTGCACAGCGAGCAACATCCGTCAGCATTGCCATGGTATCAACCACATTCGGAGCTGTAGCGGGACCGAACTTGGTCGATGTAATGGGTCAATTTGCCACATCAATCGGTGTCCCTGCTCTAGCCGGTCCATTCATTCTTGGCGCGACTGCCTTTATCCTTGCTGGTTTAATCCTTTTAGCTTTCTTGCGCCCAGATCCTCTGATTGTTGCAGAAGCCATTGCAGTTGGTCAGCGAACCAGTAGTAGTAACCCTTTAGAGAAGCAATCTAGCAATCTAGCAAACAATAAACGAGGAATCGTTGTGGCAGCGACAATTATGGTTTTAACTCAGATTGTCATGACATCCATAATGACAATGACACCTGTATACATGAAACATCATGGGCATGGTCTGAGAGAAGTCGGAATGGTAATCGGCTTCCATATAGGTGCCATGTACCTTCCCTCTCTCATAACAGGTATTCTCGTAGATAAGTTAGGCCGAACTAAAATGGCCATCGCATCTGGTGCCACTCTGCTTGCTGCAGGCATTCTTGCTGGCAGTGCCCCTGCTGATTCCTCGTTGGTTCTTATCATCGCACTAGTTTTGCTCGGGCTTGGCTGGAACTTTGGGTTAATTAGCGGCACGGCACTGATCGTTGATTCAACATCCCCCTCCACCCGGGCTAAAACGCAGGGAACTGTAGATGTTTTGATCGCTTTGGCTGGGGCATCCGGGGGAGCGCTTTCCGGAATGGTGGTCGCACAAACTAGCTACGCTGGACTTTCAATTGCTGGAGGGATCCTTTCCCTACTTCTAATCCCTGTTGTGATCTGGTCTCGTAGCAATCAAACCATGAACTACAACCACTATAGGTACTAGTCGGATTTAAAAAAGATGATCCCTGTTCAATAACAGAGATCACCTTCTTAAGGCAGCGTAGCCTCTTTTTTTAAAATGTCCTTTACAAGGGTACAGATTAAATTTTGCCTACCCTTTTTTTAAATTTTCATGTTCGAGTTCCGAGAAATGCACTAATTTTACGTTGTCTATAGCCGTGTCCCTTCCCATAATCTCACAATACCCTGAATCATACTGGTAAAACAGTGTGTATTCTTTTCCAAGATAAATGACAGTTTTTTCTCTCAAACTATTAACCCCTTTGTATCTTATTTACAACTGATGGTACTATATGTTTTGAGAACAGGAGCTGCTAAATTCTATTATCATTCACTTCCTGTGATTAATAGATCATCTTTTACCTTTACTAACAAAGTATCATTGGTAATACTTTGCTTTTCTATTACTTCTAGTGAAACTATATGACCACTTACACCAGCCCTTACCTCAACTTTATGGTTATCGGGTGTATGAATTAACATCAACTTTTCCCACTCATACACATAAGAATTTTGGCTAACAAATAGGGTCTCGATTTTTCCGCAACAAGGACTATAGATAGGTTCTATAACTTCTTTCAATTTTTAATCCTCTCTTTCACACATATAATTTAAATAAAATTAAAAACTTATAACCAGCCACGAAAACGAGATGCTTCTGCCATCCTTCTTATTCCAACCATATATGCAGCCAAACGCATATCTACTTGGTATCTTTGTGCTGTAGAGAAAACACTTTCAAAAGACTCAACTATTTTATGGTGTAACCTATGGGATACTTCTTCTTCTGTCCAATAAAAACCTTGGTTATTTTGTACCCACTCAAAATATGAAACGGTTACGCCACCTGAACTAGCAAGTACGTCCGGTACAAGTAATATGTTACGCTCTGCTAGTATTTTAGTCGCTTCAAGCGTTGTTGGCCCGTTTGCAGCTTCGACAACAATTTTAGCTTGAATATTACGTGCATTTTCACTTGTAATTTGATTGGAAATGGCAGCCGGAACAAGAATTTCACATTCTTTTTCAAGTAATTCCTGATTTGTAATGACGTTTGTGAATAAATTAGTTATGGTGCCAAAGCTATCGCGTCGATCAAGCAAATAATTAATATCAAGCCCATCCGGGTTTAACAGCGCCCCATATGCATCAGAAATACCAATTACTTTTGCCCCTGCCTCTTGCATAAATTTTGCAAGGTAACTTCCTGCATTTCCAAATCCTTGGATAATCACGCGCGCACCCTTTAATGGAATCTCTTTTCTTTTTGCTGCCTCTTCGATACAAATGCTGACTCCTGTAGCTGTAGCTGTTTCACGCCCTTGCGAACCACCAAGTACAATCGGCTTTCCAGTAATAAATCCTGGTGAATCAAATTCTTGGATACGGCTATACTCATCCATCATCCAGGCCATAATTTGCGGATTAGTAAATACATCTGGTGCGGGAATATCTTTCGTTGGTCCAACAATTTGACTAACGGCACGTACATATCCCCTGCTTAGACGTTCTAACTCTCGAAGAGACATGCTACGAGGATCGCATATAATTCCGCCTTTTCCCCCACCATAAGGAAGATTAAAAATTCCGCATTTTAAACTCATCCACATGGACAAAGCTTTTACTTCGTCCTCACTGACTTCTGGATGAAAACGTATTCCCCCTTTTGTAGGACCAACTGCGTCATTATGTTGAGAACGGTAGCCAGTAAAAATTTTAATGGAACCATCATCCATTCGAACTGGAATACGTACAGTTAGGATTCTAAGTGGTTCTTTCAACAACTCATACATATCATCGCTATATCCTAACTTTTGAATCGCCTCTTTTATGATAGACTGAGTTGAAATTAATAAATCTAACGTTTCACTTTTCTGATGGTCTGGCTTTTTAACTTGGTCACTATTAGCAAGAGCGGTCGCTTTCATTCTCTACACCTCTTATATTATGAGTTGTCTGCTTTAGAAACATTGTGTGAAGACGATCTATGTTTTTATGTTTTTATGTTTTTATGTTTTTATGTTTCTTGTTCTTATCCCTAAAAGGTAGTTATCCTTTCAATAATATAGGTTCAAAGGATGATGTAACTTTAAAAACAAGGCCAACTTTTTGCTCTGTTGTTTCCTTTCTTTACGAATTCTCACTCTTTCCGGTGCGGTTTCATGTAGTTTTCTCTCTTCTTCCGTCTCCGGAATGACTTGTGGAACTTCTGTTGGACGTTTATGTTGATCCAGTGCGACAAATGTTAATAGTGCAGTTGCTGCTATTCTCCGATCACCGCTTTTTAAGTCTTCGGCAATGATTTTCACAAAAACCTCCATGGACGTTGTGCCTGTCCAAGTCACATATGATTCAAAACAGACCGAATCTGTAGTATTAATAGGATTTAGGAAGTCAACTGAATCTGTTGAAACGGTTACACATTCCTTACGGCTATGACGTGCTGCAGAAACAGATGCAACCTGGTCCAAATCACTCATTAATCGCCCGCCAAATAACGTATTGTGATTGTTTACGTCGTTTGGAAATACTCGGCTCGTCCGTATAACCCGTGATTCTCTACAATATTTTGCTTCCATACGCCCTTCCTCCCCAAAAACTCTAGACCCACAAACTATCAAGTTACCCTCTTATTAAATGTCAACAATCCAATAAAATAAAAGAGAAAAACAATATAGAATAAACAATGTCTTTTTCTCTTCATCTTCGATACCTAATTATGTTGTCTAGCAACAGGTTAACTTTACTAATGATAGTTTATAGGCCCACCTTCCTGTACGTTCCACAATTACTTGGAGAAGAGTCCCTTAAGAGCAAAGGTTACATTTTGTGGTCTTTCTGCTAAACGGCGCATAAAATACCCAAACCAATCATTGCCGAAAGGTATGTAAACACGCATTTTATATCCTTCTTTAACCAAACTTAGCTGCATATCTGTTCTAAATCCATATAACATCTGAAATTCAAATTGATCACGTGGAATATTATGTTTTTGAGCAAATTCTTTTACTTTGGCAATAATATGATGATCATGGGAAGCAATCGCTGCATAACTTCCGCTTAGCAAATGCTCTTCAATGATTCTCATATAATTTTGATCTACCTCTTCTTTTTCTTGATAAGCGACTTCTGGAGATTCCTTGTAAGCTCCTTTGACTAATCGCAGAGGAATTCCTTTTAATTCTTTCACATCTTGTTCAGCACGGTACAAGTAGGCTTGAATCACGGTTCCTACATTATCATAGGTTTGGCGCAGTTCTCTCAGGATATCTAAAGTGATTTGACAATGTGCGTGATCTTCCATATCGATTCGGACAAAATTATTGTGTTTTTTGGCTGTCTCAAGAATACGGCGCATGTTACTAACGCAAAAATCCCGATCAATATCCAACCCCAACTGGGTCATTTTCACAGATAAATTACTAGTTACTCCAGCTTTGGCGATGGCTTCTAACGTATTTACGTTATATTCTGTTGCTTCTAACGCTTCTTCTCTACTTGAAACGAATTCTCCTAAATGATCCATTGTACAAATCAAGCCTTTTTTATTTAATTCCTGGGCTTTTTTAACGGCACTCTCGATTGTGTCTCCCGCCACAACTTGAGAAGCGCCAAACCGAAGACCCCATTTTTTCGCTGCCTGATTTAAAGCTTTACTTTGGGAAGCGTGAAGAAAAACATTTTTTGATACCTCTGCCAACATTTATATCCCCCCAGATATGTTCCTCTTTTTGAATGATATATTTTATAGCGGGCAACCAAAAAGTTGCCCAACCTATTCTTAAAGTGTTTCGCTAGTTGTTTTCGCTTGCATGTGCAAAATAAGGTAATCGGGGCCTCCTGCCTTGGAGTCCGTTCCCGACATATTAAACCCACCAAACGGATGATATCCAACGATTGCTCCTGTACAACCACGATTGAAATAAAGGTTCCCTACATGAAATTCTTCTTTTGCACGCTTAATGTGATCAGGATTGTTAGAAAGTAACGCACCCGTTAATCCGTAGTCTGTGTTGTTCGCTATTTCCATCATATGATTGAAATCACGTGCTTTACAGAAAGCTACAACAGGTCCAAAAATTTCTTCCTGCATGAGACGTGCTTTTTCATCTACATCAGCAATAATAGTTGGTTGAATAAAGAATCCTTTGGAATCGTCCCCTTCTCCACCTGCCACCAACCGGCCTTCTTCTTTTCCAATTTCGATATATTTTGTAATTTTGTTATAAGAAGCTTGATCAATAACCGGTCCCATATAGTTATTTACATCTTCTGGATTCCCCAACGTTAACGTCTTTGTTAAGGTTATTGCTTTTTCAAGTACTTCCTCATACACATCTTGATGTATTACTGCGCGAGAACCAGCAGAACATTTTTGCCCTGAGAATCCAAATCCAGAATAAACGATAGAATACGCTGCTAAGTCTAAATCTGCATCTTTATCTACAACGACCGTGTCTTTTCCACCCATTTCAGCAATGACACGCTTTAACCAAATTTGTCCTGGTTGTACCTTTGCGGCACGCTCATAAATACGGCAGCCAATTTCACGAGAACCAGTAAAAGAGACAAAGCGAGTTTTTGGATGATCAACAAGATAATCGCCTACTTCTGCGCCACTTCCTGGAATGTAGTTAAGCACACCTTGTGGAAGACCTGCTTCTTTCATCACTTCAACGAATTTCGCTGCCACTACCGGCGTATTATTTGCTGGTTTTAAAAGAATGGTATTTCCAGCTACAATAGCTGCAGCTGCCGTTCCTGCCATAATGGCTAATGGGAAGTTAAATGGAGAAATAATGATACCTACACCAAGTGGAATATAATTAAATTTGTTTACTTCTCCTTCACGACTTTGTACAGGTACCCCGTCTTTTAATTGCATCATTTGACGAGCATAAAACTCTAGAAAATCAATTGCTTCTGCTGTATCTGCATCAGCTTCTTTCCATGGCTTTCCAGCCTCTTTAACCAGATAACCTGAGAACTCATGTTTGCGACGACGAATAATATCCGCTGCACGGAATAAAATGTTCGCTCGTACTTCTGGATCTTCCTTTTTCCATGTATTGAAGGTGGATAGTGCTGCTTGCATCGCTTTTTCAGCTAATTCTTTATTAGCTTTGGAAACTCGGCCAATGACTTCTTCCTTATTCGCTGGATTAATAGATACTATTTGTTCATCCGTTGTGATAAATTCTTCTCCAATGACAAGTGGATACTCTTTCCCTAGCTCTGAATGTACATTTTCTAACGCTTTTTCAAATTCTCTTTTATTTTCTTCAAGTGCAAAATCGGTAAATGGTTCATGTTTATATGGTTTAAAAGTGTTTTTATATTCTGTTATCATGATTTTCTCTCCCTTTTGAATAATAGTAATTTTTTAACTTTTTCTATTTTTCCATAAAAAGTTTGTGTTGCTGCAATATCGCCACCTTTACTATTGTCGGAAAATTTAAAATCTATGCAATGTTTCGATTTGTGTATAAATGCATTATAAATAATTTGAACAATTTTGTACACCTTTTTTAAAAAAATGTTCAAATTTTTATTCATTAAACATAATTGTTTAATGAATAAATTCAAAATGAACAATTATGTTTAATTGAAGAAGAATCTTTTTCAAAAATAAAACGTTGGAAATACCAGATGCACACAAAAAACCCTCCAATTTACGAAATTGGAAGGTTTTTTGCAAACAGTAAATTTTGATACAGATTCTTTAAACCGCAGCTAAACAGGAATCACTAAAATAAACAACCTCCGAAAGAATTTTGCAGCCTTGGATTTTTTCGAACGCTTCTAGTGCTTCTTTTTTCGTGTCAAATTCAAACATTGTAATATTGTTCGAATTTAGATAGACAGTGATTACCCACATAAAAATACCTCCGAATAAAATATAATTTTTAAACCTTAGCTTTATAACGAAGAGACATTTGCTCCTTTTTCTCCGTTAATAAACCAGTTGATCTTTTATTCTTTGTAAAAAAGAAAGAACCGACAACAAATATAACGATAAGCAGTGTTAAGAAGAATTGTGAACGAAGTGAATCTATAAACGGCATCGCTGCAAAAACGCCAGCGATTGTGATGATCGTTGCATATGTCAAGTAAGGAAATAACCACATTCTTATTTTCAGTGCTTCAGGGTTTTCTTTTTCATATTTTCTTCTCATACGCAGTTGAGAGAAGGCAATCACCAGATAAACAAGAAGCGCTACCCCTCCAGAAGCATTCACTAAAAAGAGAAATATTTTATCAGGAGATAGGTAATTGAATCCCACACTAATGTAGGAAATAACGGTACACCCCAGTATAGCCTGAACTGGCAATCCCTTCTTATCGACTTTTAAAAACACACGGGGAGCATCACCATTTTGTGCCAGTGCAAACAACATACGGGAACTGGTGTAAAGACCAGAATTTAAGCAAGAAAGCACGGCTGTCAGAACAATAAAATTCATTATATGAGCCGCAGCTGGTATGTTCACCATCTCAAGTACGGAAACAAAGGGATTTTTCAGCAGAGTGTGAGAATCCCAAGGGAGAATAGTAACCAGCACTAAAATTGAACCTAGATAAAAAATGATGATTCGATAAATAACGCTGTTTGTCGCAACAGTAATGGCTTTTTCCGGATGCGGTGTTTCTGCTGCTGCAGTTGCTACAATTTCACTCCCCATAAAAGAGAACATAACGAGAGTGACTCCCAAAAATATGGAATGGATTCCATTAGGGATAAATCCTCCTCTATGTATAAGATTAGAAGTCCCAGGTGATTCGATACCGGGTACGAAGCCGAATATAATAGCTCCTCCAAGAATCAAAAATAGGCCAATACTTACTACTTTGATAAGAGAAAGCCAATACTCGAACTCGCCGAACGATTTAACGGAGTATAGGTTAGTCAGAGTCAATAATAAGGTTAGGGCAAGGCTTACTAACCAAGAAGGCAAAGAGGGAAACCAGTATTGAATAATGTTCGCTCCAGCGATTGCTTCAACGGCAATGACAATGACCCAGAAAAACCAGTATAGCCAGCCGATTGTATAGCCAGCCCACGGGCCCAGCGCTTCCCGGGCATACGTGGAAAAAGAACCGCTGGATGGGTTAACCATTGACATTTCCCCCAGCATACGCATGACCAAAACCACAAGCAGTCCCGCCATCGCATAGACGAAGATAGAAGCTGGCCCTGCCATATTAATGAGGGATCCACTCCCAACAAATAACCCAGCCCCAATGATTCCTCCCAAAGAAATCATGGTAATATGACGGACTTTTAACCCTTTATTTAACTCCGTTTGTTGATGATTCATATTTTACCCCTCCTCTAAATATCAAAAATAACCAAAGTAATTTAATTTCCTGAGTATAGGAAAAACAACCCGTGAAAACCCTTTCAATCTTAAACAACACATTCAAAAAGCTATTAACTTCCTTTTGCCTGATTCACTTATTAAATAAAGCGATCGAAAATCCCAAGTTTAGGAATACCTGATTCATTATTTCCTATATTCCTCAAATGCATAATATTTCGACAATTAACTATGAACACATTGTAAACACCTGTGTTCATAGTCGTCAATTATTTGTTTAACGTTATACACTTTTGTTTATTTTTATTAAGGTTTATACTGAGTGTTGTTTTTTAAAAAAACTATGTTTATATATTTTTTAACATAAAATAACAGGCATAAAACAGAAAATTCAAAGATCAACTATTTCCACATAAATCACAGTTAGTAATGAGGACGCTTAAACTTTCTAGTAAGAACATTCGTTTCGAACCTAAACTTCGAACTTAAGCTTATAGATTTAACCTCAATCTTGATATCAATTTGGCTTTTCTAGATATAAATCTTCCTGGAAAATCAGGGCTTGAATTTGGGAAGAATTAAGAAAAGTCAATAAAGATGTGGATATATCAAAAAAAGAACCCCCTACAATTGTTGGAGGCCACTGAAAAAGTAC
>NZ_JAGGQR010000013.1:0-240116 GCF_018613205.1 Bacillus sp. ISL-46
CCCATTTGAGGAATTAAAAGAGCGAATCGAAGAATATATCAATTATTATAATAACAAGCGTATAAAGCAAAAATTGGCAGGCATGAGTCCGGTTCAATTCCGTATCCATACCAGCCAATTAGCTGCTTAACATAAAACTCTAACTTTTGGGGGTCACATCATCATAAAGAGAGGTTCATAAAGCTCGTCCACATGAAAAAAGAGGGTCACGGGTCATAAAGAGAGGTTCATAAAGCTCGTCTCTCTTAGATTTTACAGCTGAAGGTTATTAAAAGTATAAAGGGGGATCTTCAACCGAACACCATCTCCAAAGACATCGAGTTACATGGCGAACAGTGACAATCACTGTTCGCCATTTATACATACCGATTGCGGCCCGATATCATACCAAATACCATAACGACTACAGAAATAATGATGAGTGCGCTAAGTGGAAATGTCCATAAATGGGTCTGATCAGACTCCATGGTGACGGTTCTCATGGTTTTTAATTAGGTTAGTGCCGACCGCAAGAACCGTCCCCATGGTCATCTACTATTTTTAATTTTATGAAAAATCAAGATATTATTATCAACCTTTCCATAACTAGAATTTCCCCCAACTAATTAAAACGTTTTCAATTTTAAGGGCTATTGACAAAATTGACAGCCAAATGTTCTTCCCCTAATATACGATCTTTTCCGAAAGGGATAGCAGCCCGACTAGTTTTAAATTTGCCGTTTGGAATGAGGTAGCAATCGATTATCAGAATGAGAAACCTGCCAAAAAAGAGTTATGCCCCATATAGGCACACCACTGATTCAGCCTCCGGTGTTACAGTGCCCGAGTGAGAGCTTTTTTTGATCGAACGGTCACTCTAACGGTGATACAGTGCCCGAGTGAGGGCTTTTTTTGATCGAACGGTCACTCTAACGGTGTTACAGTGCCCGAGTGAGGGCCTTTTTTCCATCGAACGGTCACTCTAACGGTGATACAGTGCCCGAGTGAGGGCTTTTTTTGATCGAACGGTCACTCTAACGGTGTTACAGTGCCCGAGTGAGGGCTTTTTTAATCGAACGGTCACTCTAACGGTGTTACAGTGCCCAGGTGAATGCTTTTTTTAATCGAACGGTCACTCTAACGATGTTTCAATGCCCGAGGGACTACTCTGTTTTCCTCAAACGGTCAATGGAACGTTCTTTTATGCACCGCGAAAGCTCCCTTTTTCGTAAATGTAAAAATAGCAACAAGGTTAATTAACAAAGCTTTTTAAAGTTCCTATCTACAGCTAAAACACCCATTTCACCTCATTTCTTATCTATCTCCATCTTTCCGCGATCGGATATATCGGTAGATCATCCATTTCCCGCTTTTAACTCCAATCGTTTTGCAAACCCAGTTGAATTATTTGATGAAATGGCAAGGGTCATTTTAAATTGCTGAACTTTACAATTTTTCTAGTGTACTTTTACAAAAGTTCAGTAAATTCTTAAATATAGTGCATATTTGCTGATATGAATGTTATTTAGGACGAAGATGGCGAATATGGTAAAAAATAAATTTAAATTTTGTTCAAATATCAATTAACATTTGTTCACCATTTATGCTATAGTTATTTTAAAATAATAAAAGGATAGATGAAAGCGTTCGCTTTGGGAAAACACAAACCAAGCTTTCAAGAAGTTATTAGTCAGATTTCTACTAGTATTTAGCAGCTGAACTGTTTGTAACTTTAATGATCTTAAATTTCTTTAAAATATTAAAAAAAGACTTTAACCTAAATTTAGGGGGAAAACCATATGAGAATGGTTGATATTATTGAGAAAAAACGTAATGGTATTGAATTAACAAACGGAGAAATTCAGTTTTTAATAAATGGATTTACCAACGAAAGTATTCCTGACTATCAAATGTCTGCATTTTCAATGGCGGTATTTTTCCAAGGAATGTCCAAAGAAGAACGCGTCTATTTGACGGAAGCGATGGTTAACTCTGGGGACCAAATCGATTTATCCGGAATTGAAGGAATTAAAGTAGATAAGCATAGTACTGGCGGTGTTGGTGATACAACCACACTTGTGTTAGCACCATTAGTCGCCTCTGTTGGGGTACCTATTGCCAAAATGTCTGGCAGAGGTCTTGGGCACACCGGCGGCACGATTGATAAGTTAGAATCAGTTAAAGGTTTTCATGTTGAAATTACAAATGACGAGTTTATTCGTTTAGTGAACAAAAATAAAATTGCTGTAATCGGCCAAAGTGCCAATTTAACACCTGCAGATAAAAAGCTTTATGCCTTAAGGGATGTAACCGCTACAGTCGATTCGATTCCGCTTATTGCAAGCTCAATTATGAGTAAAAAAATTGCCGCAGGAGCAGATGCGATTGTTCTTGATGTGAAAACAGGCAGTGGGGCTTTCATGAAGAATCTCGACGATGCGAAAGAATTGGCACAGACAATGGTGGACATTGGAAATGGTGTGGGACGGAAGACAAAAGCGATCATTTCTGATATGAGCCAACCGCTCGGGTTTGCCGTAGGAAATGCTTTAGAAGTGAAAGAAGCAATTGATACCCTTCGTGGACAAGGTCCAGAGGATTTACATGAATTATGTTTAACACTTGGCAGCCATATGGTCGTCCTAGCAGAAAAAGCAGCCGATTTGCAACAAGCGCGTGAAATGTTGGAAGAGTCGATCCGAAACGGAAAAGCATTACAATCCTTTAAAATATTCCTTGCTGCCCAAGGTGGAGACGCTTCTGTTGTTGATGATCCTACAAAACTTCCTACAGCTAAATATACGATCGAAGTACCAGCCCTAAAAACAGGATGTGTTGCTGAAATCACTGCCGAGATGATTGGGATTGCCGCAATGATGTTAGGAGCTGGACGCATCACTAAAGAATCAGTCATTGATTTGGCAGTAGGCGTTGTTCTCCACAAAAAAGTAGGCGATTTTGTCCAACAGGGTGACGCACTTGTGACGATCCACAGTAATCGTGAGAATGTTCAAGAAGTCATCGAGAAAATTTACGCAGCCTACAAACTAGTTGAAGAAAAAGTAGCTCAACCAACACTTATTTATACAGAAATCCATTAATCCCTGACGAGGTTGGCTTGTTGGTCAGTCTCAGGCTATTTGCTTTCTTATAGAAAAATCATGAATGGAGAATAATAAATTAATTGATCAAGCGGTCGAGGCTCGGAAACAAGCCTATTCGCCATATTCAAACTTTCAAGTCATTGCAGCTATATTAACAAAGAATAACCAGGTATCTTTTTCTTAAAGGATTTAAAGAAAGTAATCTGTTTGGGATAGCCCTGTAGTCAGGTTCGGAATCATTTACATCTTAGAATAAAATACATCATTGTGGAGGAAATCATGAAATACATCATAGCCATCATTGGATTACTTGTTGTTTTTGGACTTGCTTTTGTTGCGAGTAATAATAAGAAAAATATTAAAATCAAACCGATTATCCTAATGGTCATCATTCAAGTAATTTTAGCAGCATTGTTATTAAATACAAAATTTGGTTTAGTTTTAGTTAAAGGATTTGCTGACGTTTTTAGTAAATTATTAGAATACGCAGCCAGCGGTATTTCCTTTGTGTTTGGCGGGCTTGCGAATAAAGGTGAAATGTCGTTCTTCCTTAATGTATTACTTCCAATCGTGTTCATTTCAGTATTAATTGGGATATTCCAGCATTTTAAAATACTCCCTATCATTATGAAAGCAATAGGCTTATTGTTAAGTAAAGTAAATGGTATGGGTAAATTAGAGTCATACAATGCCGTAGCTTCCGCGATCGTTGGTCAATCAGAGGTATTTATTACGGTTAAAAAGCAGCTCGGCCTGCTGCCTGCCCATCGCCTATATACATTATGTGCTTCCGCAATGTCAACCGTTTCGATGTCCATTGTCGGTGCGTATATGACAATGATTGAACCAAGATATGTTGTGACAGCACTTGTGATAAACCTATTTGGCGGATTTATTATTTCATCGATTATTAATCCATATACTGTGCCAGAAGACGAAGATATCCTCATCATTCAAGAAGAGGAAAAGCAAAGCTTCTTTGAAATGTTAGGCGAATATATTATGGATGGATTTAAAGTAGCCGTCATTGTCGGTGCTATGTTGATTGGATTTGTTGCTTTAATGGCTGGTATCAATAATGTTTTTGATATGGTTTTCGGAATTTCATTCCAGGAAATTTTAGGATATATTTTTTCACCATTTGCCTTTATCATGGGAGTTCCATTTTCAGAAGCTGTCCAAGCTGGGGGAATTATGGCAACGAAGCTTGTCACAAATGAGTTTGTAGCGATGATGGATTTAGCAAAAATACAGGAGAGCTTTAGCCCGCGTACATTAGGAATTATTTCTGTCTTCCTTGTCTCCTTTGCAAACTTCTCCTCGATAGGAATTGTTGCAGGAGCCGTAAAAAGCTTAAATGAAAAAAAGGGAAACACTGTCGCACGATTTGGTCTAAAACTTTTATTTGGAGCAACATTAGTTAGTGTTTTATCATCTGTGATCGTAAGTATCGTTTTATAAATAAGGTTGTTTTCGTAATGATCGTGGTTTTTCGAATCAATGTCTAAACCCGTATTAATAAAGGTATCGTGGCATAAACAAAGTTTACGAAAGAGCAATAAATGATGTTGAAAAAGCAATTTCTTTTCTTAGTTGAGAGGGTATTGCTTTCTAAAAGGAGGGGAAGGTTGTGAAAATAGTTTTTCACAACTATTAATATGAGTTTTGTTGGTTTATTTCTCTCAGGTGCAGTATTATTTTTAAACAGTCTTATGCTATTAGGGAAGGCAGAAGCAAAAAGTGTAGGTGTTTTTAATATATTCATTGGAATTATTCAAATTATAATCCCATCTTACTTAATGTTTGTATCGGGTCAAAATAATTGGGAACTTTATAATGTTGCATCTATTTTCCTATTTGGCTTAACCTATTTATATGTTGGGGTAACCGTATTGAAAGGGCTTGATGGCAGCGGTCTCGGCTGGTTTAGTTTATGGGTCGCTATTATTGCAGTCGTCTATACGTTAACATCGATTATTCACTTTCACGATGTTGTCAATGCATTAACATGGGGTATGTGGGCACTATTATGGTTTCTGTTCTTTTTATCAAATGCGCTTAAAAAGAAAATAGATACGTACATTGGGATTGTTGCTTTCGTCCAGTCATGGGTAACGCTGACCATTCCAGCTTTGCTGTATTTCTTAGGTGTCTGGGATACACGATTTGTCTCTCAAATCTGGACCCTCGTTTTAATTCTAGCGATTGTCTATTTTGTTGTAAGTCTTTTCAAAATGAAATTTTCATTTAAAAAAGAGAAAAGTGGACAAGAAGTTCAAGTGATATAATCAAAAGATATGCTTCAAAAACCTGTGTAGATTTAATCTAAACAGGTTTTTTTATGAGAACGGTGCCTGTGCGTTGCAAACCCAAAAGAAATAAACCAAACACCCTTTCTGGTAGGAGAGGGTGTTTTTGATTTATCGTTGTCTGTCATAGCCTTCTACAAAAACGATAAAACTATCATTTAAAAAAGAGAATAGTGGTCCAGAAATTCAAGTGATATAAACAAAATTAATTTCTTATGGAAACCTAGTGAGACATTTTCGAATCCTTGCGGGCATCCATTTTTTATTTTTGTTGCATTTTACCAATATAATAAATAAGCATAAAAAGTAGATTCCTTTCTTTATAGAAAAGATTGTCAAACATCATTGAAATATATGCCACGATGTGTGAGAACTTCTATTTGAATAGTTCATATTTAGCTATATTAATATATTTTTGTATAAATCTGGAATTGTTGACAATTAAAAACAGTCATAATATAATCTGAATTAACTTAAAACATTCAAAAACAATCATAAATGAGCAATAACGTTCAAATAAAACTCCAAAAATAATCATTGAAATGGTTTTATTTTCAAAGATATGAAAACGCTAACAGAGGGGTTTATACCTAATAATCTAGCAGAAAGGATTTATAGATCTATTTGTACAACCTAAAAACTATTTTTAAGGAGGTGATGCAATTAAAACTGAAAGCGATAACAAATTTAACTTCTTTAAGTAATCTTTAAGTTTATAAAAACTAGGGGGATCATAATGAGAAAAAATGTAAAAATGCTATTAATACTAGTTTTAATGTTTGTAATGGTTGTGATGACTGCGTGTACTAGTGCTAGTGAATCATCAAGTGAATCTCCGAAAGATAACAAAGAGCAAAAAGGTGACAAAAAGTTAACAATAGGACTAACTGTGGGTACTTTGGCCAATCCTTTCTTTGTTGCCATGTCAAAAGGGGTTGAAGAAGCAGGGAAAGAATTAAGTGCAGAGGTTTTTGTTGAAAGTGCAGAATATGATCTCGCAAAGCAAACTTCTCAAATTGAAAACTTCATTACAAAAAAAGTAGATGTTATTTTATTAAATGCTGTTGATACAAAAGGAATTGCAGCAGCTGTTCAACAGGCAAAAGACGCTGGTATTCCTGTAATCGCTGTAGATACGAATGCTGAAGGTGGTGTTGATGCTACTGTTACATCGGATAACTATCAAGCTGGTAAACTAGCTGGAGAATATGTCATTGAACAATTAGGTGGAAAAGGAAACATTGCTATCATTGATGGACCTCCTGTTTCAGCCGTAACAGACCGTATTAAAGGGTTTGAGGAAGCTATTAAAGATTCTAAAATTAAAATAGTAGCGAAGCAAAACGGCGAAGGAAATCGTGAAAAGGCATTAACCGTTATGGAAAGTATTTTACAAGCTAATCCATCAGGCTCTATTGACGCCGTATTTGCCATCAATGACCCTGAAGCAATCGGTGTTGAAATTGCTCAAGAGCAAGCTGATCGTAAAGATGAATTTTTTATTGTAGGTGTAGATGGTGCTCCTGAAGTGACAGAAGCGATGGCCAAAAAGGGAAGTACTATTAAGGCAACTTCCGCGCAATCACCAAGTGAAATGGTGAAAAAGGCAGTTGAAATTGGAATGAAAGTGAAAAATGGCGAAGACGTAGAAGACCTTATTAAAGTTCCGGTTAAACTTGTTACTCAAGATAAATTAGATTCTTACCTAGGGTGGTAAGCCTCCTCCAATCAAAAGGGCTGATAAGGAAGAACCCTTGTTCAGCCCTTTTCAAATTAAAAAAAGGGGTGAGATAAAAGTATGGCAGTTACAGAGCGGGTAGTGAAGGTTCAACATGGTCATAAAAATCCAGTGTTAAATATGGAAGGAATTAGTAAAACGTTCTCAGGTGTAACCGTATTAAACAATGTGAAAATTGAACTTTATCCAGGTGAAGTACATGCCTTAATGGGTGAGAATGGAGCCGGAAAGTCAACTTTTATGAAAATTTTAGCAGGGATCTATACACCTGATAATAATGGTGGAAAGATCTATTTTAAAGGTCAGCCGACTTTGTGGAAGGATCCTGTTGATGCAAGGAACAAAGGAATAAATGTTATTCATCAGGAATTAAGCCTTTCTCCCAATTTGTCGATTAGTGAAAATATCTTAATGGGTTCAACCTTTCCGAGAAATCGGTTAGGGATGGTTAAGTGGGGAGAGGTGCATAAAAGTGCACAAAAGGTGTTGGATTCAATGGGTTCTAATCTTGACCCACGCCAATTGGTTTCAACCCTAAGCGTTGCTCAACAACAAATGGTGGAGATCGCCCGAGCATTATCCTTTAAGGCAGAGGTTCTTATTATGGATGAACCAACAGCCTCTTTAACAGATAAAGAAATTATGAAACTATTTGATATTATTGAGGATTTAAAAAAACAGGGTGTTGCCATCGTTTATATTTCTCATAGAATGGAAGAAATCTTTACGATTGCTAATAGATTTACTGTCTTACGTGACGGTGAGTGGATTGCAAGTGGCCCCATTGAAGAGACAAACCCTGATCACCTTGTGAAGCTAATGGTAGGTCGTGATTTAAAAGATTTGTTTAATCGAGATAAGTCTTCTGATCCTAAAAAACTTTCAAAAAGCAGTTCCCCTGTTCTAGAACTGAGAAATGTTTCAGATAACACCATTGTTAAAAACGTTTCGTTTAAAATTTATCCAGGTGAAATTATTGGTTTAGCAGGGCTTGTAGGTGCGGGGAGAACAGAGTTAGTTAGGGCTCTATTTGGTGCATCTGAGTTGAAAAGTGGCGAAATATTTGTAGATGGAAAGTCCGTTAAAATACAATCCCCTATAGATGCAATGGCTAATGGGATTGCTCATGTACCTGAAAGCAGGAAAGAGCAAGGATTATTTTTATCTATGTCTGTAAAAGAGAATATTTTAATGGCAGAGTTGAAAAAGCATACGAAGGCAGGAATTGTTAGTTGGAAAGAAGTGAATGCTACCGCTGATCGTTATATAAAAGAACTAAACATAAAAATTGCCTCACCGGAACAGCAGGTATCGAACTTAAGTGGTGGTAATCAGCAAAAAGTTGTGATCGCAAGATGGCTGTCCATCGCACCTAAAGTATTACTGCTTGATGAACCCACGAGAGGTGTGGATATTGGGGCAAAGACTGAAATACATAAAATTGTTTCGAAGCTTGCCGAAAATGGCTTGGCAGTTTTAATGATTTCATCTGAGCTTCCGGAAGTTTTAGGCGTAAGTGATCGAATCCTCGTCATGTGCGAAGGAAGATTAACAGGAGAACTTTCGAGAGAAGAAGCCACACAGGAAAAAATTATGTACTTAGCTACTAGGGGGGAGTAAAGAAAATGAGGGGAAATACTCAAACAATATCACAAAGAGAAAGCCTTCATGTTGGGAAGATCCTTCACGGATTATGGAATCGATTGGGTATGATCATGATTTTAATCTTATTATGTGTTGTCCTTTCTTTTACCGCGCCTAATTTCTTAGAAACGGCCAATATGTTAAATG
Source organism: Bacillus sp. ISL-46 (assembly GCF_018613205.1). Classification (NCBI taxonomy): domain Bacteria; kingdom Bacillati; phylum Bacillota; class Bacilli; order Caryophanales; family Bacillaceae; genus Bacillus; species Bacillus sp. ISL-46. Next base: position 8,922 of record NZ_JAGGQR010000013.1, read on the forward strand.
TATTAAAGCAGGTTTCCATCATTGCTGTTCTAGCTGCTGGAATGACAATTGTGATATTAACTGGTGGAATTGATTTGTCGGTCGGGTCAACAGTTGCTTTATCCGGTGTTATTTCAGTTATGGTCTCTTCAGCAGGAGTTAACCCCGTCATTGCCATGATATCAGGTGTGGCTGTAGGGTATGCAGTAGGACTAATAAATGGATTTTTCACTGCTAAAACCAAATTACCAGCATTTATTGTTACATTAGGTAGTTTCACCTATGTTCGAGGTCTTGCTTATGTCATTAGTGGTGGTTATCCGATTGTTTTACAAAATGAAACGTTCAAATTCATTGGTGGCGGAGCTATTTTCGGAATACCAACTCCTATCTATATCATGATTTTTGTTTATGTCGTTATGTTTTATGTTTTAAAGTATACCATGTTTGGCCGCCATATTTATGCCATTGGTGGAAATGAAGAAGCAGCACGATTAACAGGGATTAAGGTTGAGAAGTCATTAATTAATGTTTATTCCATCAGTGGATTATTAGCAGGTTTAGGTGGGGTTGTTTTAGCTGGCAGGTTGTATTCTGGTCAACCAACTGCAGGACAAATGTATGAGTTAGATGCAATTGCAGCGGTTATTTTGGGCGGAACTAGTCTAACAGGTGGTAAAGGAAAGATACAAGCAACGATCATTGGGGTATTAATTATGGGCGTTATTAGTAATGGCTTAACTCTAATGGACGTTAACTATTATTGGCAGCTTGTTGTCAAAGGTGGAGTAATTGTTGCCGCGGTATTATTAGATCGCTTACGTGGAAATAGTGCAGCTTAATGGAATTCAACAGATGCATTTAACAATGTAGAGAACAAGAGTAATAAAGGTAAAAAAGATGAAATATCTTTCCAATAAGTGGATTTTTTCATTGGAAGTAAGACATTTTAAAGGCTGTCGAATGATCGACAGCCTTCATTTTTCATGCAATTTTGCGATCAAAAAGGGGGTATTTGATGAAGTACTTGCTTGGAATAGATCTTGGAACATCTAGTGTGAAGACATGCCTGATTGACTATACTGGAACAGAGTGTTTTTCAGATAGTGAGGTATATAGCATAAATACTCCTGCAAGAAATTGGGCAGAACAAGATCCTGAAGAATGGTGGAGAGCTACAAAGAAGACCATACAGCATTGTTTACAAAAAGTGGGGGGATATGAGGTTGAAATTACTGGAATTAGTTTTTCTGGACAAATGCATGGTTTAGTAATACTTGATAAAGACAAACAAGTAATAAGACCAGCGATCATTTGGTGTGACCAAAGAAGTCAGCAGCAAATCCACTCCATACATAATAAAATCCAAAAGGAAGAAGTAGGAAGGCAAACACTGAATGCACTTTCTCCTGGTTTTTTACTGCCTTCTTTAATGTGGATAAAAGACCATGAACCTTTTAATTATGAAAAAATAGATAAAGTGGTTTTACCTAAAGATTATATACGTTACAGAATAACTGGTGAAATTGGTACAGATTCAACAGATGCTTGTGGAACATTAATATTTAATATAGAAAGAAGAGAATGGGCTGAAGATCTAATTAAAAAGTTAGGGATAAATAGGAACCTTTTTCCACTATGCCGTGAGCCATACGAGATCGCTGGTTACGTAACACGAATTGCAGCCAATGAAACTGGATTGAAATTAGCAACCCCTGTCGTATATGGTGGAGGGGATCAGCCGATGCAGGCTGTTGGGAATGGCATCCTTTCTTCGGGGACAATTTCCTGTACGATTGGAACAGGAGGACAGTTATTTTCCCCTGTAAATCAACCAGTTCATGACAGACTATATCGTACAAATACATTCTGTCATGTGAAAAACTGGTACATATTAGGTGCTAATTTAAGTGCAGGACTATCATTAAAATGGTTAATGGAAAATATTTTATATATCACAGACTTTACTAAGTTAAACAAAGAAACTAGTAAGATTCCATCAGGTAGTGAAAAGTTACTCTTCCTACCATATTTAAATGGAGACAGAACACCCCATATGGATGCTAATGCTAAAGGGATGTTTTTTGGACTTCAATTAAAGCACAATCGTTACCACATGTTGAGAGCGGTGATGGAAGGTGTTGCTTTTTCATTGCGTGATTCATTAGAGATTTTTAATGAACTACAAATACCTGTTGAGCAGGTTATCGCTTCAGGTGGATTTATCCAAAGTGATTTATGGATGCAAATTGTAGCAGACGTTTTTCAAAAAAGTATATGTACTACCTTGACGAAGGAACATGCCTGTAAAGGAGCAGCAATTATGGCAGCTGTAGGTACAAAAGTCTTCAATTCAATGGAAGAAGCAGTAAGTGAAATGGTAAAAAAGAGTGATAGGCTAGTAGAGCCAAATGAAAAGAATGGATATGTATATAATGAGCAATATGAGCTATTTAAATCTCTCTATATACAAAATAGGGAACTGTTTATGATATAGATCTAGATACTTTGTATTCTATATTAATAGAAGCGATAAGAATGGAGAGTGGAAAATAAATGAATAAAACATCCCGCTCAGTTATGTGCGTTGGAGAGCTGTTAATCGATTTTTTCTGTACAGATATTGATGTTAATTTAAAAGAAGGTGATCATTTCCTAAAGAAGGCTGGAGGTGCCCCAGCGAATGTAGCAGCTGCCATTTCAAAGCTAGGTGGGGTGGCGAGTCTTATTGGAAAAGTGGGAAATGATCCATTTGGATCATTTTTGAAAGAAACTTTAAAAGAGGTGGGTGTAGATACATCGATGGTTGTTACTGATGATTTAGCATCAACAACCTTAGCATTTGTTTCTCTCCAAGCAGACGGTGAAAGGGATTTTGTATTCAATAGAGGAGCAGATCAACATCTAACAGACGAAAACTTAAATTTAGATAGACTAAGTAGAGCAAAAATAATACACTTTGGATCCGCAACAGCTTTACTTGATAACCCATTTAAAACAACCTATTTTAATGCAATGGAGTTTGCGCAAAATAGTGGAATATTCCTATCATTTGACCCTAATTTCCGTAAGGATTTATGGAAAAATAGAATGGAAGAATTTATTAGTTTAGCTAGAAAAGGTATATCCATGGCTGATTTTGTAAAAGTCAGTGAAGAGGAGCTTGAACTTATCACTGGAAAAATGGATAAGTATGAAGGAATAGAGAAGCTCCATCATTTGGGAGCGAAAATTGTGGCTGTGACTCTTGGAAGTGAAGGAACTCTTCTTTCAAATGGAAATGATGTGGGTGTAATAAACAGTATAGAAATAAATTCAATTGACTCTACCGGTGCTGGTGATGCATTTGTCGGTGCTGCTTTATATCAGTTTGCAAACTTGGAGTCCATTAATACAATTATTAATGATTTTAGTAAACTGAAAGAGATCATTCTATTTGCAAATAAAGTAGGGGCACTTGTATGTACAAGGGTAGGAGCGATATCTTCCTTACCAAACGAAGAGGATATATTAAAAATTTAGTCATTTTTACTCATGCAGTAAGTTTAAAGCGTCTGATTACAAGAATAAGATAGAAGTCATTCTTAAAGCAGTGACATTTATATTCAGCAAAGAAAGGAATCGTGGCATGATATGCCGTGGTTCCTTTTTAAATGAAGGCTTCTAACAATCCTTCCTTTTGAAGCTGTTTCTTAAAAGTAAACTATTTAGGATACTTTTTTAAGGCGATCAGTGCCTGGCACTTACATTGGTTTATGACTAAAAGGCGTCCTTAAGAGTAACTTCCAAAAAGAATTATTGGATGTCCAAGATACAGCACAGCTTGAACTCAATATTTCAGGAATGTTGAAGTTCGCTGACTTCTTCTATGATGGATTCATTGCCGATTTAGTTGGTTTTTTTTAACTATTTGTTAATAACGGTAATCCATTATTAACTCCTGAATTTATAGGATATAAAAGTTTTTTATATGTGATTATAATTTTATATCATTTTATTTATTTCAATAATTGCATTATTCTTAGTCATAAGAAATTAATAATTACTTCTTTCAAGGAAAAACATAAGGAGAAACAGAATCATGGGGGATATTGTGCATGGAAATACAAAAAACCCAACAAAATCAATGTCCAAACTTTCATGGTCCAAATCTTGGCTTTACTATCACAAACGGCGGAGTCTTTAAATCCTTAATGTCAACGCCGATCTTAAAAAGCCTACAAGGGGGGATTCTCGGTATGCAAAAAATCAAACATGTATATTGCCCTTTCCTACGATCACTGGATTGGGATGGAAAAAGAAATCGTTAGTTTCTTGGCACTGTCAACTAGTTATTTGTAAGATCCAGAAACTTAATTATTAGAAGACTAAGAGCTTTATAGGGTAGACCAAATTAAAGTTATTTCGTAGAAGATTGTGCCAGTAGTTCAATAGGGGAGTATATATATGGAAGCAAAATATTGTAAAGAATCACGAGTTATACGAACAAGTCGTGTATTTCCAAATGACGTAAACAATCACAATACATTATTTGGAGGAAAATTAATGAGTGATGTGGACCAGGTAGCGTCTGTTTCTGCGGCTCGCCATAGTCGCAGGGAATGTGTAACTGCTTCAACTGATTCAGTTGACTTCTTATATCCTGTTCGTACAACAGATTCGGTCTGTTTTGAATCATATGTGACATGGACAGGGACATCGTCTATGGAGGTTTTTGTGAAAATTATTGCTGAAGATTTAAAAAGTGGTAAACGTACAATTGCAGCAACAGCTCTATTAACATTTGTCGCACTTGATGAACATAAACGTCCAACACATGTTCCACAGGTTATTCCGGAAACAGAAGAAGAGAAAAAATTGCATGAGACCGCACCAGAGCGAGCAAGAGTTCGCAAAGAAAGAAAACAAAAGAGCAAAAAATTAGCTGCTTTTTTAACAACAAATTATCCTTAAGGTCAACAAAGCTTATGTTAATTTAGTTAAGTTAGTCAGCAGGACTAGCAAATAGGTAATCTTTAAATTAGGGAGGGATTTTAATGTGGATTATCACTCAGTATTTAGATTCAAATATTACAATGTTTAAATTTGAGACAGAAGCAGAAGCAAAAGAGGCCTTCAAAAAAATACATTAATGTTCATTTCGTCAAGCTAGGTGCGACAGTTCTTCCTGAAACGCAAGTGTGGGGTAAGGTTAAAAAAGATTGGGATCAAACATTCAGTGAGGTTCCGATTCACTATAACGTAAAATTAACAATCAAAGATTATGGCGTATCAGGTCAAAACATGTAAGCCCTCTTATTTTGTTAACGAATAGTATATTTTTCTCTTCTTATAACAGAAAAACTTCACTAAACAACGGTTTAGTGAAGTTTTTCCGTCATTGAGACTATGCAAGGACTCTCTCAAGTATATCAATGTCTAACCTGTTTCCATCCAATAAGGATCCATCTGCTGCCTCCCCGGCCACTTCCCCTAAGCCCTCGTCTTCGATGATTTGAGCCAGCATCGAACGAACGGCTTCATCATCATCTATTATATGAAAAAGTAACAAATCACCCTTTCTCCATTAAATGATTGGCCGATAAGCGGATAGTGAAAATGGACCCTGTTCCTTCTAATCTATTCTGCACTGTAATATCACCTTCAAGTTGTTCAACTATCTCTTTTACAAAGGATAATCCCATTCCCGTTGATGGATTTCCGGAATAATCATATTTAGTGGTAAACCCAGGCTTGAAAATTAAATTTTTATGTTTCTGGATAACACCAGGGCCATTATCTTTGATCTGGAATTTAACCAAATGGTTTTCCCTTTCAATACTAATGGTAATCTTGCCCGTTTTATCGCTGGCTTCTATGGCGTTAGTGACGATATTATTGATAATCGATAAAAGGGTAAAAACATGGTAAGGAGGATGAGCTCCTGTAATGGAATATTCAACTTGAATATTTTTTCCAAGGATACTGGCATATTTTTCATTTGTTCGTTTGATAATGGAAACAAGTTCAACCAGGTTCATATAATCTGTAAAACTTTCATCAGAAATAAGTTTTGAAAGTCCCGCATAAATACGTTGGTTATCTTTTTTTATTTCATGGACTTCGCCGGCTATTGTCAATGCCTGCCTGCCGAGGTCCTCGACTGTATGGGCAGTCGTCCCTTCGTTTTGCAAAACATTTAAGCATTTGTATAGATCATATGATTTTTTTGTGATGTTTTCAGCATCTAGCAATGTTTTTTTTAAATGAATTGATTCCTCGTATAAATTGGAAATGAGCATGAGCATATGCTCATTTTGTTTTCTTATTTGTTTTTCCCTTGCTTGTGCCTCATACAACTGCATGATCGTGAAAAAGCTGACAACCAGAAAGCTATGTGAAATCGCCATAATCAGAATTTCGCTAAGTGCTGCCAATTTAATCGTTGTTCCCAATACGAAATATTGCATCATTATCTCTGTCAAATCCGACAATATTTCGATGGTGATGCCAATCAATCCAATTAAAATAGGACGGTGATAAAATCGGTTTACTTTTGCCAAATAAAAGAAACAAGCATAGGCAAAATAAAAGAAAAAACTAGGAAAATTAGCTTCAAAAGAGGAAGTCAAATTCATATTACCTTGGTTGATGAATTCTAGTAAAATACGAAAGACCACAACTTGTATAGCTGTCAATAAACCAGACAAAATAGCGGGGATTTTTCGGAACAATAACAAAAAGAATAAAAATATTGGTACACCAAAACTGACCCGGAACGTTTCATTAATCGGATAGAAATTTAATTCACCCGCCAAAGGGACTGTTATCATCATTAAAACGAGAATGAATAGTTCTTTTTTTACTAAAGGACTGATGTTCAAGCAGATCACTTCCTCATTTTTCTGAAAATTAGTATACAGATAGATTGGCCACAATACAATGCAAACTTTATTATTAAATACTCCAATTTTGTTTGAATAAAAAATTAAACGAAAGATAAAAAATTTTCTGTAGGTTTTTGTTATCTTTTGTAGTTCTAATTATAGAATCACCTATATCATTCTATCAGAAAATAGAAAGCGTTTTCTTTTGAGTGTGAAATGTTTTCCCTAAAAAAGAATTTAGAAAGAGAGGGTTGGAAGAGTTGATTCACAAGATTAAAAAAAAGGAAAGAGATCAAATCGGGAACCAAAGGCAGGATTGGTTGGATGAATGGGTGGCTCATTATCGTTCCTATGGTACAGAAGGACGATGTGCAAGCTACATTCCTGCTTTGGGAAAGGCAAACCCGTCACAGTTAGGTATTTGTATCGTAGGATCAAATGGACTAGTCGTCAAGTCGGGTGATTGGCAAGTCCCTTTTACATTGCAGAGTATCTCAAAAGTGATCAGCTTTATAGCGGCATGTGTAAGTCGCGGAATTCCTTATGTGTTAGATCGGGTCGATGTGGAACCAACTGGAGATGCCTTTAACTCCATTATCCGCCTTGAAATGCATAAACCAGGTAAGCCGTTTAATCCCATGATCAATGCAGGAGCAATTACCATCGCATCACTGCTTCCGGGAGAATCATCAAAAAATAAATTGGAGTTTCTTTACAAATTTATCGAAAAAATGATAGGGAAACGTCCGAACATCAATGCGGAGGTTTTTCAGTCAGAATGGCAGACTGCCAATCGAAATAGAGCAATAGCCTATTATTTAAAAGAGACGGGTTTTTTAGAATCAGAGGTGGATGAAGCTTTAGAAGTTTATCTGAAGGTGTGTTCTTTAGAAGTAAATACGGAAGATATAGCCCTGATTGGAATGATTCTTGCTCATGATGGATATCACCCAATTCAAAAACAACAAGTAATGCCTGTTGAAGTGGCCAGACTTTCCAAAGCCTTAATGCTTACCTGTGGAATGTACAATGCTTCAGGCAAATTTGCCGCCTTTGTCGGAGTGCCAGCCAAAAGCGGGGTATCGGGAGGTATTTTAGCAACAGTTCCCCCAAGTATGAAAAGAGAACTGCCTTTTCAAGATGGATGTGGAATTGGTATTTATGGACCAGCAATTGATCAGTATGGCAATAGCCTGACGGGTGTTAAGCTATTGAAACATCTATCGCAAGAATGGGATCTGTGTATTTTCTAAAAACATCTTATAAGAAAAGATTTCATTGGACATTTGAAAAATTCATACGAAATTAAGAAAACGATGCAATAAAACTTTTATTCTTCAAATTATGGGGTGATATTAATGGCATTAACAAATACTGTAGAAAGCCTAGCCGAAGAACAGAAAAAAGAAAAGGAATCTCTAGATTTATTTCTTTCTACACAAACGGTCATAAAAGAGGCGTTGGATAAATTAGGTTATTCAAATAATGAATTTGAATTATTCAAAGAACCTATCCGAATGCTCACTGTCCGCATACCTGTAAAAATGGATGATGGTTCGATTAAAGTGTTTACCGGTTTTCGTTCCCAACATAATGATGCAGTAGGTCCGACAAAAGGAGGCGTACGCTTTCACCCAGAAGTGAACGAAGAAGAGGTAAAAGCCTTGTCTATTTGGATGAGTTTAAAGTGCGGCATTGCGAACCTCCCTTTCGGTGGTGGAAAAGGCGGCATTAAGTGTGACCCGAGAATAATGTCGTTTGCAGAACTGGAAAGATTGAGTCGTGGTTATGTTCGTGCCATCAGCCAAATTGTCGGGCCTACAAAAGATATACCGGCACCCGATGTATATACAAACTCTCAAATCATGGCTTGGATGATGGATGAGTATAGCCGCCTTCGTGAATTCGATTCTCCAGGATTCATTACGGGCAAGCCCCTTGTTTTAGGGGGGTCAAATGGACGTGAAACGGCAACAGCCCGGGGTGTAACCATCTGTATTGAAGAAGCGGTAAAGAAAAAAAACATTGAATTGCAAGGTGCTCGCATAGTGATTCAAGGTTTTGGGAATGCAGGAAGCTTTTTGGCCAAATTCATGCATGATGCTGGAGCAAAAGTGATTGGTATTTCGGATGCATATGGTGCTCTTTATGATCCAGAAGGGCTTAATATTGATTACCTGCTCGATCGACGCGATAGTTTTGGTACAGTAACACCTTTATTTAACAATGTTATCACGAATCAAGAATTACTGGAAAAAGAATGTGACATTCTGGTGCCGGCTGCCATTTCCAACCAAATTACAGCACAAAACGCCAATCGTATTAAAGCTTCCATCGTAGTGGAGGCAGCTAACGGGCCAACAACCCTTGAAGCAACCAAAATTTTGGATGAAAGAGGAATCCTCCTTGTTCCGGATATATTGGCAAGTGCAGGTGGTGTCACCGTATCTTACTTTGAATGGGTTCAGAACAATCAAGGATTTTATTGGTCAGAGGAAGAGGTGGCTGAAAAATTACGAAAAGTAATGGTCGATTCTTTTGAAAATATTTATCAAACAACACATGTCCATCAAGTTAATATGCGCTTAGCAGCGTATATGGTTGGAATAAGAAAACTGGCTGAGGCCTCACATTTCCGGGGCTGGATCTAAAATGCGAGATTTTCTACAATTATATGGAAGAAGGAGATTTTCTTGTGGATTATCACTGTCCATTCAAAAAACAATCTAAACATGTTTGAGTTTGACACTGAAAAAGAAGCAAAAGAAGCTTTCGAAAAAATGAAGGGCTGTAAAATCCTTACTGAGATCCTTTACCTATGATTATGTAGTTTCTATTATAAATTAAAACTACATTTTTGTTAGAGAGAAGAAACATGAAGGCGATTAACAGTATTTGTAAGTTTCTAATTTTCGAAACCTGCCTGTGATGAGGTTATCAGTAGAAGTGATTACAGTCTCGTTTCATTAACCATTGCCTGTGCTCATCAAGGCCATTTCAAGAATTGCTTTCTGATGAAATTTATTCATCTATTGCTTTAACAAATACGTATGCGGCCATGAAAGGAGTGGTACAAGATCTATACATAGCATAATAAAATTACATTTCAATGGTTTCTTACCACAGCGACAAAGAAACATTTTCTTCCGCTGCATTAGCATCCATGTCTATACGGAGATCAGCTAACTCTGCAAATGATGCTGATGCAATAAACCCTGTTAAAAAATGATCTTATATTAAGATTCCAGCAGCAGGTGGCACCATCGCCGGCACTGACTCTACTTCGATTCGAACCATTTCTATCAAACTGATGTCCTAATTGCTTCAATATAAACTACTAAATTTTAATAAGGGGTGGTAAAATGCCACAATTATTACAAAATATGATTGGTGTAACAAATGAATTCCTTTGGTCAAAATTACTAATTATTATGCTTGTTTCTTGCGGGATTTATTTCACATTTAAATCGAAATTTGTACAGTTTCGAATGTTAAAGGAAATGGTCCGTGTTTTAATGGAAGGGAGAACTGGTGCTAAAGACAACATTTCCCCATTTCAAGCGTTCTGTATTGGTATGGCCGCTCGCGTTGGGACAGGTAATATCACAGGAATTGCGATTGCGATTGCATTAGGCGGTCCTGGAGCGGTATTCTGGATGTGGGTTATTGCTATTATTAGCTCAGCATCCAGCTTTATTGAAAGTACGTTAGCGCAAGTATATAAAGTAAAAGATAAAAATGGTTTCCGCGGCGGCCCATCCTATTATATGGAAAAAGGATTAAACAAACGTTGGATGGGAGTAGTATTCTCCATTTTAATTACGCTTTCTTTCGGTCTTGTATTCAATTCTGTACAATCAAATACCGTTTCAATTGCTTTTGAGAACTCATTTGGTACAGATCGTTTAACTTTAGGGATTATCATGGCACTTGCTTTCGCTGCGATTATCTTTGGCGGTGTGAAGCGTATTGCAAAAATGGCTGAATACAAGGTTGTGATTCTAGCTGTGTTATACATTGGTATTGCATTATTTATCATAGCTACGAACATAACAAAAATGCCGGAAATTCTTTCTCTTATTGTTAAAAACGCGTTTGGCTTTGAACAAATAGCAGGCGGTTCAATCGGCGCTGCACTCATGAATGGAGTTAAACGTGGTTTGTTCTCGAATGAAGCTGGAATGGGGAGTGCGCCAAACGTTGCCGCAACGGCAACAACAAGTCATCCGGTTAAACAAGGACTTATTCAAGCATTTGGCGTATTAACGGATACTCTGATCATCTGTACAAGCACAGCATTTATTATTTTACTTTCTGATGCTTACAAACAACCAGGGCTAAGTGGTATTGCACTTACACAAGCAGCATTAAGTGAACATGTCGGTTCCTGGGCATCAGGCTGTCTGGCTATCTTTATTTTTCTATTTGGATTCGGTGCGTTAATCGGTAACTATTATTATGGGGAAACAAATATTCGATTTTTACACACAAGTAAAGTATGGTTGATGCTATACCGAATAAGCGTGTTAGCCATGATTGTATTCGGTTCCATTGCAAAGGTCCAGTTTGTATGGGATTTAGCGGATTTATTTATGGGCTTTATGGTTATCATAAACTTGATTGCTATTACATTACTAGCAAAAATAGCCTTTGCTGCTTTAACGGATTACATGAAACAGAAAAAAGCTGGTAAAGATCCTGTCTTTTATAAAGATTGTATTAAAAATTATGAAGGCATTGAATGTTGGGAGCACTCTCCAGCTACTTCTACTTCAAAAAAGGAAAAAGCGATGTAAATAATACAAAAAGATGTTCAGATACAGTACGCGGTCTAAACATCTTTTTGTTGGTTCTGGTATAAAAACATCTATTAATCCTGCAATAGATTAGGCTGGCTTCGAGATGTAGGTCTAATTAATTATACGGATTTTTCATGTACCTATAGAATCTCCTCTAACTTCAAAAACTGCGTGAGGCCAACAAGCTTATCATCGATGGAAAACGGGAGAGATGACAGCTGTGAAGGCGACGCATGGTATAGGGGTGAAAAAGACAACTCTTTATAAGTTAGTAAAGGAGTACGAAAGAAAATCGAAAAATAACATTATATAATAGAAGGAACCCGTAAAAAAGTTGCCTTTGCTCAACGAGAGCAAAGGCTTTTATCAATTGGGAATACTTTATCATAATCACCGGCTTTGTATATTTATATATATCTGAATTTAAATCTTTGAGATTAATAAATAGGATTCACATAAAAAGTGTAATTTTGAGTAATAATTTAGATTCGCATGGAGAAAATACAAAGGAAAAATCAATCACCAATAGGAGGAAAAAACAATGACAATGGTACAAGACATTATGACAAAGGATGTTAAGGTGTGTGCATCACATGACTCTGTGACAGTAGCCGCAAGAATAATGCGTGATATCAACTGTGGTTCTGTTCCAGTTTGTGAAGGTAGAAAAGTTGTTGGAATGATTACAGATCGTGATATTGTATTGAATTGTGTAGCTGATGGGAAAGACAGCAATTCCGTTCATTGCCATGATTGTATGACTTCGGATGTAATCACTTGTTCGCCTGATACAGATGTACATGAATGTGCTCGTATGATGGCAGACCATCAAATCCGTCGCATTCCAGTTGTACAAAATGGTGAAATGATTGGTATTTGTGCGATTGGTGATCTATCAACAGTCAACATTCATGTAAACGAAGCTGGAGAAGCATTAAGTCATATTTCTGAACAGATTCAATAGGAACTGTTAGTTACATCCATTCCACCTGTAAAAAGCTATTAAAGAAAAACCAAAACAAGACAATAATTTGGGATAAACCTAAAAGTACTTAAAAATGGTTTATTCCTTTTTTTTCTTTAATAACTTTTAAATTACCAATACAATTTTGTTAACAATATTGACAGAAAAGGGTAACTATCTTATTATTCTAATTGTTAACCTATCATTGATTTTGGTTTACAATTAGAGGCGAATGTAGTTGAAACGTTGGAATTTCAGTGATTTACCGGATTGTTGCGAGTAGATTATTGAAGTATTTCGAACATTTTAACCTGTGCTTATTATAGTAGTTCTATTAGAAAACTATTGTACTTAGGCCTTTAATTATTGCAGAGATCCCCAGAATTATTTTTAAAATGATTGCTGATATTCGATTAACAACAAATTACAAGGTTGGGAGGTAGAAGGTATGCAAGAGGGAAAGTATTATAGCATTAGAATGAGAGCTGCCAAGAATGGACCTCATGAACATGGTGGAAAGCATATATCCGGTGGAGAACTACTTTCAACATATAGCAATATGAAACATGCAGTGAATGCTTTATTGGAAAAGGGCTTAACTCATTCAAGAGGAAACCCAGATTTTATGCAGATTCAGTTTGAATCTATTGACGAGCCTATAAAACTAGTTAAGCCATTACAAATTGCGACAAATGAAGTGGAATCAGTAGATGAAGGGCAATCATTCGCCAGGAGACTTTTGGAGAGAGAGGGGATCCCAAGAACGAGCATTGAAAAAGCGTATCAACTGATGACTGAATATTCAGGAATCAGGGGCGCTATTTTGATTGATATTCATTCAGGTGAACGAATTGATGAACGGAAAGAAAAGGGCTTGCGTGTTTCCAGAATGGACTGGTTGGACACGAATTTTGAAAAATGGGCTGACTACTATAAGATGCCTAAGAATTCCAGAGTGAAGGAGGCACTTGTACTTGCAACAAAGGTGAATGAGCACCCAGCTACTGTCGCAGAATTATGTTGGTCAGATGATCCTGAATACATAACAGGCTATGTAGCTAGTAAAAAGCTAGGCTATCAACGCATTACAAAATTAAAAGAATACGGAGATGAACACGGCTGTCGAATCTTCTTTGTGGATGGCTTAAGCGATCTTCATTCATACATACACTACTTAGAAAAACAGCCAATTTTTATTCATTGGGAGGAAGAGAATGACACAAGAGTTAATTGAAAAAAGTAAAAAGTATCTTTGGCTGCCTTTCACTCAAATGAAAGATTATGATGAAAATCCTTTCATTATTGAGAGTGGAAACGGAATTAAAGTAAAAGACATTTATGGTAAGGAATATTATGATGGATTTTCTGCTTTGTGGCTCAATGTACATGGCCACCGAAAAAAAGAATTGGATCAAGCGATTAAGAAACAACTTGAAAAAATAGCCCACTCTACATTGTTGGGGATGACAAATGTTCCAGCAACAGAGCTTGCTGAAAAACTAATTGAAATAAGTCCTGAAAAGTTAACGCGTGTCTTTTATTCAGATAGTGGAGCAGAAGCGATGGAAATTGCTCTTAAGATGGCGTTTCAATATTGGATGAATATTGGTAGGCCAGAGAAACAAAAATTTATAGCGATGCAAAATGGCTATCATGGCGATACGATTGGGGCCGTTAGTGTTGGTTCAATCGAGCTTTACCATCAAGTGTACGGCCCATTAATGTTTGAGAGTTTTAAAGCACCAATTCCTTACGTATATCACTCTAAGAGTGGTGATCCTGTACAGTGCCGCGATGAATGTTTAGATATACTTGAACAGCTCCTGAATGAAAATCACCAAGAAATCGCTGCACTTACTATTGAATCAATGGTCCAAGGAGCCGGAGGTATGATTGTGATGCCAGAAGGATTTTTGGCAGGTGTACGTAAGCTTTGTACAAAATATGATGTCTTAATGATTGTTGATGAAGTAGCGGCTGGATTTGGACGTACGGGGAAAATGTTTGCCTGTGAACACGAAGGTGTCCAACCAGACATAATGGCAGTTGGGAAAGGGATTACAGGAGGCTATTTGCCAATTGCTGGTACATTGACAACAGAGGAAATCTATATGGCATTCTATGATGACTATGAAAAGTTAAAAACGTTGTTCCACGGTCATTCTTATACAGGAAATCAGCTTGGATGTGCAGTTGCAATTGAAAATTTACGTTTGTTTGAATCTGAAAATATTGTAGAACAGGTAGCCAAAAAGGCAGAGTATCTCCATTTACTCCTACAAGAGCTGCAATCGCTTCCGCACGTTGGGGATATTAGGCAACTTGGTTTTATGTGTGGAATAGAGCTTGTTTACTCAAAGGAAACAAAGGAGCCCTTTTCTGCTCATAAACGAGTAGGTTATCAGGTTACTTTAAAAATGAGAGAGCTTGGTATGTTAACGAGACCATTAGGTGATGTCATTGTATTTTTTCCTCCGCTTGTTAGTACTAGGGAAGAAATTAAAGCGATGGTCATGATCATGAAAGAAGCCATCAATGAGGTAACAAATGGAGTGACGAGTGTTGGAGCTTGATAGATGGTTAAGCCATCGATTAGACAAGACCAAAGAGGCTGGTTTGTATCGAAAGTTTCGAACAATGAATACGGCTCCGCTTCCTGAGATGTTGATTGATGGTCAGAGACAGATCGTCTTTTCATCAAATAATTATTTAGGGCTGGCGAATGATCGACGATTGGTTTATGCGGCAGAAACGAGCCTACATGATTTTGGAGTAGGAAGCAGTGGCTCAAGGTTAACTACAGGTCACACTGAATGGCATCAAAAACTTGAAGAAAGAATTGCAAGCTTCAAGCAAACGGAGGAAGCTCTCCTGTTTTCAAGCGGTTATTTAGCGAATGTCGGTGTGCTATCGTCATTGCCTGAAAAAGGGGATGTCATTTTAAGTGATCAATTAAATCATGCCAGTATTATCGATGGCTGCCGGCTATCCAATGCTGACACAGTCATTTATAGCCATGTCGATATGGGTGATCTTGAAGAAAAGTTGAAGGAAACAGCGTCATATCAGCGGCGTTTTATTGTAACAGATGGAGTATTTAGTATGGATGGTACGATTGCACCTCTTGATCAGATGCTCTCACTTGCTAAACGCTATCATGCCTACGTTATTGTTGATGATGCACACGCAACAGGTGTTTTAGGAGAAAATGGCAGGGGCACAAGTGAATATTTTGGTGTTCATCCTGATGTGGTGATTGGAACCTTAAGCAAAGCTGTTGGTACGGAGGGTGGTTTTGTTGCTGGTTCGAAGGTGTTAATTGATTTTCTGTTAAACCATGCGAGAACCTTTATTTTTCAAACAGCCATGCCGCCGGCAATCTGTGCTGCTTCGTATGCAGCCATAGAGATAATTGAAGATAGTAAAGAAATACGCCAACTGTTATTTTCAAATGTAAAAAAAATAAAAATCAGTCTTGAAGAAATGGGTTATACCGTGAAGGGGGATCTTACACCGATTATTCCTGTAATCATTGGGGATACCGAAAAGGCTGTACAATTTGCGAAAAAATTACAGGAAAAAGGAATACATGCACCAGCGATTCGTCCACCAACCGTCCCAATTGGAGAAAGTCGTATCCGGTTAACAGTCTCCTCCGACCATGGTTCAAAAGAAATCGATTACTTGCTAGAGTCCTTTAATTTCATCGGAAAAGAGTTGAACATGATTAAATGAACGGTTTTTTTGTAACAGGAACAGATACAGGAGTTGGAAAAACCATTATTTCTAGTGGACTTGCAGCTGTATTAAAAGAGAAAAATGTGGATGTTGGCGTATTTAAGCCATTGTTGAGCGGTACTTCACGTGAAGATCCAGAAAGTGATACAAGCTTACTGAAGCAACTGTCACAAACATCTTTATCCTATGAAGAGATTACCCCTTTTGAATTTAAAGAACCACTTGCACCGTATGTTGCAGGGAAGCTAGAAGGGAAGATAGTGGGGATTGAAGATGTATTAAGTCACTGGGAAAAGATTAGAGGAAAACATGAATTCTTCATCGTAGAAGGTGCTGGCGGTATTTCAGTCCCACTGGGTGAACATTTCTTAGTTAGTGACTTAATTCAGGCGTTACAGCTGCCAATCGTGCTTGTAGCCCGACCTAATCTTGGTACAGTAAATCATATTTTTCTAACGGTTCAATACGCAAAAAGCCTAGGTCTGACGATTGCCGGAATCGTGATCAACGGCATAAGTGAAAGTCCTGATCTTGCGGAAAAAACAAACCCGAAACTAATTGAAGAGTTATGTGGTGTGCCTATATTAGGCATCACACCTAAACTTAAAGAAATAACAAAAGATAACATTCAAAAAATGGTAAAGGATCACATAGATGTGACATTACTAATCAATCAAATGGAGGTAGGAAAATGTATAAATGGATGGAACTTGAAGATCAAGTGTTAGATGGGAAGGAAGTAACAAATTAGGAGGCCCTTTCAATCTTAGAATGTCCAGATGAGATAAATTTAAGAGTTTTACAGAGATGTGAGTTACACATCTCTGTAAAACGATCGTGATCGTATTTTAGGGGGCGTGACATGACAACCGATTTAAATCAAACCATACCATTTTCATTTACTTCTCCTGAGTTTTTTAAAAATCCTTATCCATTTTACGATAAGCTGCGTTCCATTCATCCGATCTATTGGGGAAATCTATTAAAATATCCAGGATGGTACGTGACAGGATACGAAGAGGCGATAGCGATTCTTAAAGATACTAGATTTAAAAATCGCATCCCGCTGCCTCAGACTTCAAAAAAATATGAGCGGCTAAAAAACACCCAAAATGACATGATGCTTTTTAAAAATCAACCAGACCATAAGCGGTTGCGTTTACTGGTTAGTAACGTATTTACTCCTAGAATGGTGGAACATCTTCGTCCTTATATCCAAGAAACGGTAAACGATTTACTGCAACAGTTTCAAAATAAGAAAACAATGGATGTGGTTTCCGATTTAGCGTTTCCTTTAGCAAGTCTCATTATAGCGAAAATAATAGGAGTACCTCAAGAAGAGCGATATCAATTTAGAGAATGGGCGGCAAGCTTAATTCAAACCATTGATTTTACCCGTTCGAGAAAGGCGTTAGACAATGGGAATGCAATTACTATAATCTTAAGGGATTATTTTAAAGAACTGATTAAAAGACGGAAACACAGCCCTGAAGAGGACCTTATCAGCATGTTAATAAAGGAGGAACAGCAAGGGGACAGGTTAACAGACGAGGAATTATTGGCAACCTGCATTTTACTTGTTATTGCCGGTCATGAGACAACAGTCAATCTTATCAGCAATTCAATCCTTACCTTATTGAAACATCCTCATCAACTGATGGACCTAAAGGAAAAACCATTACTTATTGAAGGGGCGGTTGAGGAGTTTTTGCGCTATGAGAGTCCAACACAGATGACCGCTCGGATTGCTTCGGAGGATATCGAGATTCATCAAACAACTATTAAAAAAGGCGACCAGGTATATATCCTTTTGGGAGCTGCCAATCGCGATTCGAATAAATTCCATGATCCTCATTTATTCGACATAACGAGGAATCCGAATCCCCATCTTGCATTTGGATATGGCACGCATTTTTGTTTAGGTGCCCCGTTGGCACGGTTAGAAACACAAATTACGATTAAATCACTCCTGGACTGGAAAGACAACCTTCAATTAGCGGCTCCTGACTTGCAATGGCGAAAAATGATTGGGTTTAGATCGTTAAACGAACTGCAAATTATATTTGACTGAGTTAGGATTTAGAGATTGCATATTTGGAATGGTGAATACGTACGGTAAAAGAAAACGGACACAAACTTGGACTAACCTAAGTAAATAAGACAATATAAAACACCTCCTAAATGTTGCACTGTTATCAGTACATTTATCGGAGGTGTTTTTGCTTGGGCAAAAACGTATATTCAGGAGAAACCAAATGGGCGGTAGTCAAAGATAAAATTGAAGGTAAATTAACAAATAGAGAGATTATGGATAAGTATGGGATCATAAATATTTCTCAGATTAAAACGTGGATGAGATGGTATAAATCTGGGGAGATGCATCGCGAACAGTGAGCTCTTTATTCAAGGGCTATTTTTAATGGCAAATAATGGAGGGCACTGTTTGTCTTTTTCGACAAAATTCATCAAACTCCGGGGCGTGACAGGCACGGAATCTAAGACAGCCGATGTATCCAAGAGAAACAGAGATTCTAAACCACCGCCAAATAACGATTGTGTCTGTGGAAGAATTAGACAGGATTGCAGAAGAATTAGGTGTTGAATCTGTTCTGGTTATAAGCGGCGGGGGATCGTATGTGCAGTAGAAAGGCCTGGAATCATTCACGAAAATGATGAAGTCCAGGTGTTGGTTAATGATTATAAAAATCCGATGCAATAATTAGCAATGGGGGAACTGAAGGGTGACTATTAAAAACTAATAGAGTACATACCTTACTTTGAAAATAAAGTTATAGAATTTTAGAATGTGGAGCGGAATTTAACAGCTGCTGGGCAGTGGGATTACGGGGACATGATGGCCCAGGTTGTAGTCAGCGCACTTCGAAAAGGGATGGTAAAATAATAATAGTGGAGCCAGTCGCTTTTTTTAAACTCAATTGGGACAGGCTCCTCTTAATTAGTATATAGATGCATATGCTGTGAAAAAAATGAGAGAAAAGTATGTTGCACCTAAAGATAAGATAGTATCTTTATAAAATGTTGATATTCCCTTCAATCGTTATTACTGCTGTTCCAGCTACGTCAATGATTGGTTCATTATTTTCCGAATGAATCGTTATATATAATGTACCCGGTCTGCCAATTGCATGACCTTGACCAATTTTAAGTTGATGAGGTTGCTTTTTTGAAAGAAATCCTTCTAAAAACAAATACCCGGCTAATGCACCATTTGCTGCACCAGTTACAGGATCCTCATTGATTCCGATACCAGGGGCGAAATCCCTTGTATAAATATCAAACTCCCCATTTGTATCAAAGGTAAATAAATGAGTGGTTGAAATATTATGCTCCCGATTCATGCTGCCTAACTCTTTTAGTTGCGGCTCAGCTAAATCAATGGCTTTACGTGTTTTCACTGGAACAAGAAGATGCCAGTTTCCAGTATTGCTTAGTTTAATTGGATATCTTTCATCTAGATCAGTTGTTTGAATACCGACTAGTTGGGCAAGCGTGTCTTTATTGATTTCGATTTCTTTGACTTTTGGAGCGATCTGGGTCATAGAAACACTAATAAGTTGATTGTTTTCTTTTATCCATTTTACTGGAATCAGTCCTACGTTGGTTTCAAATACAATCTGATCAGCTTTATTTAACCAATTGTATTTGGTTCCAAGTAACCAGGAAAGACCAATTGTTGCATGGCCGCAAAAATTGATTTCCTCAAGCGGTGTAAAATATTTTACTTTAAAATCTGCATGTGGATGAGAAGAAGCCATTAAAAAAACAGACTCTGGGAGGTTCAATTCATTTGCAATTTTTTTCATGTCTTCCTCCCTTAAATTTTTCGCATCGGGAATAACCCCCGCAGGATTTCCACCAAACGATACATCAGTAAAAGCATCAATATGGTAAACCGGGATTTGTTTCATGTTTCTCCTCCTTGAAATGATCTTTTGTACTTTAATCATATGCACTAATTTTGTATAAGTAAAATGAATATTATGAATTGAATACATGGGAAATTTTCATGTAAATCTATCTCAAGAATAAATACGTGCCCCGTATTTTAGATAAATTAAGGAGGAAACCATGTCGCTTTTTCAATTTGAAGTATTTCTTAAGGTTGTAGACACTGGAAATTTTACGAAGGCTGGCGGAAATTTAGGACTCACACAATCTGGTGTCAGTCATAATATATCTGCTTTGGAGTCAGAACTGGGGATTATTCTTTTAAATAGAGGCAGAAATGGAGTTTCATTGACGGATGCAGGAAAACGGATTATTGGACATATGAGAAATATAGTTTCAGAGTCGGAACAGATTAAACAAAAGACGGCTGCTATTCTTGGGATAGAAATGGGTAAAATCAAGATAGGAAGTTTTCCAAGCACTTCAGCTAAATTATTGCCTGGCATTATATCTTATTTCAAAAGCAGGTATGAAGGGATTGAGTTGGAGCTATATGAGGGGAGCTATGACGAAATTACTGAATGGGTAGAAAATGGAGTTATTGATATTGGATTTGTATCGTTGCCGGTTAAAAGGTTGGAGACGATTCCTCTTTTAAAAGATAAATTAGTTGTGCTAGTACCTAGCGATCACCCTTTCCGTGAACATAAGTCCTTAACCATAGAGCAGTTATCGCAGGAACCCTTTATCATGCCAAAGGCAGGCTGTGAGGTGCTGGTCAAGGAAAGGTTTCAATCAAATGGATTACAGCCTAATATTCATTTTGAGGTGGAAGATAATCAAACCATAATTTCAATGGTTCAAGAAGGACTGGGGCTAACAGTGATTCCTCAATTAACATTACCAAATTGGTTAACGCAAGTTTCTACTGTTGAACTTGTTCCTGAAACCTATCGTACTATTGGATTAGCAGTAAAGTCTAGGAAGGATTGTACGCCTGCTGTAAAAGAATTCATAATTGCCTCGCAGAAATTTGTGAAAACAAATAGCGAAAATAACAAACCCTATCTCTAGGATTACAAAGTTCCTAGGACAGAGGAAGTGGTAATTATGGTATATACTTTAGTGCAAAGTTGGGAACCAGCATTTCCCTCCAACCATAATTTCAAAAGTAATTTTATAAATACCACTCTTTTAAAAAAAAAATTTTTCGATGGAGGGATTAGGCAACTATTGTGGTGTACTGCCTAATTGGGGGAGCTCGGGTCCAGAGCAAAGAAAATTTAAAAATGAAATATTTGAGCATTGATGAACAGAATGACTAAAGAAATAATGATGAATTGGAGGCCAAGGATGATGGCTGAAATTAAATTTGAAATAAAAGAGACTATTGGGGCAATTTCAAAGTCCCCAAAAGGCTGGAGCAAAGAACTAAATCTGATTAGTTGGAACGGAAAAGAGCCCAAATATGATTTACGTGAATGGGCACCGGACCATGAGAAAATGGGAAAAGGTGTTACATTGACGGTTGAAGAGCTAAAGTCGTTAAGGGATTTGTTGAATGGGATGGGGTTATAATTAGCACAGGAATTGGGGCCATTAGCTATATATGAGGTGGCCCCTTCTTTATTCATTAAAGATCGTTAAAATAGTTCTACTTGAGTTTGGTTACATAGCGGGTTCATGTGAACATTTTTGTTTTTTTCTAATGGAATGCTCGCCCTATCATTCGCCCATACTACTATGGGTGATGGATAATGCCATGTCAAAAAAGTGACGATTTACGGCGATTAGTGGAAGATGCAAAAAGATATACAAAAGATGGCAAGGTTGCAGACTATATTCCCGAGCTGGCTAAAGCAAATCCAGGTGATTTGTCTATTGCTATTAATTATCCTGACGGAAGATGTATCTCAGCGGGGGATATTGATAAAAAGATTACGCTCCAAAGTATCTCAAAGGTAATAAGCTTAGCTCTTGTTTTAATGGAAAGAGGTTTTCGTTATGTATTTGAACGGGTTGGGATGGAGCCTACTGGAGATCCGTTTAATTCTATTGCCAAATTAGAAACAATGGCACCAGCTAAACCATTAAACCCGATGATCAATGCAGGGGCACTTGTGGTGACTCATATGATTAAAGGGGATTCAGTAGAGGATCGGTTTAATCGGTTATTAGGCTTTATCCGGGAATTGTCCGGCGACCCTTCGGTTGGATATAGTGAGAAGGTAGCCCGATCCGAATTTGAATCTGCTGATTTAAACCGGGCATTATGTTATTTTCTCAAACAGCATAAAATCATCACTGAAGATGTTGAAACATTATTGGATTTATACACAAAACAGTGTGCTGTCGAAATGAATTGTTTGGATTTAGCGAGAATCGGCATGATTTTTGCGATGGATGGAGTGGATCCTCTTAACGGAAAACGGTTTATGCCCGACGATGTAGCAAGAATTTGCAAAACTTTTATGGTTACGTGCGGAATGTATAATGCATCGGGCGAATTCGCCATAAAAATAGGTATTCCGGCTAAAAGTGGTGTATCAGGCGGAATCATGGGGGCTGTTCCTGGTAAATTTGGAATTGGAATTTTCGGGCCTGCATTGGATGAAAAAGGGAACAGTGTTGCTGGACTTAAACTTTTGGAACTTTTATCAAGAAATTATCAACTGAGTATGTTTTAAGGTAGAGCTGAAGTAATGGAAGCTGTCAGAAAATACAATTGTTATATGACGGATTTTATTAAATGTCTAGTGGATTACCGGTATTATATCGAATGGTCAAAGACTCCTGACCCAAACCTGCCATTGTTCCCTCAAATGGGAATATGTCTAATAAATGAAGTGTATCAAAAAGGACCAGGTTTGGTCCTTTTCCTTTTTATTATTATCAATAACAAGGGACAAGTTAAATTTATAATTGATACATGCAAGTTGTTTTGAAACTATGCTACCATATATCTGTGTTGCTCTACCGTATAGCATGGACACATTATGAAGCCATGAAATACTTAAATGAAATGAAAGGAAACTATTACATGAATTTCCAATCTGTTGTTGCTAATGTTCCTGATTATAAAGCTTTTCTGACTATAGATGAAATGGATGAGAGCTGCAGGAAGCTTGCTAATGAGTTTCCCGATCTCGTTACCGTATTTGAGGCTGGAAAATCTCGAAAGGGACATTCGATTTTATGTATGAAAATTGGAGATGGTCCAAAGAATGCTTTATGCTTTGCCTGTCCTCACCCTAATGAACCTATTGGTGCCATGACACTCGAGTACTTTACGATGGTTCCATTGTAAGCTATGTAATAGGCACTTCTAATAATAATCCGTTGGTGTTTAAACTTCGGGCGTGACAGGCATGGAAATTCATTTTAAGTCGAGAGAATTAGTAAATATCTTCTTTTCCTCCATCCATTTTTTCAACTCCTCGATATGGTTAGCATCTTCTTTCGTAAAGCCAAGTACATAATTATTTCTTTCAAGATCCTTCAATACACCATCCTCTGGCAGTCTCAATTGTTCAAATTCAAGTTTTGCGGTTTCCTCTTTATGATTTTCGACATACTGATCCCCTTCATTAAGAGCTTTTAATGCATTTTCAACTACTTTAGGATTTTTTTGATGTTGGCGTGGTCACGGAAGAAAAAGTTATCATTCTATAATTGTGAAAAAAAGAAAAAATATGTAATGAATCTGCGGTTCTAAATATATAAGGTTGGTTTAAAAATTTACCAATAAAAGATGTACCAAAAGTACCTTTTGGGGCATTTTTTGTGCTTGTATTTGCTTTTATTAAGAAATGAGTAATGAATTATAAGTTCGAAAAGATTATATAGAAGGTATAAAATAGATTAAACATTATAACGTTATATTGACTGGAATGAAAATACGTGGTAACCTACTCTTGTAAGAAAAACAAAAGAGGTAGATGTAATCGTATACAAGTACCCATTTTATTAGGTTTACCGAAAAGGATGAGGGAAATGAAAGATTGTTTTGTATTACAGAATGTAAAACTAGTCAATGGAAATTCTGTAGACATCAAAGTAGAAAATAAAAAAATCCAAAACATTGTTCCGGCGGGAACTGGAAATGGCGGGGAGGCAATTGACTTTAATCATAAAGTAATTGTTTCCAGCGGCTGGATTGATATGCATGTCCATGCCTTTCCAGAATTTAATCCATATGGGGATGAAGTGGATGAGATTGGCTATAAAACAGGAGTAACAACGATTGTTGATGCCGGCAGTACTGGCGCTGATCGTTTGCCTGACTTAGTTAACAGCTTTAAAAAGTCGAAAACGAATGTTTTTGCCTTTTTAAATATTTCACGAATTGGCCTTAAGAGAATCGATGAGCTATCCGACCTTTCATGGCTGGATGAGGATGCATTAAAAGAGGCCATAGCCAAACACAAAGATTTTATTGTTGGACTGAAAGCGAGAATTAGTAAAAGTGTCGTAGGTCCAAATGGAGTAGAACCATTAAAAGTGGCCCGTAAATTTTCAAAGGACACTGAGTTGCCGCTGATGGTTCATATTGGTTCAGGACCGCCGGATATTAATGATGTCCTCGATTTACTTGAGAAAAAGGACATTATCACCCATTACTTAAATGGGAAAGCCAATAATTTATTTGATGAAGATGGAAAACCTCTTCCGAAGCTGCTGGATGCCATTAAACGGGGAGTACATTTGGATGTTGGCCATGGAAATGCAAGCTTCTCTTTCCAAATGGCAGAGCAGGCGAAGGAGTATGGTATTCACTTCGATACGATCAGCACGGATATCTATCGGAAAAATCGCTTGCACGGTCCAGTTTATAGTATGGCCAGTGTACTATCTAAATTTTTGTATTTAGGATATCCCTTAAAAGAGGTCATTGATGCCGTTACAGTTAAAGCGGCAGACTGGTTGAATAAGCCGGCACTCGGAAGAATTTCAGCGGGAGATTTAGCTAACCTCACATTATTTTCTATAGAGGATGAAGTGACTCAGTTGATGGATTCTGAAGGAGAAGAACGAACAGCAGAGCAGAATATTGTCGTAAAAGGAGTGGTAATCAATGGAGAATACATTGAATGCTAAATATGGTTTGAAAAGGGTTATCAATGCAAGCGGCCGGATGAGTATTTTAGGTGTTTCGGCTCCAACAGACACCGTAATGGAAGCCATGAAAATAGGCGGGCAAAATTATGTTGAAATCGCTGATTTAGTCGATAAAGCAGGACAGCATATCGCTCGGCTGCTTCAATCAGAGGCAGCGGTTGTCGTGAACTCAGCATCGAGTGGAATCGCTCTTTCGGTAGCAGCAATCGTGACTGAAGGAAACAGACGAAGAAGCGAAAGACTTCATCAAGAAACGATTCAAAAAAATGAAATCATCATGCTGAAGGGCCATAACGTTCAATACGGGGCTCCGGTGGAAACGATGGTTTTTCTCGGCGGCGGAAAATTAGTGGAAGTCGGTTATGCCAATGAGGGCAAAGCGGAGCACATTGCGGATGCCATTACTGAAAATACGGCGGCGATTCTTTTCGTCAAATCCCACCACGCTGTTCAAAAAAATATGATTTCGGTTGAAGAAGCATGGGAAGTGGCGCAAGCGAATCATGTTCCATTGATTGTCGATGCAGCTGCAGAGGAAGATTTGAAGAAATATGTACAAGTTTCTGATTTAGCGATATACAGCGGCTCGAAGGCGATTGAAGGTCCAACATCCGGGATCGTTGCCGGAAAACAAAAATATATCGATTGGGTAAAGGTTCAATTGCACTGCACCGGCAGAAGCATGAAGGTCGGTAAAGAAACAACCTTTGGACTTTTGCAGGCATTGGATGAGTATTTTGTCAAGATCGACAATAGCGAAAAGGAAAAAGCCAGTCTGGCAGTTCTCAAATCACTTGAATCCATTGAGGGTGTAAAGGTAACGATTGTACAGGATGAAGCTGGCCGTGCCATTTTCAGAGGTCGTATTCAAATTGATCCGGCTGTGACGAAAACAACTGCGAGGGAAGTAAATGACAAGCTAAGAAATGGTGAAATTGCAATCTATACCCGTGATTACGGAATTCGACAAGGCTTTTTCGATCTTGATCCACGTCCATTACAGGGTGACGATCTATACGTAATTGAAGCCCAATTAAGAGCGATTTTAGGAGGAAGCGAACAATGACAAACATTGAAAAACGTTTTTATCACAACCGTGTTGCATTGAATGTTCTAGCTAATAGCATTGAAAATGCAGTCGAAGTTTTTGAAGCGGCGGAAGGTCATGTACTAGTTGGGGTGCTTTCCAAGGATTATCCTACGGTAGAGGCTGCTGTGACAGCGATGAAGGAATACGGGGCAGCGATTGATGAAGCCGTATCAATTGGCCTTGGCGCTGGGGATAATAAACAAGCAGCAGTGGTAGCGGAAATCGCCAAATACTATCCGGGAAGTCATATCAATCAAGTGTTTCCGGCGGTTGGGGCAACACGTGCCAATTTAGGCGAGAATGATAGCTGGATTAATTCTCTTGTATCTCCAACAGGAAAAGTAGGCTATGTGAATATTTCCACTGGTCCTGTAAGTGCAGCAGCGGGAGAAACAGCGATTGTTCCCATTAAAGCGGCGATTGCATTGGTGCGGGATATGGGTGGAAATGCTTTGAAATACTTCCCTATGAAGGGATTAAAGTATGTGGAAGAGTTCCGTGCAGTTGCGAAAGCTTGCGGTGAAGAAGGGTTTGCGTTAGAGCCAACTGGCGGAATTGATTTAGCTAATTTTGAGACCATTCTAGAAATCGCCATGGAAGCAAAAGTGCCTAAAATTATTCCTCATGTTTATTCTTCTATTATTAATAAAGAAACTGGAAAAACAAACCCGGAAGATGTGAGGACACTACTCGCCATTACAAAAAAATTGGTTGAAAAACATGCCTGAAAAAATTGTTGCATTCGGTGAAGTAATGATGCGTTTGCAGGTGCCGGGATATGAATTACTGACTCAAGCTAACACATTACAATACTCTTTTTCAGGCACGGGAGTAAACGTTGCTTCTGCGATGACCAAGCTAGGCTATGATGGCTATCTTGTGACGAAATTACCAGAGAATCCTTTAGGTGATGCAGCCATTTCTTTCTTACAGCGATTGGGAATCAATCGGAAATTTGTTTCTAGAGGCGGAAAATATCTAGGGTTGTATTTTTTAGAAAATGGTTTTGGACAGCGGGCGAGCCGGGTTACCTATACCAATCGCCTGGAAAGCAGCTTTAATACCGCTCATGTTTCGGATTACGATCTGGATTTGATTGCCGAACAAACAGATATTATTCACTTTTGCGGTATTACGCTTGCCATGACCGATGGTGTTCGTGCTAGTATGAAAGAGCTGGCTAAAAAGCTAAAAGAAAAAGGCGGATTGGTTTGTTTCGATTGTAATTACCGCCCTTCCTTATGGGAGGGAGGGTACAGTGGGGCGAAACCTCATTATGAAGACATGCTGGCTTTGGCTGATATCGTCATGATGAATGAAAAAGATGCGATGTATATTTTAGGAATGGAGACAGCAGAAACCTCCCGGGAGGAACAGCTGAAAGACCTCATTCCTAAGGTGGCAAAACACTTCGATATTCAAACGATTGCGGGAACACACCGAGGGATTAATAGTGATAACACCCATTCTATACGGGGATATTTGTATAAAGATGGGCAGTTTCACTTCTCAGAAAAGATTTCTTTTTCCGTGTATGATCGAATTGGAGCCGGAGATGCTTTTACTAGCGGGATTTTACATGGGGAGCTGGCGGGATTTTCACCTGAGAAAACAGTCCGGTTTGCAGCTGCAGCAGGAATGTTGGCCTGCACCATTGTTGGCGATACCCCGATGTCGACGGAAGATGAGATCTTGTCCGCCATGGCCGGAACCATTGATGATATAAAGAGATGAAGGAGCGAGTAGGGAATGAATGTGAATCGAAAAAAGGGACCTATGTATTTACAAATAAAAGAAATATTGAAGGATCGTATTTTACATGGTGTTTATGCAATTCACACGAACATTCCCTCCGAGCCTCAATTAGAAGAAGAATTTAATGTAAGCAAAATTACTGTACGGAATGCCATTAAAGAACTGGCTCAAGAAGGATATCTGGAGAAGAAAAGTGGTAAAGGAACAAAGGTCATTGCGAATGTATCGTCTGCGAAGCTTTCAAAAGGGAAACGCTTTACGGAACTATTAGTAGAAGAAGGCCACCACATCACCAAAAAGGTGTTAAATATTAAAAAGGCTGAATTGTCTCCGGACTCGGAACTTTATTCTTTATTTGGAAGCCATTGTGTCCAAATTGAACGACTCTACTTATTGGACAACGAGCCCTATATTCATTTCACTCATTACATCTTATTAGACATAAGTGAGGAAGAATTAGAGGATGTCAATTTCGGATCTTTGTACCGCTTTTTAGAAGAGCAAAACATTAGACTGGAATCATTCCGAGATGAGTTTGCCGTTTCGATTGCACCTAGTCATGTTAGTGAAAGATTAAACGTAGAAAAAGACACAGTGGTGTTAAAAAGAATTCGTCGTTCCAGTGATGATGAAGGAAATGTATTGGAATATAGCGTGGGTTACTATAATACAGGTAAACAAAATTATATTGTTAATTATAATGATTCCATTCAGTAACCCATTTTTTTGAATAGTATGTAAGCGATTTCTTAGGGGAGAGTGAGGAAATATGAGTTTATATTTAATAGGTATTACGTTGGCAGCCATTGTAATCGTAATTTTAGGAGTATCGTGGTGGAAATGGCATGCATTTATTAGTTTAACTGTCGCCGGCCTGTTTCTAGCTGTTTTTTCTGGCGTACCAATGGACAAGATTGTCACAGCCTATGAAACGGGAGTGGGCGCTGTCCTTGGACATCTAATTGGAATTTTAGCGTTGGGAACCATCTTAGGTAAAATGATGTCTGACTCAGGTGCGGGCATGCAAGTAGCCGATTTCTTTATCAAAAAATTCGGTGTGAAATACCTGCCATGGGCGATGCTTCTTTCTGGTTTTATTATTGGGATTCCTGTGTTTTTTGAGGTTGGTCTAGTAATCTTGCTGCCCTTGGTTATTTCGATTCGCAAATCTACTAAACAAAACATTCTATTAATTGGTATCCCGGTGCTTGCCGGATTGTCGATTGTGCACGGATTAGTTCCTCCGCATCCTGGTGCGATGACAGCGATTGGCATTTATAATGCAAACTTAGGACATGTAATGCTTTATTCATTAATTATTGCTTTTCCAACGGCCGTCATTGCCGGACCTTTATTTTCAAAATGGATTCAAAAACGGGTAACTCCTGTTGGAGAACCGGAATTAATCCGCGTGGTGACAAAGTCAAGCGGATTACCAAGTATAGCGATTTCGTTTTTCATTATCTTGCTGCCTGTTTTATTAATAATGTTAACGGTAATTGCCCCATATCTTTCACTGCCAGGTGCTATTGAAAAATTTCTATTGCTTATTGGCAGCCCGGTTATTGCTTTACTAATTTCATGTTTTGCAGCCTATTTCTTCTTGGGCTACCGCCAGGGTATGGATAGGACATTAATTAAAAAATTAACGGAAGAATGTTTATTACCATTAGCTTCGATTATTCTCATTATTGGGGCAGGCGGTGCGTTCAAGCAAATTCTAATTGAAAGCGGTGTAGGGACAGCGATTGCAGCAATGTCCGAGCAAATGTCCTTATCACCGATTGTCCTAGCCTTCCTAGTTGCGGGATTAATCCGAGTCGCTACCGGTTCAGCAACTGTTGCGCTAACAACCGCAGCCGGAATTGTTTCTCCAGTAGTGGAGCATATGTCAGGTGTTAACCTCGAATTATTAGTTATTGCTACTGGTGCAGGTTCATTAATGCTTTCACATGTTAATGATGCAGGCTTCTGGTTGGTAAAAGAATATATGGGATTGACTGTTAAAGAAACATTCAAGACATGGACAGTTATGGAAACGCTCCTTTCTTTTGTCGCCTTTATCCTAGTTTTAATTTTAGATGTATTTGTTTAAGGT
Organism: Bacillus sp. ISL-46; assembly: GCF_018613205.1. NCBI lineage: Bacteria > Bacillati > Bacillota > Bacilli > Caryophanales > Bacillaceae > Bacillus > Bacillus sp. ISL-46. The sequence goes on from NZ_JAGGQR010000013.1 coordinate 39,238, forward strand.
CATAAATTTTACTTGGTTTTTAATTGAATACCATAAAAATTAGGGAGTTCCATTAAACAGGAACTCCCTATTCTGTTTGCAAGGCATGTTCATTAACTAGGCGGGGTGATAGAGCCGTATCCGGCACTTTCTCGGTTAATATCTATTGGTCCAAATGACCCCACTCCAATAGCCTTAAGCTCGTAGGACTTAAAAAATCCAATCACCTGTGACATCGTTTCCTCAGGGACAGTCGTTGGTACCTGAATTTGCTTGATCATTTTGCCTGTTTCATCTCCCACAGCACAAACAAACTTCGTACCGCCCGCTTCAACTGCACCAAACATCACAATACCCCCAACACAAGAATAAAAATACTTAACCACCTATTTGATTATACTAAAAAATTCAATGTTTTTGGTATCAATTGGAATATGTGTTTATATTTTTACCGGTATCGGCTTTCTTTTTTCAAATTTACAAATATAGTTAAATCCACAATCCTTCGCTAAAGAAAGCGCATCTGTGAGGTTGGCACCAACAGACTCAGCGGTGTGAGAGTCTGAACCAATCGTTACAATTTCACCGCCTAGCTGTTTATACAGTTGGATGATTTCGACCGATGGTAATGTCTGTTTTAATCCCGTTCTAAGTCCAGAGGTATTAATCTCAATTCCTATATTTCTATCAATCGCTTTTTTCAATATTTGCTCGATGATTTCTTGATATTCATGAAAATCATAAAGGCTATGTTCTTTATAGGCATACCGTTTCATTAAATCGAAATGGGCGAGGATATCTATATCCGCTGTTGAAATCATATGATATAGTTCATTAAAATACCGTTCATAGGCGGTTGGATGATCTTCTTTGAGGGCCAGACGAAGCTTCTGGTTGTTGAGATTATGGACGGAGCCCAGGATGAAATCTAAATCTAGTGGTTGTAGTATTTCATCATATTGATCTTTTAAAAGATGAGGCTCACAAAGTTCAATTCCGGCTTTTAGGGTTAATTGGCCTTTAAATTGTTCCTGACAAAACCAAATCTCATTTAAATATTTTTCAAAAACCATGTGTCCGTAGGTTGGCGCAAGCGGATTAACGGAGAAATGCTCGGTAAAGCAAATTTCTTGAATCTCGTTTTCAACTGCTTTTTTACATACTTCTACCATACTAGCGGTGGAATCAAAGGAATGATTGGTGTGATGATGATAATCCATTAAAAACATACTCTTTTCACCTGCTCTTTTTTTAAAACTACTATAGTGAATATATTCACAATTGTCCATCATGAGACAATGATTTGTCTGATTGGGAGATGAGAACAATTTTGTCAGATTATTCAAACAGTAATTATTCCCAATCACCCAACAGCTTGAAAGCGTTTTATTATATGATTATTTCAGGAGGTAGAGACCCGATGATGATTGATAAACGTCCCGCACTTTTACTGAAACATCTTTTAAAAGTGAAGAATACCACCATGAATCAGGTCATGGATCAAACTCAATTAACCAAGCGGCAGATTTCCTATGATTTGGAGAAAGTCAATCATTGGTTGAAAGAGCGAGCACTTCCAGCGATTCCTTACAGGGGACATCACTATATTGTCATGCCGGAAGAGGTAGTCGACTTTTTTCGAAAACAACAAATAGAAGAGAAGGAACGCGATTTTATTTTAACAGAAGAGGAACGTTTGATCTTCATCTACCTTTACCTTTTTATCAGGCAAGAGCCGATTTCATCGGTCCATTTAACCCAGCTGTTACAGGTAAGTAAGAACACAGTTATATCAGACGTGAAAAAGGCAAATGAAAGGAACCTGTCCTTCCTGGTTGAAATACGCTACTCCAGGCAAAAGGGCTACCATCTATCAGGTGCAGAGTCAGATAAGCGGGTACTTGTCCAGCACCATTTAGCTGAGTTGATACGCATTCCGTATTATAAAGAACTGATCAATCATTTAGTAAGTGATCGAACGGAACAAATCCCATTGAATACGATTCAACATACGCTTACGGAAATGGAAAAGCTGTTCGATCTTCATTTTGTCGAGGAACGATTACACCAATTTACGTATTTTCTCGTTTTCTACTATTATCGTCAACGAGAAAGAAAGTTTGTTAGGTTTCATCATGATGAAATCGAATTATTGAAAAAAGAACATATGTGGCAGGTGGCAAAATCATTATTTCATTCGCTTCAGTTTGAGGAAGATGAAAATGAGCTAGGTTATTTCACCACCCAATTGCTGGGTCTGTCTTTAGGGAACCGCTTCGTTCATGACGGAGACTGGGACTTACTTTTTAAATTATGTGAACAGCTTGTCTTTGATTTTGAAAATAAAGCAGCGATTGCTTTCGAAAAAAAGAACGATGTCATCAACACCTTGTATCAGCATTTTAAGCCAGCTTATTTTCGAATGAAATATCGGATTCCGATTACGAATCCGTTGCTCGACCAAATCCAGCGAGAACATCATGTGCTCTATACGATTGTCAAAGAATTGCTTCAGCCGATTGGATCACTATTAAGTATCAGAATTCCAGAAGAAGAAATTGGTTTTATCACGATTCATTTTGGAGCATTGCTGGAAAAGCCGAAGCAGGTCGTACCGAAAAAGAAACGAGCGATTGTCGTTTGTCCAAGTGGGATTAGCTCATCCTTGATGGTAAAACACCTGTTGGAATCGCTTTTTTCCGAAATCATCGTCGAAAAAACATTGTCCTTGCAAGGATATCAGAGGGAGAATGTGGATCAATATGATCTTCTTTTTTCAACGGTAGAGCTCGAGTCGAAGCTGCCATGCTTTTATGTAAAGCCGATTATGACACCAACGGAAAAGAACAGCTTGGTCAATGAAGTGTATCATCATCTTTTTGGGATTCAATACCATGACACCTCGACAAAAGAGTTGATTCAAACGATTCAGCGCTATGCCAATGTTTATGATGAAAAAGGCTTAACCCATGCTTTAAATCAACTAACCTTTCACAAAAAGGTAGATATTCAGAGGGGGAATCAACCAGTGTTAAGCGATTTACTGAAAGAGAATACGATTCAAATTGTTGGACAGCTTTCTAATTGGGAGCAGGCTGTAAAAGTAGCAGCCAATCCGCTGCTAGAGTCAGGGGCTATTGAGTCATCCTACATCGATGCGATGATTACCAATATCAAGACGTTAGGTCCATATGTTGTCATTGGTCCAGAAGTCGCCATTCCACATGCACGACCTGAATCAGGAGTTAATCAAGTAGGGATGAGCTTTTTAAAGCTCGATGAGCCGGTCTATTTTTTAAATGATGAAAAGTATCCTGTCCGCTTAATATTTTGTATTGCGGCCATCGATAATACAACACACCTTAAGGCGTTATCTCAATTAACGAAGCTTCTCAGTGAGAACAATAATGTTGGGCTTTTAAAAGAACTAGAGACAACAGAAATTATTCTTGAATTATTTGAGCGTTATTCAGTAGTGGTTTAATTTTTAATTTATTATAGGGGGAATTTCAAATGAAAATATTAGCCGTTTGTGGTTCAGGTTTAGGAAGCAGCTTTATGTTGGAGATGAATGTGCAACAAATCCTTGGTGAGTTAGGCGTTAGCGGAATTGAAGTCGAGCATTCTGACCTTAGCTCTGCGACTCCGGATTCAGCTGATCTTTTTATCGCAGCAAAGGATATTGCAGAAGGGATGGGTCATTTAGGAGAGGTTGTCGTGATTGAGAGCATTATCGATATGGACGGTCTTCGCAGTAAATTGAAGGACGTGCTTCAACAAAAAGGATTGCTTTAATAACTGGAAACTATGAGGAGGTAATACTATGGGCGAAAGAATTCTTAAATTATTGATGGATATTTTGAGTACGCCAGCTGTTCTAGTTGCGTTAATATCACTAGTTGGTCTTGTTATTTTGAAAAAGCCGGCAAGTGATATTGTGAAGGGAACAACGAAAACGTTCTTAGGCTTTCTCGTTATTTCTGCAGGTGCTGGAATTATCGTTGGATCGCTTGAACCCTTCGGAAAAATGTTTGAAGAAGCTTTTAACGTAAACGGGGTTGTACCAAATAACGAGGCGATTGTTGCGATGGCATTAACCAAGTATGGCAGTGCTACAGCTTTTATCATGTTCTTTGGGATGTTAGCGAATATCTTAATTGCTCGTTTTACTAGATTAAAATATATTTTCTTAACGGGTCATCATACTTTATACATGGCATGTATGCTTGCAGTTATCTTAGTTGTTTCTGGTTTAAAAGGAGTACCACTGATTATTGTTGGTTCCCTTGCTTTAGGTTTAATCATGGCTGTTTTCCCTGCAATTTGTCAGCCGTTTATGAGAAAAATTACGGGTAACGACAACGTAGGTTTTGGCCACTTTTCAAGCTTAGGTTATGTATTGTCTGCTCTTGTCGGGAAAGTAGTTGGTAAGGGATCACGTTCTACAGAAGATATTAAGTTTCCTAAAGGTCTAGGATTTTTGCGTGATAGTTCTGTAACGATTTCATTAACGATGGTCATCCTTTATGTGATTATTGCTCTTTTTGCAGGCCCATCTTATGTTGAAAAAGAATTAAGTGGCGGCACTCATTATATTGTTTTCTCTATTATTCAAGGTGTTACGTTTGCAGCAGGGGTTTTCGTTATCCTTTCAGGTGTTCGACTTGTGTTAGCTGAAATTGTTCCGGCCTTTAAAGGGATTTCTACTAAACTAGTTCCAAACTCTAAGCCGGCTCTTGACTGTCCAATTGTATTCCCATATGCACCAAATGCAGTTTTAATCGGGTTCTTCTGCAGCTTCCTTGGCGGTATCGTCGGAATGGCCATCCTTGGGTTTGCAGGAGCAGTGATTATCTTACCTGGTGTTGTTCCACATTTCTTCACAGGTGCAACGGCTGGAGTATTTGGTAATGCAACAGGCGGTGTTCGCGGTGCGACGATTGGATCGTTTGCCAATGGTTTGTTGATTACCTTCCTTCCTGTATTCTTAATGCCAGTACTTGGCGATCTTGGTTTTGCAAGTACAACATTCTCTGATGCGGACTTTGCAGCTTCCGGAATTCTTCTTGGAAATATTGCAAATTCCCTTGGTGCAACAGGTGTTAGTGTTACCGTTGTTGGTCTTGTCGTCTTGACAGTTGTATATGGTTTTTTCAAAAAAAATAAAACTACAGCTGATTCACAACAAGTAGGAGCATAGGACATTGGGGGTGTTTCACAAACTGAATCACCCCCAACTTTTGAGTAAAAAAAGGAGGAAAGAAAATGGATTTGCAAAAAGTAGATGCGTTTCGTGATGAGATTCGGCTTAAGACATTAAAAGAATTGTATCATCTCGGTTTTGGGCATTACGGCGGCAGCTTATCAATTATTGAAGTATTGGCGGTTTTATATGGTGAAGTGATGAAGGTGAATCCACAAGATCCAAAATGGGAGAATCGTGATTACTTCATTCTATCAAAAGGTCATGGCGGGCCTGGTCTTTATGCGACGTTAGCGGCAAAAGGCTACTTTCCTGAAGAAGTTCTCTATACTTTAAATCAAAACGGAACCACCCTTCCTTCTCATCCCGATAAGAATTTAACACCTGGTGTGGATATGACAACGGGATCCTTAGGGCAGGGAATCTCCGCGGCTGTTGGTGTCGCTCTGTCTCATAAACTATCAAATAAGGATAATTATACGTATTGTATCGTCGGTGATGGAGAATTGAACGAAGGGCAGTGCTGGGAGGCAGCGCAATTCGCGGCACACCATAAGCTGAATCATCTCTTTGTATTTATTGATGACAATAAAAAGCAGCTAGACGGTCCAACGAAGGATATTATTGACCCACTTGACTTTGTGGAGAAGTTTAAAGCGTTTGGTTTTTACACACTGCAAGTCGACGGTCGTTCCTTAGAACAAATATATGAAGCGATTGAAGAGGGAAAACGTCAGTCAGAGAAGCCGATTGCAATTATTTTGGATACCGTTAAAGGGCAAGGGGTTCCCTATTTAGAAGAAAAGGCTGATAACCATCATATCCGTCCTAGTGAAGAGGATGAAGCTGCCATTAAGCGTGCAATTGCAGAATTGGAAAACAAACTTGGAAAGGTTGTGTCAGTATGATTGAAACACCATCCAAAAGCTATGAACTAGAAAAAGTGGAAATGCGGCAAATGTATGCAAATACGTTGGTTGAATTGGCGAAGGGCAATCCCAATGTGATCGCATTAGAGGCTGATTTAATGAGTGCTATCTCTACAAATAAAATTGTTAAGCAGATTCCAACGCAAATTATTAACAGCGGGATTATGGAAGCCAATATGATGGGAGTGGCTGCAGGTCTATCGCTGACAGGGAAGATTCCTTACGTCCATACCTTCGGTCAGTTCGCTACAAGAAGGACCTTTGACCAGCTTTTCGTTTCAGGCGTCTATGCGAAAACCAACATTAAGATTTTGGGATCTGATGCGGGTGTAACAGCCGAGCATAACGGCGGCACCCATATGGCCTTCGAAGATCTTGGTCTTGTTCGCCTCCTTCCTAATGCTACGGTGTATGAAGTGAGTGATTCCACCATGCTTCGTTACTTGCTTCGAAAAATTGAAAAAGAGTACGGTATCCATTACATCCGTACGATCCGCAAAAATGCAACTAAGCTTTACGATGAGAATGAAGTTTTTCAAGATGGTAAAGGAAAGGTTCTCCGTGAAGGCGCCGACGTTACCATTATCTCAAGCGGCATTATGGTAGCGGAATCCTTAAAAGCGGCAGATTTGCTTTACGAGGATGGAATCGAAGCTACTGTCATTGATATGTTCTCGATTAAACCTATTGATAAAGACTTAATTGTCAAGTATGCGTCGAAAACAAAAGCAGTCGTAACCGCCGAAAACCACAACGTCATTGGCGGGCTAGGCAGCGCAGTAGCCGAAGTCCTAAGCGAACACTGCCCAACCAAAATGAGACGCATTGGAGTAAAAGAACAATTCGGCCAAGTCGGCAAACTCGAATACCTAAAAGAATTCTACAAACTAACCCAGAAAGACATAGCAGCAGCCGCCAAAGAATTACTATAAAAAGAAAAAGGGTGCCGATAAAATAATATGGTACCTATAGATAGGACACTTGAAAAAGAGTGTTCCATCTATAGGTACTTTTTTATATACTTAAGTCTTATGAATATGAGGATTAGGGGAACGACTATGAGCAAAATAATTTTTTCAACTAGAGAAATAAAAATACTTCAAAAAAACCCAAATGTACAACGTGTAAGCAGTTTAACTATTACATATACAGATGTATTTAAAAATAGATTGATGGATGAATAACTGGCTGGTAAACTCCCTAGGCAAATCTTTGAGGAGAATGGCTTTGATATGAACATTTTAGGCATGAAGCGGATTGAACAATCTGCATATAGGTGGAAAAAAGCTTATGAAAAAGATGGGTTAATTGGACTCTCAGATGCACGGAAAACAGACACCGGCAGGCCTTTAAAACGAGAACTTTCTCAAGCAGAAATTATCGAGAGACAGGAAGCAAGAATTAAGTTACTGGAAGGTGATGAACCGGAAAATTCTTTACATATTTCCAAGTCGTTTAGTCAATTTGAAAGACTCCAAAAACTCTCAAACGAAAATCAATTATTATTAACGACCCATTGGTATGGTTCGCTTCCGGTAACAGACACAGGAAATGTTCAATATATTGAACGTAAAGAGGGTAAGAGAATTAAAATAAACTCTTATGATTTAAATAATTATTTTGAAAAGAGAGGCTCTTTACCAGAGGATATAATTATAAAAAGTTACTTTGAGCTTACTTCTTCAATATTAAGTTCAATGAGGGCTGATGGTACGAATTGGATAATATGTGAAGGCAGCGATGATAAACTTTATTTAGAGTATTACCTAAAGGATATAAATAATTTAAAAATATTTGCAGTTGGTGGATGTGGAAATGTTGTAAAATTGTATCAATATCTTTTTGCTCCTTTTGGAGAAAAAGGTGAAATTAAAGCATTAAATAGTAAAGTGCTTTGTTTAATAGATACAGATGATGTCCTAAAAACCATCAATATGCCTTGTGAAGTAAGAGATAAAGTAAGAATAGCAAGAATGCAATACGATAGAAAGCAAAATATTGAGCTACAAAGATTAAACCCAACAGGATTATTTACCCCTACTGAGATGGAGGATTGTCTTAACCCTGAAATTTTATATACTCATTAGCACAATCTATAAATCAATATGGAAATTCAAATCAGCGGGATGCCCTAGTGCACTTATCATTTAATACGGAAATGAAAGCTTCATTTATTAAAGGAGAAGACCAATCAATAATTAAACCTATTGATACTTCAAAATACTGTCGCACAAGACTTATATAAAAAATGTGGATTTATTGATGAAGGTGAACGATGGGGAACAAAGGGGAACTTATCATCATGAGTTATCATTTGTAGGTTTTAGAAGTTTCTTTAAAAAGGAACTCCAAATCCAAAAAAGCCCTAGTATTAGTTAATGAAAGGGGGGCATAAAATTGAAAATTAAATTTGCTTCCATTCTAATGATCATATCGCTCTTTCTCACTGCTTGTAACCTTGGAGTAAAACCGGAGGAACATTTAGGAGAAATATACAGCGTTGCGTTGGACGCAATCATGGAAAAAGACGAGGCATTGAGTAGTGAAATGAAATTTATTGCTATTGATATGAGCAATTTCGACGATGGATTAAGTAAAAAGGATAAAAAAGAAATTATGAACTTTTTCAAAGATAAATATAAAGTTGATGTAATGGATGCCACTTTTGATGAACTGAAAGAAAAAGGATACTACAATGCAGATAAAATGACTTTGGATGGTGTACTCCTTAGACTAGAGAAAATGGATTTTAAACTAAATAACAATGTTTTCTTTGAAGGTTCTAAATATAGGTCAGGATTAGGTGCAATTGGTGTAGAAGGTACTGTCCACTACAAAGATGGTAATTGGCAAATGAAAGAGTCGAAGGAGACCTGGATAAGCTAATTATTGAAGTGTACGAATTAATTTGGTATATATGGGGGGAGGAACTAAATTCAACAGATGTGTATAGGACCCATTAGGTTTCTTGTGAACTAGGACTTCCAACAAAGCCCCTCCCTTGTCCTTTTCCTCAATTCTACGATTTCCTCTCCCCTATTAGAACTATTAATGAGAATACTAGTTACTTTTGATATTAAAAGGAAAAAACATCTTTCATCCAATCCAGCTACTAAAAAAAATTTAATGACTAATACAAAAAGTAGACCATTGCAACTTTGGTCTATTTTGGTTACGTGTGTTCCTAGGACTCATAAAAGGATTCTCACTTTTTACCGGCTTTTAAATAATTTGAAATTATCATATAATATAAGTATATAAATCTATAAACAACATTTTTACACTATAAATGGTTATAATTAAGATAGAAAAGGTGTGTGACTAGGTCGCGCTTAGGTTAGTGTGACGTCTAGCCAAATTTTAGGGGAAGGTTGATGAAAATGAACAACATAGAAACTAAAACAGACGTCATTTTAATTGGCGCCGGAATCATGAGTGCGACTTTAGGGACACTCTTAAAAGAATTAGTACCGGAATGTGAAATTTCTGTGTTTGAGAAGCTCGCTAACGCAGGAGAGGAAAGCTCTAACGAGTGGAATAATGCGGGTACGGGGCATGCGGCACTATGTGAACTTAACTACACAGTCGAAAAACCTGATGGATCTTTAGATATTAGTAAAGCAATAAAAATTAATGAACAGTTTCAGGTTTCCATGCAGTTTTGGTCTTATCTTGTAAACAGCAAGCTGATGAATAATCCACAGGATTTTATCAGACAACTGCCTCATATGAGTTTAGTACAAGGGGAACAAAATGTTACGTTTTTAAAGAAACGTTTTGAAGCTATGTCAAACAATCCTCTATTTCAAGGGATGGAATTTTCGGATGACCATGATAAACTGACGGAATGGATTCCGCTTATCATGGAAGGCCGTAAAGTGAATGAACCGATAGCGGCAACTAAAATGGACGCTGGAACGGATGTCAACTTTGGTGCCCTAACACGGATGTTGTTTGATCACTTAGAGAGTAAAAATGTCAATATAAACTACAAACATAGTGTTAATAATATTAAACGTACGAGCGACGGCTTGTGGGAATTGAAAGTGCAGAATCTCGATAGCGGTACGGTCGAACGCCATACGGCAAAATTCGTCTTTATTGGAGGCGGGGGAGGAAGTCTGCATTTACTGCAAAAATCCGGTATTCCTGAAGGAAAACATATTGGAGGATTCCCGGTAAGCGGAATATTTATGGTGTGCAATAATCCGAATGTTGTAGAGCAGAATCATGCAAAAATATACGGCAAAGCTAAGGTTGGTGCTCCGCCAATGTCTGTTCCGCATCTTGACACAAGATTTATCGACAATAAAAAATCGTTGCTATTTGGACCATTTGCCGGCTTTTCACCAAAGTTCTTAAAAACTGGTTCAATGTTTGATTTAGTAACTTCTGTAAATCCAGATAATATCTTAACTATGCTGGCGGCAGGCGTAAAAGAGATGTCATTGACAAAATACTTGATTCAGCAAGTTATGTTATCGAAAGAACAACGCATGGAGGAGTTACGTGAGTTTGTCCCGAACGCCAAAAGCGAGGATTGGGATTTAGTAGTAGCAGGCCAACGTGTGCAAGTTATCAAGGATACTGAAGCTGGCGGCAAAGGAACGCTTCAATTTGGTACGGAAGTGATTACTGCTGCTGATGGCTCGATCGCAGCACTACTAGGCGCTTCTCCGGGTGCTTCTACTGCCGTGCACGTTATGCTTGAAGTAATCAAAAAATGCTTCCCGCAACATATGAATAGGTTGGAACCGAAAATCAAAGAAATGATTCCTTCTTATGGCATGTCGCTAATGGAAAACCCCGAGCTTCTGCACGAAATTCATACATCAACAGCAAAGACGCTTGGTCTAAGCGAAAAAGAGTTGGTCTTTAGTTAGACCCTTGGATGTAGAATCCAAGGTTGCTAGTGAATAGATTCACTCAATCGTTTTTAAGAGAATTTATAAGATTGTAAGTCAAAGCTTTGCATGATCATAAAAAGAGTGGAGAAAAAACTAACTAAACGGTTAATTAAATCGGACAACCCCTGGTATACATGGGCTGAAAAACTAACCAAACGGTTGATTAAATACTTTTCAAGAGACCCTGATAACGCTCATCAGGGTTCTTTTTATTTTTCTATATTTTTATATAAATGGTGAAGGAGAGTTAGAGAAAAAAGGGTCTTGACCAACAAAAATGAACACAGGCATAAGGCTCCCGTGTTCATTTTCATATCAGAGTAAAATTATTATTCAATTTCTAGAAAAGCTGAGGATAGGTATAGGTGTTTTCTAGTCAACAATCGCACTCCGATAGTTTAAGTACGACTTTTCACAAATAGTTGAAACCGACTTTCTTCTGATCTATTAAACTAAATCCCCTGTACGGCTAAAGAACTTTTTTGGAGATGATCTGAAAGGAGGCTATACGCAACTACTTTCTTCTTGTACTGTTTTACTACATCAATGCGATCGTTGTAGCTAAAAACAAATAACCTAACATCTTTTATGCCTCTTTTCGTATCAATAACTATTGGAGTCTCACTGTTCTCTGGATGCAAATATCGGTCCCTGGAAATATATAATGCTGCTTTAAAAATGTTGCTTCGTTAAAGGAATGAATAACTTGAATTTTGTCTATACCTTCTAAGAGTTTTCCGCCAATTGTTACGGTGACATTCGGTTCACTAAGTTTAGAATGAATTTCAAATTTCCTTATAAGCCATTCCACAGGACCAGTTGGAAGACAAGTCATTAATATTTTAACAATACTTAAAAGAATTATCGAAATTACAGCCCAGGTCATTTTCCATCATCTCCGTTAAAGCTTTAATTTGTTATTAGTTTTTAATAATTTAATAATATCTCAATTAGATCAATTATTAACCATCCAATTCGATTGAAAATATACCATCCACTTTCAGAACTTCTCTTATCATATAATCTAAAATAACAAATAGGAAGAGTGAATAAGTGTATCTTCACCCACTACTCCCCCGGTGTTTTTTCATAAGATAATTAAACTGAAAAAAAGGGGAATGCAATGAAAGCCGGTCAAAAAATATATTTGACTATATTGTTGTGGGGACTGGACCTGCAGTTCCTCAACTGCATTTTTTAGGGCAAGCTTTACTGGAGCCATGCGCATGATGAAAAGCTTGAAAATTTCATTAAAGAAAACTTCGGTCATAATCACCATCAACAAAGTTCACTACGAATGGCACCATTTAATAAAGCTGGCGTAGTTGATCGTTTTGGAAGAGTACATGGAGTCAATAATCTAATTGTTGCCGATGCACAGATTATTCCCTTTACGGTTGATGGCAACACATCTGCATCAGCATTCCTAATTGGATATACCATTGCAAAACAATTAATGCAGGAAAAATGGAATTAAACAGATTTCAGAATACCCTAAACCGTTTGGCGTATAAAATAATGATTCCGTAAGAAAGCAGAAAAAAATAACTGTCATTAAACTCTTGTCCACTCAAAATTAAAAAGTAAATCATAGTGTAATAGCAAAGGGAAATCCTTTTAGTAAAATAACTATAACAAAGGAGATTACATGATGAGTTGGGACGAGAGAAGAGACCTATGTCAAGAATTTGCTAGGATACTTGGTGGGAGTGGAAGCCTAGATGAAAATGGAGTTTGTTTAGTGCAAAAGTTTCGTAATATTAACTTTAGAATTCTTGGACGCGAAACAAATTCTCCACTAGTTAATCCTCAATTTTTTTCTTTTGAAAATTTAGATAGAAAAGGGAATGCGTTAAATTTAGGTGAAACCGTTCTTTTACAAGAAGAAATTAACCCCTTATTAACGGAACTTCGAAAACGGGATATTATCGTTACGGCTGTTCATAATCACTGGTTGTTTGAAGAACCTAGAGCAATGTACATGCACTTTGAATCAGTTGAACCACCACTGCAATTTGCAAGAAAAGTAAGGGAAGCCTTTAGAGTTTTAAGAGGCTAATTTTAACACGGCACTTTTTAAGGCAATCATCGTCTTATATAGTGCTTTTTTTTCGTTTCGTATGATAGCAATAGTTAGTTGCCTACAAGCATCATTAGTAAACACTTTTTGTAAATCTGGTCCGTTCGTACAAAAAAAAAGCCGCCATTTTGGCAGCAATGTTAGCGAAGTAAGCTAGTAATCTAAGACACGCTTGGCGATACTTTCTGTTCGGCAATTTTTTTCTTTAACCAAGGTTTGGAGACCCACCGGTTCAAGGCGAAAAATCCTCGGATACATTCATCAAGTCCTTGGGCCAGCCAAACTCCTAGTAGTCCTAAACCAAGTGTAATTCCGAAAAAGTAACTAAATACTACGGCAATGCCCCACATGCAGATCACACCGATGACAACTGGGAACCGTACATCACCTACTGATTTTAAAGAACCCATAAGAACGATATTCATGGCACGGCCAGGTTCAATAAATACAATCGCCCACAATACTGGAAGAGCTATAGCAATAATGCTAGTATCGGTTGTAAATATAGTTAAGATGGGCTTACCAATTAAAGCAACAGCAAGAGAAACCGCAGCTGAAACAATGACTGCAATTTTTAATGTCTTAAGACCCCTCTTCAGGGCTCTGTCGTATTGCTTAGCTCCGATATAGCGGGCAATCAAAAGTTGTGTCCCTTGGGCAATTGCAACTGTAAACAGGAAGCAAATCATCGATATATTTAAAATATACACCCGTGCGGCTAATGCTGCATCACCGGTAAGTGCGACAAAGCTTGTAATCACCACTTGAGAAAATTGATAGGAAAGGTTTTCTCCAGCGGATGGAATCCCGATGGACAGAAGCTCCTTTACATCGGTTTTATTAATTTTAAAAATATCTTTTATATGAAACTTTAAAGCTAGTTGTTTATAAACAAAGTAAAACAGTGCTACAATAATAAAAATCCGGGCAACAAATATGGAATAGGCCACCCCAGCAACACCTGTTACAGGAAGGCCGAACCATCCTTTAATGGCAATAAAGGAACCGATCATACTAATCACATTCATGATGACCGTAACGACCATGGTTTCTTTTGTATGTCCGTAGCTGCGCAAAACAGCACTTAAAGCTAAAGAAATGGCTTCAAGGAAAAGAGATAGACCTATGATGGTAAGGAAGGTGTAAGCAAAATCGTAAACTTCACCGCTAAGTCCGTAAAATTTTAAAAACAAACCGCCAAAAGCAACCACAATAATGGTCATCACAACTCCAAACCAGAAATTCACTCCAAAGGAAGATCTTGCAAGGCGTCGCGCCCGGTCCAATCGGTTTGCTCCTAAATTTTGACCGATAAGGATAGTCGCTCCGATGGCTGTGATGTTAAATACTAAAATAAAAATATTAAGAATCTGATTGGCTACTCCAACTCCTGCAACAGCGTTGTCTGAATATCCGCTTAAAATTAACGTAGCAACAATTCCCATACTCATATGAAGCGTTATTTCGATAAATAGAGGCCACGTGATACTAAACAATGATTGATCCTGGTACTTATTGTTCTCTAAAGTCAATTTATTCTCCTTCTTTACTCAAAATCATATAAAACCTATTTTAACTACATATACTCTAAATTGAAATAAAAAAGTAATTCCGGTTGGACATAGGGACATTCATCACCATTTTGCCATTCCACCCCCCTAATAGATGTACAAAAAAAACGCCCATTTAGCGTTTTTTATTTTTTAGTTCTCCGTAAAAAAGATAATGCAATCACTACGACAGTTACAGGGAGGATAAGCCAGAGCCAATTAAATGAGTGATTTTCTTCTTCGTAGTATGTTTCGTTTTCAAAATTTTCGTAAGAAGATGCTGTTTCTATTTCTTCAGGCACTTCCGTGTCCGATTCATTTTCATCAAAACTAACCGTTTCAGAATATAAATCATCTTCTACTGGTTCATCTTCTGGTATTTGGACATCCATCTCTTCTAAATCTGCAAGCGTATAAACGTTCCCTTCTTCATCCGCATATGTAGGTTCAACATCGTTTCCATCGTTTAACATTAATAAAATCGTTCCAAAAACAAGCGTTGTTGATAACACATCGCCAGAAAAATAACGTGTAGATTTTGGATATTTTGTTCTAAGTGAGGAATAAGTTGTCGGTTTTGTCGTTGTGTTTGTTGTACTGCTTGAGCTCGGTTTTGACGGCGAAGTCTTCGGAGTAGACGTAGACGGTTTGGTATAGCTAGGACTCGTCCCGCCTGTTCGTGTTTTTGCCTCAGCAATGACATTAGAAAGTAAAAAACTTAAAACAAGGATAGATAGCACACTAATCATTTTTTTCATTTATATCTCCTCCTATAAAATAGCCAGCTCAGATTAAAGAACCTGCTTCCTTTAATTGATTATGCTTAGTAGAATAATATTAACATATTTTTCCTGATAAAATACGAAAAGCCGTGCGATCTAAGGAGTGAATCCTCGTTCTATTAGTTCGTAGACCTTCGTAGATATTAATGATTATAACGAATTGGAGGAGAATAAATGCGCGCAATTGAGTACACAAAATACGGCCCCCCCGACGTTCTTCAACTGAAAGAGGTAGAAAAACCTTCTCCTAAGGAAAATGAAATCCTGATAAAAGTAAAAGCGACAACCGTAACGGTAGCAGATATTCGGGCACGGAGTTTTACAGTTCCTCCCGCTTTTTGGCTGCCTGCCCGAATAACACTTGGTTTTAGACAACCAAAAAAAACTACATTGGGGATGGAGTTAGCTGGGGAAATTGAGTCAGTAGGGAAAGATGTCAAAAGGTTTCAGGAAGGTGATCAGGTTTTTGCTGCTTCTCTATTGGGTTTTGGTGCTTATGCCGAGTATAAGTGTCTGCCTGAAGATGGACCAGTATCTATTAAGCCCTCCAATATAACATATGAGGAAGCCGCTGCCATTCCGATTGGAGCACGCACCGCATTGTATTTTCTTAGAAAAGCTAACATTCAGAGCGGTCAAAGGGTTCTAGTTTACGGTGCTTCAGGAAGTGTAGGAAGTTATGCAGGTCAGATTGCCAAATATCTCGGAGCAAATGTTACAGGGGTATGCAGTACCACGAATATAGAATTGGTAAAATCTTTAGGAGCGGATCAGGTAATTGATTACACTGCAGAAGATTTTTCGAGTAAAGGCGAGACTTATGATGTGATCTTTGAAGCGGTTGACAAGAGCTCGTTTTCGGATTGTATGAAATCGCTAAAGGAGGACGGAACCTATATAAATGTCACAGTACCGTTACCAGGTGTTCGAATGCTATGGACTAAATTGACAAGCAGCAAAAAACTAATATTGAGTCAAAACTCACCTGAAACTTCAGAAGCTCTAGATTTTCTTAAAGAACTTGTAGAGACGGGGAAGTTAAAAGTGGTCATTGATAGATCCTATGCGTTCGAAGAAATCGTTAAGGCTCATAGATATGTCGAAAAAGGACACAAAAAGGGAAATGTCGTCATAACTGTGGAACCTAATAACAAATCCTAATATATGAAGGACTATACTATCAAAGATTTTGTTGAGGTTATTTTTTCAAATCTATGGGAACGATTTGGAGAAGATCCTCTAGGTTAAGGTGCTCTTCGTGGAAAAATGGTGGATTTTGATTGATGGTCTATTTGAAAAGCCTTATGATTAAAGTAACTGAAATTTAAGGCATACGAAAAGATTTGTTTTCAACTAGAAGGACGTATGCTATCTATCATGAAAACAGGATGTGTTAGCATGAACGTCAAAGTTTCGGAGGAGAGTTATAGCCACGAGGTAGTTGCAGGTGACCGTAAGATTGTTACATCTGCATCCGTTTTCGGGATTCTCAGGCAGCAACTGGCAAAGAATATTGGCATTAAGAGGATAAAGGGATTTTTATTTCATTATGGCTGGGAAATGGGTGTTAAAATTGCCAATGAAGTGGTGCATACCGAATCCTCACTAGAAAATCTCATCAAACATGGGCCGATTCTCCACATTCAAAATGGGCATATAAGAGGGATTAAACATGATTGCTCTTATGAGTTAGATGAACAAAGCCGGATTCATTATTTCTTTTCATCCGGAACATGGATTGATTCTTATGAGGCTGAGGAGCATATAAAGCATCTCGGAGTATCTAATGGTCCGGTTTGTCACACATTGAGCGGATTTGCGAGCGGTTATATGACAACGATATTTGGAGAATCACTTCTGTCGAGAGAAATCACTTGTGTGGGGAAGGGCGATTCGGAGTGCCGATGGGTGATGAAGCCCAAAAAGGAATGGGAAAAGGAACTGCAAGATGAGCATGAACTCGATTATTATAATGAAACACCGATTGTAAAAGAACTTGAGTTAACCTATGACCAATTATTGGATCAAAAAAATGTCGTCACTCGCTTGGCCAATTTTCAAAACAAATTAACCGAAGAGATTATTAATGGCAGTGATTTGCAAACCCTAGCTGATATGGTATATAAAATGATGCAAATTCCCATTATCGTTGAAGATACGTTACATCGAACGATTACCTATTCAGGGCTATCGAAGGAAAAATATTTGGATTATCGAGAGGATATGGAAAGTTATCTTCAAGAAAATCGATTAAGCACGAAGTCACTTTTACCTTTTAGAAAAAAAGTGATCCAAACTTCGATTCAGGAACGTCTCATCACCCCAATCCTTTTACAAAAAGAAGTAATCGGTTATTGTAGCTTGCTTTATGATGAATTGAAAAATCATCATCACGAAGAGGATTATTTGTTTTTAGACCGATTTGCCAATGCGGCATCACTCATTCTCTTAAATGAGAAAACAAAAGTAGAAACGTTTGAGAGAATGAAGGGAAATTTTCTTGAACAAATAGTAGAGGGCAGGCTGTCTACAAATGAGATCATCAATCGTGGGAAATATACTGGTGTAGATCTTGAGCAGAAATATTATCTATCGGTAGTGGAATATAAAAAAATCCAAAGTTCGATTGAAGATGAGTTTCTTCTGCAGGAACAGATTTTTGAAACGACCTTTCATTATTTCAATGAGAAAAAGCATAATATCTTGGTTGGACACCGGGATGGCAACATGGTGTTATTGATTACCAATGAAACCATTCAAAAGAAAGCGATCTATGATGTGATAAAAGAATACCTCGATTATATGTTAAAAAAATATCCACAAGGTCATTTTAAATGCGGTATCAGCCATTTAGAGGATGATATTTGCCAAGCATCCAGATGTTACGAGGAAGCAACCATTGCTTTACGATTAGCAGTCAAGAAGCATATCGTCCCGTTTCAATCATTAGGAATCGTAGGAGTACTGATTAACGCGAAAAATATCAGTGGGATTAAACTAATTGCAGAGCAAGAATTAGGACCTCTATATAACATGACAGATCCAAAAATCCTCGAACTTCTAAAAACTTTGTATAGTTTTTTGTTGAATGGGGGGAAGCTTGAGCAAACGATGAGTGATTTGTCTTTATCGATGAGCGGGCTCCGGCATAGGATCAGCCGGATCGAAAGCTTTTTAGAAAAAGACCTTCGCGATTCAGATGAAATGCATCAATTACTACTGATTATAAAATCGTTGATTGCCATAGGGGAACTCACATTAGATTAGAGCCATCCGGATTAAGCCGGGTGGTTTTTCTTCTGCCTTTTTCCACCGTTGATTTCTCTGTGATGAACAAATTTTGTCTAGTAAATTAAAAAACATAGACATTTTTTGCCCTAGTATGAAAATTCCAAATTATATAAACTTTATTTACAAGGTTGAAATAGTAAAAACCTAGTTCGATTTCAAATGTAAGCGATGCCAGCTAAATTGACCAACGGACGTTAGTCCATAACCTATTATTTTTCTCAACCAATCAAACAGAAGGGGTGTAGAACGATGGCAAGTTTTGTATTAAAAGGGGAAGATGTCACAGTTAAAGATTTACTAGCCGGAGCGGAACGAATCGGAAAATTGGCAGAGCAAGAAGCATTAGAAGCAGAGAAAAATGCGACTATATCACAAAATGTGGTGAACCTCATCAAAGAAACGCAAATTTCACGGATGATGCTTCCAAAAAAATATGGCGGACCACAGGCAGATTTGAAAACGTTTGCTAAGGTCGTTCGTAAGGTGGCGAATTACAATATTTCAGCAGCTTGGCTTACCTATCTTTATCCGCTTCATAATATGCTTCCAGCTTTTCTTCCTGAAAAGGGTGCAGACGAAATCATTCATCAGGGCGGATTAATTTGCGATATCTTTGCTGCATTAGGAAAAGCAGAACGGGATGGCGATGGTTATCGTATCAGTGGCAAGTGGAGTTTTGTCAGTGGTGTCAATTATAGTGATTGGGTTGGTGTTGGGGTTATGATTCAGTTCCCTGACAGCGAACAACCTGTATATTGTTTGCCAATGCTAAAAACATCCGAGGTGGAAGTGGTCCATAACTGGGATACATTTGGCTTAAGAGGATCAGGCAGTAACCAAATTATTGCCGATCAAGTGTATGTCCCAATGGAGCGGATTTTACGTTTAGATCAAGCAGAGCTTACAAGAAGACCACCGCTAGAAGAATATGACACAGACTATCCTTTTTATCATGTCCCATTCTTTCCTTCCTTCTATTTGGGATTCGGTTACATGGCCCTGGGCGGGGCAGAACGGATACTTAAGGAATTTAAAGTGCTTACTGAAAAACGTGTGCGCTTAATGGATGGAGTAAGGGAAAGTGAGTCACCAAGAAGTCAGCGGGTATTAGCCGAAATGACAACAGATTTCCACGTGGCGGAAGCTTTGCTAGAAAAATATATTAATCTGCTTGAAAACTATGAAACAGATGGCTGTATGACTCCTCCATCTGAATTCTTTGCGATTCGCACAAAAGCGATTAAGATTTGCACGGATATTGCCGTAAGATCTCTGTTAACTCTTGGCGGAGGCGCTCTTTATAAAGGCGGACCAATGGAATTGTTCTTAAGGGATATCATCGCCGTTGCCACACATAAAACTTCTTTATACGAAGATGCGGTTGCTGCATATGGTCAGGAGTTATTTGGTTTTAACAGTGGAGTTAGAGGTTAAATTCGAAGGGTACGAATCATAGATAACAAGCTTTATAGAAATTTTTATCAGAGGAGGATTTTTAAAATGGATGATCGTCAGTTTCGCAGTGCAATGGGTAAGTTTGCCACAGGGGTAACCGTTATTGCAACAGAAGTAGAGGGAGACGTTCACGGAATGACAGCGAATGCGTTCATGTCTGTGTCGCTTGACCCAAAACTTATCGTTATTTCTATCGGAGAAAAGGCAAAAATCTTAAACAAAATAAAAGAAAGCAAGATTTTCACTGTGAATATCTTAGCCGCTGACCAGCAAGAGCTTTCGATGATTTTCGCTGGACAATTGAAGGAGCACAAGGAAGTGGTCTTTGACCGCCTTGATGGAAAGCCGGTATTATCTGGTGCCGTTGCACAAGTTGCATGTGAAGTATCAGCTGAACATGTTGAAGGGGACCACACCTTGTTTATTGGCAAAGTAACGGATATTCACCTTGAAGATGCAGAACCACTGATTTTTTATAATGGAAAGTACCGTTCATTAGTAGAAGTATTGCCTGTGACAATCTAAGGATGATGAGAGGAGACTGTTATGGAAACAATTCATGTAAACCGGAGTAATTTGGCAGAATGGCAGGAAAAGGCGAGGCCAAATGTGATGGCCCTTGGTTGTTTCGACGGTCTCCATCATGGACATTGTGCAGTCATCAATACCGCTTATCAAAAGGCAGGCGAAAAACAAGTGCCTTTAGCTGTCATGAGTTTCTTCCCACATCCGAAAACCGTTATCTCCAATGGGAAAATTCACGTCCATTATTTAATGCCGCTTGCGGAAAAAGAGGCGAAGCTTCGGAACCTGGGAGTCGATACGTTTTATATTGTTGAATTTGATAAAGAGTTTGCCGGATTATCACCAGAACAGTTTGTTACGCAATACTTGAATGGTCTTGGTGTCGTTCATGCAGTCGCAGGATTTGATTTTTCATATGGCTCTCGTGGTGCGGGTAATTTGGAACGGTTAAAACAGGACTCAGGCGGACGAATTGATGTCACCAAGGTAGCAAAGGTAGAGCTCCGGGGCGAGAAAATAAGTTCCACCTGTATTCGTGATCGGCTGTTAAACGGGAAGGTTGCAGAACTGCACGATTTACTCGGTCGATTCTATGAAACTCCATGCGAATGGGATGAAATATCATTCACACTTTACCCCTATTATACTCTTCCAGGTCCAGGAAGCTATAAGGTTACCATAAAAAATGAAAGAGGTTCTTTTCAAACAAAAGTAGCAGTAATGAATGATGGTACAACGCTCAAATGTATCGATGTTATGCCTTTATTTTTAAAGGGGAAACTATCCATTATTTGGCATAAAGAAATAGCTGAGTCTAGGAAATTAAGGATATCTTAAAAAAGGAGAGGATCAAATGGCTAAAATTATTGCAGGCGTCGCAATGTCGCATAGTCCGATGATCATGACAAATGAAGCGGGAGGCGGAGATAAAGGACAGCACTTCCTCCAAACTGCGTCTGAAATGAAAAAGGTAATCGAAGATTCAGGAGCAGACGTGATTGTATTGATATCGGATGATCATTTCAATAGTTATTTCTACGACCAAATGCCTGCATTTACCATTGGGATAGGCGAATGTGAAGGCTGGGGAGACTGGCAGCTGCCGAAATACCATATCCCTGTGCAAGAAGACTTAGCGAAGCATATCCTTCACACCGGTTTAGAAAGCAATGTTGATTTTGCCTTTACGTTAAAAATGAAAGTCGATCATGGCCATACACAAGGAATTTACTTCTTAAATCCAGATTTAAAAATTCCAGTGGTTCCAATAGCTGTGAATACGTCGGCGCCGCCGCTGCCAACGATGGACCGCTGTTTCCAAGTCGGCGAAGTGATTCGTAAAGCGATTGAGTCATGGGATAAAGATCTTAAGGTTGCGATTGTCGCTTCGGGTGGTTTATCTCACTGGGTGCCGATTCCAAAGATTGAGAGTGAAAAACCAGAAGACCAATCCTTGATACAAGTCTTAAAAAATGGCCGTCAGGAAATAGACCAGCTTGATGAATATTTAAAGTTACGGGAAACAAATGTCACACGAATTAAATCAGGGCCCGTTAATGAACAAATGGACCGTGAATTTTTACGATTGATTACCGAGAAGGAATTTACTGCATTAAGAAACTGGAGTGCGGATTATATTGAGGAGCATTTAGGTAATGGCGGTCAGGAAATTCACAACTGGCTGGTCCTGCTTGGTGTACTGCAAAGCTTTGATGCAAGTGTCGCATGCTATGAGCCAATTCCGGAATGGGTAACGGGTATGGCGATTGTTCAGTTTAGTCAGCCGGTTGACCAAAATCATCCTGAACAAGCATCTGAAGACAAAGTAAGCATTTAAGGTTAGCAGCGGGAACCACTCTCGAAATTGAAAGGTTCAACAACATCAGTGATGGAAAAGGTAGAACACCACTATGTAACTATTATTTTTAAAAAGGGGAGATTTAAATGACAATCTGGACAGACTTAGCTGATTTGGAATATAAACTCTATTATGTTAATGCAAGCGATATTAAAACGAGAGTACTAGAAGCTGGAACAGGAGAGCCCTTGATTTTGCTTCATGGTACGGGTGGCCATATTGAGGCTTATGCCCGAAACATTCGAGGGTTAAGTGAACATTTCCGTGTGATTTGCATCGATATGGTTGGACATGGCTATACCGCTAAACCAGATCGCCCATACGGAATTGATTATTATAGCGAGCATTTATTGGGTGTTATTCAAGCATTAGGGTTATCAAAGGTATATCTTTCAGGTGAATCATTAGGTGGCTGGGTCGCTGCCTGGTTTGCAGCTGAACATCCAGAGTATGTGAAAGCAATGGTGTTAAACACGCCAGGCAACGTTAATAACAAACCTGAAGTTATGCAAAAGCTGAAGGACTCCACGTTAAAAGCGGTTCTTGAAGCCAACTATGAAAATGTAAAAACAAGACTTCAGTGGTTAATGTATGATAAGAGCCAAGTAAACGATGAACTAATTGAATCTCGTTACAAAATCTATACACAGCCATCTTACCAAGAGGCCGTTCATCATATCGTCTGCCTGCAGGATATTGAAGTTAGAAAGCTGTACAGCTGGGATCCATCATGGTGCGGTAAAATCAATGTTCCGACATTGTTAGCATGGACAGACCATGATCCAACTTCAACCGTTGAAGAAGCCAAACCGATTCAGGATATGATTCCAAATAGTGAGTTGGTTGTCATCAAAGATGCCGGACACTGGCCGCAGTGGGAGAAACCTGAAGAGTTTAACACTGTATTAATAGACTTCTTATTGAAAAATGGAAAAGAAGCTGCTAATCAAAACGACGCATCCTTGGTAACAAAATAATAAGACGACACTTTGAGAGCGCTATTGATTGATTCATAGGTTAACAGTTTTTGAATCTATGAAATAGTGCTTTATTTTTTTACAAAAGGAGTTTTTACTATGAGCAATCAAGTCATTCATCGTGTTCAACATGTATATGAGCTTTTGCAGCAGGCAGAAGCTGCTAAGCAATCCATTACACCACTTACTGATTTGTATCAAGAATTATCCGTTGATGAGGCGTATCAAGTCCAACTTCTCGCAATTAATGAGAAGGTTGGAGATGGACAGCGTATTGTTGGGAAAAAAATTGGGCTAACCTCTGTTGCCATGCAGCAGCTGTTAGGTGTGGATCAACCAGATTACGGCCATCTATTGGATTCTATGGAAGTAAGTAATAACGGGATCATCAGCTTAGATGCCATGTTCCAGCCAAAGGTAGAAGGCGAGATTGCCTTTGTTCTCAGCAAGGATTTGAAAGGTCCATCTGTAACTATTGAGGATGTCCTAGATGCGACAGAGTATATAGCCCCAGCCTTAGAAATCGTCGACAGCCGGATAACCGACTGGAAGATTACCTTAGCAGACACGATTGCCGATAATGCATCAAGCGGATTGTTTGTTATTGGTGAGGAGCGATTCTCGTTAACGGATATTGACTTACCATCGATTGAAATGAATTTGTTTAAAAATGGTGTACTGATCAATACAGGATATGGTTCAGATGTACTAGGCCATCCTGCCAAATGTGTGGCCTGGCTGGCAAATAAGTTATCCGAATACCAGGTTGTTTTGAAAGCAGGAGAAGTGATTTTATCAGGGGCATTATCTGCAGCAGTAGTGGCCGAAAAAGGGGATCGGTTCACTGCTGGATTTTCACATATTGGTAAGGTGGAAGTTACATTTAAGTAATGACCTAAAAGGACTTTTTCATTGATGGGGTGGAAAGGACTTGAAGTCAAACTGGTATCATTCTATGAAAACGAACGAGGGAAAAAGGGAGAAATTTCAAGGAGGTCCTTATATGGAGCAAAAGAAAAGTGCAGTATCAAAAAAAACATGGGTGATCATCTTCCTGTTATTTTTATTAACGGTCATTAGTAATGCAGATAAGGCGATTATTGGGTTTGCCTCAGTATCAATTATCAAGGAATTAGGATTATCGCCAGAGCAATGGGGAGTTGTCGGGAGTGCTTTCTTCTTACTATATTCGCTTTCAGCTGTTTTAGGCGGCAGTCTTGCGGATAAATTTGGAGCGAAAAAAGTCATTGCTGGTATGGTCGCAATTTGGTCCATCGTTCAATTCTCAACGATCTTTGTCAGCAGCTTTACTTATTTATTGGTAACAAGAATCATATTAGGGGCTGGGGAAGGACCTTCCTACGCTTTAGCGATGACAGCTGCCTCAAAGTATCTTCCAAAGGAAAAATTGGGGATTGGATTAACCTTGGTTTCAGTGGGCGGACCGCTTGGTGTCGCCATTTCAGCGCCGGTCTTAATGCATCTCATCATGAGTTATGGATGGCGCTCGGCGTTTATCTCAACTGGAGTAGTAGGCTTTATTTGGATTATCGTGTGGTTATGGATCGCAAAAGAGAAAGCGGTTACAGATACTGAGTTGGTTGTAGCAAAAGGCAGTGCCCAGTTATCCACTATCCAAAACGAAACAAAATTCACCTCTGCCTTGTTTTCAAAAAATTTCATCTTCGTTGCCTTATGTGGTTTTGCCACTTATTGGTCCTTTACGATTGGGCTGAACTGGCTTCCTAATTATTTGGAAAATGTCCGCCACCTCAGCGAAGGTACGTTAAAAATTGTCGTCGCATTGCCTTGGATTATGATTACTCTTTCGCAAATTACCTTTTCAACCCTTTCTGACCGACTTTATCATAAGACGAAAAGTATGGTAAAGGGACGGATTTTTGTCCTTGGACCAGTAATGTTAGCTGGAGCAGTCAGCTACTTTTTCGGAGCAATGGTTAGCTCTAATCTTCTTGCCATTGTATTATTATCACTTGGGTTAACATTTGGATGTATTACCTTGGTTATGGGACCAGCGATTCTAGTAGATTTGGTTGCACCTAAACATCAAGGTAAAATTCAAGGGTGGTTTATGGCGATTACTTCATTGGGTGGGATTGTTGGACCCTATGTAACAGGTTATTTCATTGAACACTCAGCAAGTCCAGCCGTTGGATTCCAGTATGCGTTCCAGTTATGCGGGCTAATCCTTCTTGTTTTCGGTGGACTAGTTTGGCTGGCCGTCCGTCCTAAAAAGATTGAAAATTCCGACCTATCAAATGCAAATACATCAAATGTCATGTGAAATATAGTAAAATGCACAAAAAGCGAACAGTGCCTGGCACTGTTCGCTTTTTATACGAATCGATTGCGACCCGCTAACATCCCAAATACCATAACGACTAAAGAAATAAGGATGAGTGCACTAAGTGGAACTGTCCATAAATGGGTCTGATCAAATAAATATCCAATAAAAAAGGGGCCCGCTGCTGCAAGGATATATCCAGTTGATTGTGCCATTCCAGATAACTCTGCAGCCTGGCTGGCATTCTTGGTGCGAAGTCCAATATAGGTTAGAGATAATGGAAAGATTCCTCCCAAAGCCATCCCAATGAAAATAATGCTAGCAATTAAAATGGGATAGGATGAGCCCAACAGTAAACCTCCATAACCAATAATTGAGCATAGGCTTAACAGGAATGCGATCCATTTTTGTGATTGAAAACGTCCTGCAATGACAGGGATGAAGAAACTGAAGGGTAGTCCGACTATTTGGGTGATTGAAAGCAGCCATCCTGCTTTCTCCATACTCATTCCTTGACTATGCAGGATTTCTGGTAACCAAGAAATCGTTACATAAAATAAAAAAGACTGAAACCCCATAAAAATGGCGATTTGCCACGCAAGTGGTGAACGCCAGATTTGATTAGATTTAGAACTAAGCCTTTTTATATCTGTTTGACTTCCATGATTATATTTGAAAAGAAAGGCCCACACCAAGATAGCTAGCACGATCGGAATACACCAAACAATTAAAGCTCCCTGCCAGCCAAGGTGCATGCCGTCTGCTAAAGGAACACTAACTCCTGATGCTAATGAGGCAAACAATCCCATTGAGGTAGAATAAACACTTGTCATAAGACCGAAGTGCTGTGGGAATTTGTCCTTTGCGATGGCTGGTAAAAGAACATTGCCAACGGCTATACCCACTCCAATAAAAAGAGTCCCCTTAAAAAGGAAAAACGTCATTGGGATGGATCTTAGACCTATACCGATTAATAGAGTGAACAAACCTATAAGCAAAGTCACCTCATTTGTTAATCGATTGGCGAGCTTTGGTACGATGGGTGACATGATGGAAAAAACAAGTAATGGCAAACTCATTAATAAACCTGTACTCCAATGTGCTAGTCCTACATCTTCCTGAATCATTCCAACTAACGGCCCTAATGATGTGATGGCGGGGCGCAAATTAAATGCTACTAGTATAATCCCCGTAACGAGCCAAAATACATAGGTCGATTTTGTTTGAGTATATGATTTTAGTAACTCCACTAATAGAACCTCCCACTCTTAAAACAAACTTTTTAAAGTATATCATAGTGAACAGAGAAGGAGTTAAATGTAACAGAGCTACTTCCATATTTTTCAGAAGAAGGGCCCCAATTTTACAATCTGTGCTAAAAAGGAAGAAAAGAAGAAAGGAAGGAAGGGAAGTTTCACACGACAAGATTAATTTCATTAGACCGAAAAAGAAACAATCGAGTCATGGATTTTTTACATAAGGCTAGTGCAAAAGTGGTGGAGATTGCTCAAGAAAGAACCATTGATACAATCATCAATGGAAAAAATGAGGGTTGGAAGATGGAGGTTGATATGCAAAAGACCACTAAACAAGCCTTCATACAAATATGCCACTTTCATAGAAATGATTCGATACAAAGCAGAACGACATGGAATTCAAGTCATTAACCGAGAAGAAAGCTAGATAAAAGTTTAGCGGTAAGCACCTTACAAGTTCTTGCCTATTAAAACCTCATCCAGAGAAATGACTCTATGATGTAACTCTTCATTCGAATCTAAAACTCCTATTACCATTTGATTGTCTTCTGTTATTGTGGCATATCTGAAATGTTTATCCCCGTTAATGAGTAAAGCAGTTACCTGTTTTGCCTCCATCTTGGCAAAGACATTTTCTGTGTACTCAAGTGGTAGAAAATCATCCAATCCTTCTGTTGGTCGACCAACCCATTTAAACAGGAAATCTTTAATTGCAAATTGCTCAATCATCGATAAATTTTTCTTGAATGTTAGCTTATCCACAGTTACTGTTTTCACTTTAATCACTCCTCAAATAGTAAATAAAGTTTATACTTTCAAATGCCTAACATCAACTGTATTACAGTGACAGAATATTTACATTTTGATTTCGGGTTATTTCAAATAAGGAATTAGATAAATCATTTTTTTAATAATTGCCACTGGATTTACTTGATGAAGCTCATATTTGCTATGGTTAGTTTCTAATTAAGCTAACAATGGTTTTCTTCCATTTTTAAATTTTTATAAGCCGAAAAAATACAAGTTTTTATTCACCACTTGTACATTTTCGGCTTATTTTCATTCAATAAATATACTGCCATAACCAGCATTTTCTAATTACCAATAATAAATATTATGCGGATTGCTTTTGGTTTCTTCTTGCGCGACTTTCCTTTTTATTTGATTTTGATTTTCCTCTTGATTTAGACACTCTAAATAATAGTACAAATCCCGCACTCAACAATAAAGCCCATACTAGTGCGAATTTATTACCACTTAAATATATACCTATACTAGGTATCAACAGAAGTACGATGCTTTTCAGATAATAATTTACTTTAGGATTAATGACGATGAAAACTGATATCATAACAAGCAACGAAGTTTTGATATTATTCCCCATAAAGGAGTGATTAGTGTAATTAACGTAAAAGTAATACCCAAACGCTCCTAAAATTGCTAATAAGGAAAGATAAAATCTCATAAACGAACTTTTATAAAACAGAATCCAAACGGCAATTAAATTAATACCTGCACATATTCCTAGTACAAATAATGTATGATAAAACGTAAAATTACCAATAGGATCTTTCATAAAATTCCAAATGAAATTGAAGTTGTAACAAACAGCTGCTACTACAAATATCTTAAAGACTAGTTTTAATGAGATCATCCTCCCTTTCTTTTTCTTATTTGAGGATCTGGATCTGGATGGTGAATCTACTCTCGCTTCGCCATCTTCATCTTCATCTACTTTTTTCTTTTTCCATCCCATAATCCATTGTTTAAATCCTCTTTCTTCCGGTTCCTCTTCTGTTTTTTGTCTAGTAGCGTAATCTCTTTCTTTATATTCTTCATCATCAACTTTTTCTAATTGTTGGTTCGAATTTGAATGAAAATCCAATGTTTATTCACCTCAAAAATATTTTTTAATTATTATAAAATTATTTAGATATAAGTAGTAATTTCTAAGCTCCTTTTTTAATAGAACGTTCCCTCAAGTGTACCACTATTAAATTAGTTTACCAGATACACTTTTTTCTACGGCTTACAAAAGGGTACATTAATTAAAAAATGAAAATAACACATTCTATTATGAGTTGAGGACATATGTCCTATTCAAACTACTTGGAAATAGCCTTTAATATAGTAGAGAAATCTAAATTAGGGGAGAAAACAATGAAGGGGATTATCTTTGCATTATTAGGCGGGGCATTTATTACCCTACAAGGGATTGCCAATACACGGATTAGTGAAGACATTGGCACGTGGCAAGCAGCAACTATTACCCAGTTCACTGGTTTTATAATGGCTCTCATTATCTTCATGTTCGTTCGAGACGGAAAAGGGCAAGGCTTCAAACAAGTGAAGCCATTATATTTGATTGGGGGCGCCTTTGCAGCGATTGTTATTTTCAGTAATGTCACCTCTATTCAGAGAATCGGTGTGACCCTTAGTATTTCGGCGATCCTGATAGCACAGCTTACGCTGACATTTATCATAGACAGTTACGGATGGTTTGGTCTGGAAAAGCAGAAGATGAAGCTGCCACAGTTTATCGGCATTGGGATGATGATCGTTGGTGTGGTGATACTAAGGTCTTAATAAGTGTCTTTTGGAATGTAGAAGGTGAAAGGCGGAGGGTGAAAAAGAGTGAAAGAACTGAATGATCAGGAGCAATTGGACGCGTATATCCAGACATATCAACTAGAATCGATCTTTCATGAATCATTAATTCCCCATTTGTCGCTGTACAGCTTTGAGCAAGGCGAGCTCATTTGTTCCCAGGGTGAAGCATCACAGTATTTGTATGTACTAGTAAAAGGGAAGGTTAAAATCTACACCAGCTCGCCAGAAGGTAATACACTCATTCTTTCTTTTAAGAAACCGCTTGAAGTGATCGGCGATATTGAGTATGTACGGGGCATTGACATTATTAACACAGTTGAGGCGGTATCGCCTGTTTGGATGATTGGTATTCACCATCGTTGGTTAAAGAAATATGGAAGTGACCATGCACCGCTCCTGCAATTTTTATTGGATATTATTACGAGGAAGTTCCAACTGAAAAACCATTCGATGAGCTTTAATATCATGTATCCCGTAGAGGTGCGCTTGGCTAGTTACCTATTGTCTGTATCCTTTGATGAATCCGATTCACTTAATAAAAACCAACTTAGCATCAGTATCAAGGATGCCGCCAATTTAATTGGCACGAGCTATCGTCATTTAAATCGGGTCATCACACAATTTTGTGAAGATGGTCTAATTGAGCGTAATCGAGGTTCCATTTTAGTTAAGGACAGGAATGGATTAAGGGATCTCGCCGGGGGTAATATTTACGAATAGCCTTAAAAAATATCAACACAAGGGAGAGAAATCGGATGATTCTAGGATTATTGTTTGCGATTATTGCCGGTTCGCTGGTAGCTTTGCAAAATATTTTTAACAGTAAAGTTAATGAACGGGCGGGATCTTGGGCAACGACTACCTTAGTATTAGGGATGGGATTCTTTGCTTCATTGACGTTTGGGCTCCTCTTTGAAGGGGGAAAGTTATTTCACTTACAAAATATGCAGACTTGGTACTGGTTCAGCGGTCTGATCGGAGTGGGAGTGGTTGTTTGTCTCGTTCAAGGGATCAAGCGGCTGGGACCAACCTATGCCATCGCTATCGCACTGACATCACAGCTCGTGGTTGCTCTATTAGGGGACACATTAGGCTGGCTAGGTCTGAATAAGGTTCCGTTTACTTTCAATCAGTTGGTCGGTGTGCTGGTTATTGTCGGCGGGATTGTCGTATTTAAATTTGGCGGCAGCGGTGAGGGTCATAAGGTACCAAAACTCACTTGGCCTTTTGCGAAAGGGAATAAAATATCTGAACTTCAAAAGTAGTTAAAGAGGGGTACAACTAAACAAACGTTTGAAACAAACCAAAGAAAGAATGAACTTGTGGATAAGGTGGTCCAACTTGCAGATAGATCAATTCCATTTGCGAAATGCCCAAAATAAGCCGTTCCTGTACAAGACATAAATCTTGTACAGGAACGGCTTATTTTGTTTGATCATACCATCTCCAAAAAAAGCAAGAAAATATTAATTATTAAAAAAATATTTTTTTATTTTAGACTTTTTGTAGTTTTTTGTGTAATCAAGTAGGTTTGCTAATAAAGTAAAAAACAGAGCCTGCAAAGTGTTCTGATTAAGATACAAAACATGCTTACACAAATAAGGGGGAGTTTTTCTATGAAAAGATTTGGGTTGGCTACACAAATATTTATTGCTCTTATACTCGGGATTATCGTTGGTGTCATTTTTTACGGTAACGAGACAGCGATAGCCATTTTAGGTCCTATGGGGGACATTTTTATCCATCTGATTAAGATGATAGTAGTGCCAATTGTCATCGCTGCATTAATCGTATCAATTGCCGGTGTGGGCGACATCAAAAAATTAGGAAAGTTAGGCGGAAAAACTCTTCTTTATTTTGAAAGCGTTACAACTTTAGCTATTGCGATTGGATTATTGGCGGCAAATCTATTTCAGCCGGGGGCTGGTGTAGATACAAGCAGTCTTAAGGCAAATGACATTTCAAAGTATGAAGAAACAATGGAAACGACTGGAGCTCCGAGTGTAGCAGATACGATTGTACATCTTGTTCCGACAAACGTATTTGAATCTATCACTAAAGGTGATTTACTTCCAATTATTTTCTTTATTGTTTTCTTAGGATTGGGAATTGCAGCAATAGGAGAAAAAGGAAAGCCTGTTCTGACATTTTTTGAAGGTATATTAGAAGCAATGTTTTGGGTAACGAATCTTATTATGAAATTTGCTCCTGTTGGAGTATTTGCACTCATTGGGGTGAACGTTGCAAAATTTGGCGCTGCCTCGTTACTTCCTTTGGGAAAACTGGTGCTGGCTGTTTACGTAACAATGGTATTTTTTGTCCTCGTTGTTCTTGGTGTTATTGCGAAAATCTCTGGGACAAGCATTTTTCTTCTCATGAAGGTACTTAAAGATGAGTTGATTCTGGCGTTTACAACCGCAAGCTCTGAAGCCGTTTTACCAAGAATTATGGATAAGATGGAGAAGTTTGGCTGCCCAAAATCAATCACTTCCTTTGTCATCCCGACTGGCTATACCTTTAACCTGGATGGCTCATCCATCTATCAGGCTCTTGCTTCACTTTTCGTAGCACAAATGTATGGAATTCATTTATCCATCATGCAGCAAATTACGTTGCTGCTTGTGTTAATGCTTACATCAAAAGGAATGGCTGGTGTTCCTGGTGCG
The DNA here is from genome assembly GCF_018613205.1 of Bacillus sp. ISL-46. Lineage (NCBI taxonomy): Bacteria > Bacillati > Bacillota > Bacilli > Caryophanales > Bacillaceae > Bacillus > Bacillus sp. ISL-46. The sequence continues at coordinate 71,611 of NZ_JAGGQR010000013.1, forward strand.
TCGTTTGTGGTCATTTTAACCACACTTGGTACAATGGGACTTCCTTTAGAAGGCGTTGCTTTCATTGCAGGTATTGATCGTATTTTGGATATGATTAGGACGGCAGTTAACGTACTGGGAAATTCATTGGCGACAATCGTGATGTCAAAATGGGAAGGACAATTTGACCAAGAAAAAGCAAATCAATATGTGGACTCCTTTAAAGAGTCTAAAGAGTCTAAAGAGTCAAATGTAGCATAATTTTATTGAGCATAGGAGGGAATATCATGTTAGCTTCCAAGGAAAGTACTCAAGTACGAATAGAAAAGGACTTTTTAGGATCAAAAGAAATCCCGGCAGATGCTTATTACGGCATACAAACACTAAGGGCAGTTGAAAATTTCCCGATTACTGGCTATCGTGTTCATGAGCAGTTAGTTAAAGCATTGGCTATTGTCAAAAAAGCGGCTGCTTTAGCCAATATGGATACAACACGTTTATATGATGGAATCGGCAAGGTCATTGTACAGGCAGCAGATGAAATTATAGAAGGTAAGTGGCATGAACACTTTATCGTGGACCCCATTCAAGGTGGCGCAGGAACATCGATGAATATGAACATGAATGAAATCATTGCTAACCGTGCACTTGAATTACTTGGGAAAGAAAAAGGCGAGTACAAGCATGTGAGTCCGAATAGTCATGTGAATATGTCTCAATCTACAAATGATGCGTTTCCGACCGCGATCCATATTGCTACACTTCAGTTAATGGAAAAGCTATTGGATAAGATGCATCAAATGCTGGCCGTTTTTAAACAGAAAGCGCAGCAATTTGATCATGTAATTAAAATGGGACGAACCCATCTTCAGGATGCCGTTCCAATCCGTCTTGGCCAGGAGTTTGAAGCCTACAGCCGTGTCCTAGAGCGCGATATAAAACGGATCCAGCAATCACGTCAGCATTTATATGAAATCAATATGGGGGCAACGGCAGTGGGTACAGGTTTAAATGCAGATCCCCGTTATATCGAAAATGTGGTTAAGCACATAGCCGCTATTTCCGAATTGCCGCTTTTTGGGGCTGAACATCTTGTCGATGCCACTCAAAATACGGATGCTTACACGGAGGTATCGGCCGCACTGAAAGTATGTATGATGAACATGTCCAAAATCGCCAATGATTTAAGGTTAATGGCATCAGGTCCCCGTGCAGGACTTGGGGAAATCACCTTACCAGCCCGTCAGCCTGGTTCATCTATTATGCCGGGGAAGGTGAACCCGGTCATGGCGGAGCTGATCAACCAGGTTGCCTTTCAAGTTATTGGCAATGATCATACCATTTGCCTGGCTTCCGAAGCAGGACAGCTTGAATTAAATGTAATGGAACCTGTGCTTGTCTTTAACTTGCTTGAATCAATCAGCATCATGAACAATGCATTCCGTACGTTTACGGATTACTGCCTGGCAGGGATTGAAGCAAATACGGAACAGTTAAAAGAATATGTTCAAAAAAGTGTGGGAGTCATTACGGCTGTTAATCCCCATATTGGATATGAAGTAGCAGCGCGTATTGCAAGAGAGGCAATTTTAACGGGTAAACCAGTACGTGAATTATGCTTGCAATATGATGTATTGACAGAGGAAGAGCTTGATCTGATTTTAAACCCTTACGAAATGACAAACCCAGGCATTTCCGGAGCATCGCTTTTGGACAGAGGATAAACTTTATCTTTTAACAACGAAGTTGTCTTTTGTTTTTCACCATTGTATACTTTTCTAAACCTCATAACGAATTCAATATAGGTGGTATTTGCCTGTGTTGGATTCGTTATTTATGTTTATATCTGTTTAAAATCTTAGGAAGTGAATCGTTTGAAAATCAATCAATTGTTTGAGAGGAATTTATATACTTTCATTTTTGTTATAGTTGCTGTTCCGTTAGCGGGAGAGCTAAAATTTTATCCTTTTCATGATACCTTCCGTGTTAGTCTGGGTACGCCCATTATATTCTTTTCACTATTATTTTTGCGGGGCATTTCACCTATTTTACTAGGTATTGGCACAGCGCTGTCTATTTTTTCCTTTCGGGTAGGATTGGACTGGCTTACACAGGATCATTTCGATTTGTTCGCTTCCGTACAAACACGCTATCCTTCCTCCCTTTATTATTTTGCGTTCGTGTTCCTGTTTTACTTATTAAAAATAAATCAGTTCCACAACCGTCCTTGGATTATAGGAGTATTAGGCATTACCATTGAAATCATAGCCAGTTTAACGGAACTGATGTTTCGGCATGTGGCTGTTGGAGACTATTTGACTTTGTCAAAACTAGTCCAGATCTTTATCATAGCCATTTTCCGAAGCTTTTTTGTGCTTTCCTTCTTTAGTATGATGAAGTTATATGAAGGGAAAATAAGAGAGAGGCAAATTCGTCAAAAGAATCAGTATTTATTAATGTTGTTATCCAATTTGTATGTGGAATCCGTTCAGCTAAAAAAAGTATTGCAAAACGCGGAAAATACTACAATCACATCGTACGATTTATATCGGGACTTAAATAATCATATGAAACAAACAGGAATTTCCTTGGAGGAATTTAGCAAAAGGGCTTTACGGATTGCTGGAGAAGTACATGATATAAAAAAAGACAATCAACGGATTTTTGCAGGACTATTCAAGTTGATTGAAGATGAAAAGTTTTCAGATTACATGGATATACATGAACTTGTCCTGATCATTATTAGAACAAATGAAAAATACGCAAGCTCATTAGGAAAGAAGATTGAATTTCGCTATAAAATTAATGGTGAACATCCGGAATATCATGCATATCTCGTTTTATCGTTGATCAATAATTTAGTGGCAAATGCGGTAGAAGCTATTAAGGAGAAAGGAACAATAGCTATTTATTTAAAGCTGGTAAATCAGTTTGTATGGTTTCAAGTAGAGGATAATGGTCCCGGAGTTCCCGAAAAGTATAAAAGCTTGATTTTTAAACCAGGGTATACTTTAAAATTTGATCAGGCAGGCACGCCATCAACAGGTATTGGTCTTTCCTATGTACAAGAAATTACCGAAGAACTTGGGGGATGTGTTGATCTCCAAAATACTGTAGAAAATTCGGGAGCACTTTTTACCATAAAAATTCCGTTATATAGCCTAGTTGAAAGAGGGTAAACTTTATGAATTTTTATATCGTTGATGATGATGAGGTGCATCGTTCCATGCTGGCACAAATAATCGAGGATGAGGATCTGGGAGATATTATCGGAGAAGCCGAAGATGGCTTCATGCTCGAAAAAAACTTAATGATCCTTAAGTATGTGGATATTCTATTTATCGATTTGTTAATGCCTGTTTGTGATGGACTTGAAACCATTCGCCGCTTAAAAGGGGAATTCTTAGGTAAAATTATTATGATTTCACAAGTGGAATCAAAAGAATTAATAGGTGAAGCCTATTCCCTTGGTGTTGAGTACTATATTTCAAAACCAATTAATCGCATTGAAGTGTTAAGCGTTATTCGAAAAGTAATGGAGCGAATCCAGTTAGAAAAGTCGATTTCAGAGATTCAAAAATCATTAAATACCGTGTTTAATTTACAGCAGCCAAAACAGGAAACGGCAAATGTATTGAAGAAAACTAGTATTGTAACGGCTGGAGAGTTTCTCTTATCTGAATTAGGTATCTTAGGTGAAAACGGCAGCAAAGATTTACTGGATATCCTCCAATATTTAGATCAATATGAACAACATCATACGTTCGAACAATTTCCTCCGCTTAAAGAGATTTTTGTGCAAATTACTTTAAGAAAGCTTGGGACGCCCGCGGCACAAATTGATATCCAGCGGGAAGTAAAAGCCTCTGAACAACGGGTACGAAGAACGATTTACCAATCGTTAAATCATTTAGCTTCGCTCGGTTTATCAGATTTCTCCAACGCTAAGTTCGAAAATTATGCTTCTAAGTTTTTTGATTTTACGATTGTACGCAAGAAGATGACAGAATTACAAAAGAATCCTAAAGCTACTGCTTCCAGTACACGAATTAATACGAAAAAATTTATTCAAGTTCTTTATTTCGAATCGAAGAGGCTCATTCAAGAGGATTAATTGCAGAACTCTAAAATGGCCTTTTTTTCTTTTTTATGTGCTTCTGGCTATAGATGAAGGCACCCCAAATTGGAACTTTAAATTATTAACAAATAAAGGTTACCTCTCCCTCCTGCTTACCTGTCATATGTAGAGTGATTTCCAGTTAAATTTATAATATATCAAATATTCAGTAATGGGTATAAATTACCTTTGTTAGTTTTTGTAGTGTTTTGTCGTTCTATGTATATCAACTCTTATATTACGAATAGGGAATCATTTATTTAAATGGTCAAAAGAAATTGTATAAAATGTTAACGATCAAAGAGGAAAATGGGAGTCACTTCTTCCCTTGCCCATTCATAGACAAGTAGTTTTGGAGGAATTAGATATGATTAGCAAACAAATTATTCGAACATTGATGGTAGAAACACCTTCCTTCCCCGGTAATCTCGGGAAAGTAGCAACGACAATTGGTCTTGCAGGTGGAGATATAGGGGAAATAGAAACGGTAAAGGTAGGTCCAAATTACACAATACGTAATATTACTGTTCAGGTCGATCATGAGGAGCAGATAGAAGAATTGGCAGACGCTCTCTCCCGGTTAGACGGGGGAATTCATCTTCATGCTGTTTCAGATGAAGTCCTTCATGCACATGAAGGAGGGAAAATTCATATGAAAAGTAAAGTGAATCTTCAAACATTAGCTGATTTAAGAAGAGTTTATACACCAGGTGTGGCCGATGTTTGCCGAATTATCGAGGCAGAACCGGATAAAGCAAAAATTTATACGAGTATTGGTAATTCGGTAGCGATCGTTACTGACGGAACCGCGATTCTTGGCCTGGGAGACATCGGCCCTGTTGCCGGAATGCCAGTTATGGAGGGGAAGGCTGTTCTCTTCGACCAATTAGCCGGTATTAATGGGATTCCGATTCTTCTTAATACGAAAGACCCGGATGAGATTGTACGGACAGTGAAAAATATTGCTCCGGGTTATAGTGGTATTTTACTCGAAGATATAGGGTCTCCACACTGTTTCGAGGTCGAAGAACGACTTAAGAAGGAGCTGGATATTCCGGTAATGCATGATGATCAGCATGGAACGGCTGTCGTTACCCTGGCTGCCACGATATCAGCGTGTAGAAGTGCCGGTATTGACTTGAAAAATGCACAAGTTGGCCAGATTGGCCTTGGAGCAGCAGGGTTGGCGATTTCTCGAATGCTTATGGCATACGGAGTAAAGGCTGTATTTGGAGCAGATTTATCTCCGGATGCGAAGGCGAGGTTAGAGAACTATGGCGGTCATCCCGTTGATAGCATTGAACTATTAATGAGGAACTGTGATATCGTTATCGCCACTACAGGTGTTCCTGGACTGATTCAACAGCAATGGGTACGCCCAGGGCAGGTGATTTTAGCATTATCAAACCCCAAACCGGAAATCGAACCGGAATTAGCCCTGCAGGCGGGAGCTGCATATGCGGCAGATGGCCGCTCTGTTAACAATGTTCTTGGATTTCCTGGTATTTTTCGAGGAGCTTTAAACGCGCAAGCTAGTAAAATCACCCATCCTATGCTAGTCGCTGCCGCTGAAGCGATCGCAGCATGTACTAAACTTGGAGATTTGGTTCCGCATCCTTTAGATTTACATGTTCATAAAATGGTGACCGAAGCGGTTGAAAGAGCGGCTGTTCAATCTAATAGGAAAGCAGAATTTACTAGCTTTTCAGGATAAGAGGAAGTCGATCAAAACTAGTTCAATATCATCAAAATTCACTTGCTAAGCGGAAGCTATTCAGCATTGCCCAAAGGGTTCATTGGGAAGTGAGCTATTTTTCGTAATTCAATGAAATTGTTTAACAACAGATGAAGGACGCTTTTGGCGTCCCTTTTCCATTTTAACCACTAATAGTTTATACAAAATTCTTCAAACCCTTTAATAGACCTTATCCCCATTAAAGATTGAATTCTTAACAACCACATAATCTACATTACGGATGGCTGCTAACTTATTTCCTCCTGCGTAAGAAATAGAGGATTGAAGGTCTTGCTCCATTTCTATCAAAGTTTCTTTTAAAGAGCCTTTGTACTCAACAAACATTTTTTTGCCTTCTACATTTTTCTTTTCCCCTTTTTGAAATTCCGAGGCAGAACCAAAGTATTCTTTATAACACTTACCATCTTTCTCGATCGTTTCACCTGGGGATTCTTCATGCCCAGCAAATAAGGAGCCAATCATCACCATGGTTGCCCCGAAACGAATCGACTTGGCGATATCACCATGCGTGCGGATCCCTCCGTCGGCAATAATCGGCTTACTTGCTGCCTTTGCACACCAACGCAGTGCAGCTAATTGCCAGCCGCCTGTCCCAAATCCAGTCTTAATCTTAGTGATACATACCTTCCCAGGTCCGATCCCAACTTTCGTCGCATCCGCACCGGCATGCTCTAATTCTCTGACTGCTTCTGGAGTTCCAACATTTCCTGCAATCACAAAGCTGTTAGGTATGTACTTCTTAATATGCTGAATCATTTTAATAACCGCATTGGAATGACCATGTGCGATATCAATGGTTATGAATTCGGGTGAAATCTGTTCCTCCGCTAATTGTTGGATAAATTGGTACTCCTCCTCTTTAACTCCAACACTGATAGATGCCATTAACCCACGTGATTTCATATCTTTAATAAAAGATAATCGCTTACCTGGTTCAAAACGATGCATGATATAAAAGTAACCATTTTCCGCTAAGTAAATCGCGATCTTTTCGTCGATAATCGTCTGCATATTTGCTGTCACCACTGGCAGCTTAAATGTATGCCCGCCTAAGGATACTGTGGTATCACACTCAGAGCGGCTATTTACGACACTTTTTGCCGGAATCAATTGGATATCCTCATAATCAAATACATTTTCCATGATTTGCCTCCTTAAAAACAAACAGTAATTAGCTTAAATGTTCACTCAATGCAAAGATAGGGTTATCGGTTTCAATTGGTCTTATACATAGAGCTAATTCAATGATAGTCCTTTTTGGAATCAACTACACTGTTCAAATAATTTTTATACTTTTTTTAGGATTGGTTTAGAAGGGATTTATAATTCCCGGTTATGATAAATAACAGAAAGCGTTGGCTAGCCTAGTTTGGAGATGTATCTGGGTTCATTCTGTTCGAGAAAAAACAGATTTAAGGAGATTTGCTCATGTCGATTAAGACGAGACTACTGTTATCCTATATGGCCATGACCTTTATTCCTATCGTGTTGTTTGCCTTAATTGCAACTACGCTTGTTTTAGCTTTTTATAAGGATATGGCAGGAACCGGGGATGGTAAGGGGATGCCAGCCTTTTGGGAAATGGCCAATCAACGCCGAGACCTGATTGCAGGCGTGAAGTTTATGACAAAAACAGACCCTGATCGCTTCAACGACAACGAGTTCCTGAAAAGCACGGACGAACAATTGAATCGATTCCATTCAGGACTCGTGGTAATGAAGAATAATCAAGTTAGTTACAATTCCCCTTTCGTGAACAGTCTTGACCTAAAAACTGAGGTTCAGGAGCTGCAAACAAGTCAGTCTCAAAATCGTTGGGGAAAAAGTCGTTTTACTGTGGAAAAGTACAATATCACCTTTAGCAATCGCGTTTCCGGTACGGTATATATACTTTCTGATATATATCCTTTTTTCATGGAAGCAAAAAAGTTTTTCCCGATGCTGGTTTTGTCACTACTTCTGGTCATTGGACTAACCAATGGTGTTCTTACCATTTTAGTTTCCCGCAGTTTTATCAAACCTTTGTATACTTTAAAACATGCTGCGGATCAAATTAAAAAAGGGAATCTGGATTACGAGGTGAAGTTGGAACGCAAAGATGAAATCGGAGAATTGGGGGCTTCATTTGAAGAAATGCGTGCACGCTTGCTCGAGTCTATTGACCTTCAATTACAGTATGAAGAGAACCGGAAAGAACTCATTTCTAATATTTCACATGACCTAAAAACACCGATTACCGGAATTAAAGCTTGCGTTCAAGGCATTCAAGATGGTATCGCGGATACAGTTCCGAAAAGAAATAAATATATGAATATGATTGCGAAAAAGGCAGAAGATATGGATCATTTGATTGACGAATTGATGTTGTATTCTAAGCTTGATCTAAAACGACTGCCATTTCATGTGGAGCCAATGGACATTCAAGGGTATTTGCGGAATTTTATCGAAGAATTACGTCTCGACCCGCGAATGGAGGATATTAAGATTACGTTCTCTTCCGTCAGCGACAGACCGGTTCTCGTTATGGGAGACCATGAAAAGCTGAGCAGGGTAATGATGAATATAATCGACAACAGCTTAAAATATATGAACAAGCAACAAAAGGAAATTAAGGTGGAATTGTTCGACGACAAGGCAAAAGCAACGGTACACATTCGCGATAACGGTCCTGGAATTGACAGCGCAGAACTTCTCCATATTTTCAATCGATTTTACCGGGTAGATCCATCGAGGAATACAGATACAGGAGGCTCAGGACTCGGTCTTGCCATTGTCAAACAAATGGTGGAAGGGCAAGGAGGAAACGTTTGGGCCGAAAGTCAATTAGGGGAAGGGACCAGCATGTATTTTACGTTGCCAAAGATACAATCATGAGGGTGAGCACGAGTGAAACGAATTTTGATTATCGAGGACGATCAGGTCATTGTGGAAGTGGAAAAAGATTATTTAGAAGCAAGCGGCTTTGAAGTGGAGCTTGCTACAAGCGGGGATTTAGGTCTAAAAAAGGCCTTGGAAGAGGAATATGATTTGATCATTCTCGACCTTATGCTTCCCAATACAGATGGATTTGAAATCTGCAGGCACGTTCGACAAGCGAAAAACATCCCAATTTTAATGGTTTCCGCCAAAAAGGAAGAAATCGATAAAATACGCGGCCTCGGCCTCGGTGCAGATGATTATATGACCAAGCCCTTTAGTGTCGGCGAGCTGATCGCACGGGTCAAAGCGCATCTTGCCCGTTATGACCGGTTAATGACTGATAACTTGGGGAGACAAAAAGACGAAATTCAAATCAGAGGAATTCGTATGGATAAGTTATCTCGAAAAGTGTTCGTGAATGAAACGGAAATCCCGTTTACCTCGAAAGAGTTTGACCTATTACTATTTTTAGCCATACATCCGAACCGTGTGTTCAGAAAAGATGAGTTGTTTGAAAAAATCTGGGGACTGGATTCCATGGGAGACAACGCCACGGTAACAGTTTTTATTAGCAAATTACGTGAAAAAATTGAAACGAACCCATCCAATCCTCAATATATTGAGACGATTTGGGGTGTCGGGTATCGGTTTAATGTATAACAAGGGGTGAATGGTATGAGGAAATTGAATCTTACCCAGAGAAGATGGCTGATCATCTTACATTTATTATTTGCAGCGATCATGTTCGGGGTGGCCATTGTTTTTTTAATTTTGAGTATAACCGCGGCTAACACGAACGATGCTGGTGTGCTCAAGGCGTGTTATATAAGTATGCATATGCTAGCCCAGACATCGGTTCGTGCATCCACGATTGGCACGGTGGTAACGGGAATATTACTATCTGTGCTGACGCAGTGGGGATTGTTCAAATTTTACTGGATTATCGTCAAAGAAGGTTTGACGGTCCTCTCGATTCTATTGGGTCCTTTCGCAATGTATACCTTAACGCTAAAAGCGGTAACGTTGACAACTAGTGGAGGGCTAAACGCTCTTATGGATCCATCGTCCACAGTAAACAAGTGGCAGCTATGGATCGGAATTATCCTTCAGATTATTTCGCTTGGTGCGATGTTCGTGATTTCAGTTTTTAAACCATGGGGACAGCGAAAACAGAAAAAAGCATCGAACCTTGCTTGAAGATGAAGGGGAGAAGAGACATGATTAAGAAATTAGGAAAGAAAAAAGGGAACAGCAGAAGAGATTCGGTTGAATAGTCTGGAGTGTGTAAGTAGTGAAACCTAAAAAAAGTTGGTGGATTTTATTTATTATCTCATTAGGAGTCATCATTCCTTTTGTGGTTCCTTATTTAACACTAAATCCCGCCAATAGCCGAGTATCTATCACATCGGCTGGCATGCAATTTCCTTTGTTAGTTGCTCATATTGTAACGGCATGTGTGGCGTTACTATCCGGTTTTTTTCAATTCTTAGAACATTTTCGAATCAAAAAACCAAAAGTCCATCGCTATCTCGGAAGAGCGTATGTAGGCAGTGTATTAATTAGCGGAGTGCTTGGACTAGTATATGTTTCTTATATTGAAAATTTCGCGAAAGCCACTTCGTTTCTAGTCTTATCGCTCATCTGGCTATTTACCAGCTGGAAAGGATATCAAACCGCAATAAGAAAACAATTTGCAGATCATCACAAATGGATGATTCGAAGTTTTGGTGTCACGTTAGTAGCAGTAAGCGGCCGAATAGTGGTGCCAGTTTTGCTGCTAACCTATTACACGTTAAATGGCTTCTCCCTTCCTGATGGGAGAGAGAAGATGGTCGAGGAAGTTTTAAATGTAAATATATGGGTAGGGCTAATAGCTAATTTCATTGTCGTTGAGTGGGGAATCCTTCGTAAAGGTGTCAGGCACCATGTGAAAAATTCACATGGTGCCTGACACCTAAAACTAATAAATTGTTTGATTAGAATGTTGATAGAGTGTAAATAATCGAGAAAGAGGGATTTTTAGAAGGTTATTGAAATATATTTAAAGGGGGCTGGTCCCCTGATGGTAAACTACAACAAGTGCGGATTGTCCCGTCCTACGGGCGGTATGTAATGGAAGTTGTTTTTAAAAGTGAACAGGAAAAGGAGATCAAACGATCCGAAAAACAATTAAATGAGTGGGTATTTGAGCCGAAACGAGTAATGGGTATTGATTTAGGAGTAGATAACCTGGCAACTATCATCGATAACACGGGGCTAAAGCCTCTGCTTATCAAGGGCAAATGGTTAAAATCGATCAATCAATACTATAACAAATTAAGAGCCAAATACATGAGTATCCTTCGAAATGGAAAAGGACCAAAGGAAGGGAAGTTTCACACGACAAGATTAATTTCCATTAGACCGAAAAAGAAACAATCGAGTCATGGATTTTTTACATATGGCCAGTGCAAAAGTGGTCGAGATTGCTCAAGAAAGAACCATTGATACAATCATCATAGGTAAAAATGAGGGTTGGAAGATGGAGGTTGATATGCAAAAGACTACAAAACAAACCTTCATACAAATCCCATATGCCACTTTCATAGGAATGATTCGATACAAAGCAGAACGACATGGAATTCAAGTCATTGTCGGAGAGAAAGCTATACCTCTAAATCTAGTTTCTTGAATCATGACCCGATTCCAACTTACGGGGAAGAGCACCAAACTAATTTTAGCGGGTATAGAAGCAGTCGAGCTTTTTACAAAATCAAAGGTTCTAAGATTTTGATCCATGCCGATGTGAATGGAGCTTTTAATATTGTCCGTAAACATACCAAGGATGTCTTCGAAGGACTGGAAAGAAAACAGTTCCTCCAATCCCCACGAAAAATAATCATCATGAAGAAAAGAAAGGCAAAGCTGAAGGCCCAGGCCTGATGTAGTAGAGGGACTTGTGGTAGCCCTTGTAAAGACAATGCGGCTTTAAAGCCTATTCTTTCGAAACCCCTAGCTTCAGCTATGGGGATACGCATTTAGAATATCGAATCCGGCATTTAATTTATAGTGGATTCCTTGAATTAAAAGGGATACCTAGATCGATGCGGCACTACAGTGTAAAATTACGAGAAAAATAGACCTGAAAAAAATTGTAAATTTTCCAATTATTGATTGACAGGGTAAATCCAAGGATGTTAATATCATATTAAGTAATCAGATAAGTATTATCGGAATTAAAAGCGATGAATCGAAATGCATTTGCACTTGTTAATAAAATAAACATAGTTAGCCAGTCAACTGGAGACACAAATTCAAGTGTCTTCTTTTTGTTTATAAAAATTCAAACACTAGTCGACTATTCGGATAGAGACTTCTCGTACCCATGAGAAGTCTCTTTTTTTATCTAAATTAAAGATTGAGACGATTAGAGAGTCAATTGTGTTTGGATAAGTATTGGCTTCAATGGCATCCTAATTATAACCAGGTAAAAAATCGTTAATATTTCTATTTTTATCGCTTATTTCTAAAAGATTGTTTTTTTAAAATTCGCCCATTAAGGCTCAAAATTCGCCCATTGAAGTCAATAATTCGCTCATTAATGCTCAAAATTCGCTCATAAAACTCAAAAATTCGCCCATTGAATTGAAGGCGAGATAAATTTCAACCAAACAGAGTGTAATTTTACACAAAATATGAGTCTCCTTGAGTTATAACAACATTTTTTACGAGAAAAAGTATTTTTATAGACAGCGATTGTGAACAGAATGGCAAGAATGCAAAATGGATGAAAACTGGAACTCACGAAAGTGGAAAAATCATTTGGTAAAAAGATTTTAATTTGAATGATTGGATTGCTAAGTAAACTTTTCTCTAAAGCAAATAAAGGAGAGGATTTCATGGAAAATATACTTCGAAATGCTGTGGAACAAAGAAGGAAAACATTAATTAACATTCTGCTTACCTTTAAAATCTTTGATAGTGAAGAACTGCTTTTGAAGTTACCTTTAACAGAGTTAGAAAATGAATACAAAAGATTAAAGTCGAATTGTCATCCTCATAGTGATACAGGCTCGATTCAATGGAAAAATAAAATATAAACTTAGGGCGAACAGTGACATTCACTGTTCGCCTATTTACTTACTTTTAATAAAATTTGTAAATCTTGTTTGTTTGTGAAACTAAGCCAGTTATTTGCTAAGCATTCCACCAGCCTAGTTTTTCAATAATCTCTGCATATTTGCAGGCACCAAAGGAAACTTAAACGTATACCTTCTAAGGATACGGTTGTATCACACGCAGATACTGAATTCAAACATACGAAATGTGCTAACGATAGGTAGTCACTAGCCATTGAAATGAAAGTGCGTGATTTGTTAGAATAATTTAGAACTTTATAAACCTATTTTTAAAAGGAGATACACCGATGATAAACGAAGATTATGAATTAAATTTAGTAAATAAAGCGATTGAGAATGCTCCTATTTGGTTAAATGATGACCTTGAAAGTATAGCAAAAAAGGAGAAAACCAAACTCAGAATAAGCTTTGTGATTTCTGAACTTTATTCGAGATATACATTTAGCTATCGGCATATTACCGCATCTATGAATCATAGTTCAGAATGGTCCACTACTGCCCGAGAAAGATTGAACTTCATTGATAACAATATTGACTTGATTCAGCACATGATCAAGAGAATGGAAGATTGACTTCTCCCCATGGATAAATCCAGGGGATTCTTTTTTAAACCTTCATCAAAGCCGCCTTTCGGCCGGGACTTCCAGGTCTTACTACTTCTCCAGTTCATTACGACATGTAGTAAAAACTACATACCGCAGCCCAATCATAGGCACTACGCCACTGCCCTTTGAGCCTCATTGTGCGAGACAATGGGAGCTAAAAGGACTCGGCGATACTTTGTATCTTCAATTTTAGGTAGTTCCCGATTTTTCGTTAGCTGTTTATTGATAGACTTGTCCAAAATATTCATGGCGCCTATTACATCCCGATGTCCTTCCGCGCCACAATGACAGTCGAAGTTTCGATTCCTTTGTTTGCGGAATTCTCCACATGACGGGCACGTGCCGGAAGTATAGGACTCTTCCACAAGTTGGACTTTGACTCCTCGAAGTTTTAGTTTGTATTTTATTTTTCCGATTAATTGCCCAAAACTCCAATTGGACAATTGTTGACGAATTTCTTTACGGGTTTTCCTTTCCTTTTTCGTATTCTTTTGAACGCCATCCGGTGTTCCTATATAGAGTGTTTTAATTTGGTTTTCCACACACCAATTCGTTACCATTTTCGAAATAGAATGCAATAGATACTCCATTCTCCGTTCTAGTTTTTCTAAAAAACGGCGTTTACGCAAAATGAGTTTATGCCTTTTATTCGAACCTGGCTTCTTCTGGCTAATCAGCTTCTGAAACTCTTTCAACTTTTTGTTTCTGTAGCGCTGTAACGAGCGAAGTTCTCTTCCTGTTACAATGAGGTGGATTTTTCCGTTACTTAAGACGGCCGCATGGATGAGCCCTAAATCGCAGCCTGCTTCCTTTTTACCTTGAACCTGCTTTTGTTTTGGTACTTCCACTGCTATATGCATCCAGTAGTGATTTTTGTGCCAAACGATTTCGGCACTTTTTATCGTATGGAAATCAATGTGCTTCGGTTGAGGGATCACTAAGGGGGATTGTTGTTTTCCATTGCTAAACCTGAGCTTTTTACCGGACAATGTAATCGCAGTTTTTTTATATTTAACTGAAAAGAACTTTTTGTATTTCCAAGGGTACCGCCACTGTTTCTCACCTTTTGCCCGTAACTCCCTTGTTCTTTTGCATGTTTCTTCATGTAACTCAATGATCGATTGAATCGTTTGCGAGTGTATTTTATGGGTGGTGGCATTGTACCATTGCTTTTTTTCAGATGCACTTGTCCAAACCTGATAGGCATCATATAGCCACCAATGGAGATCTAAGCAGTCATTCCACAGATTTGCTGCTTCCTTACGTAAAGTATCGACTAATCTTCTCTCCTCGTCGGTTAAGCGGAGCGGAAATTTCCGAATGACAATATCTCCTTTCGATTCTTTTTTCTTCTGTTCTTTCATGTTCTTTTTATGGGGCTCCATTTATTTTTTCACCTCCTATCAGAACACTTGTTCTATATGCTCATTATACTACTATGGAATAGTAATTGATAGTAAAAAGAAAAAATATGGCGTATATCCCCATTTCTGAAGAAAGGGGTTTTACGCCACTATTTGATAAAAGTGCTTTCCTCATTTCATAAATATAGTAATAGTAAAAGTTAAAACTTAACTGATTTTTGCCATGGAAATAGTTTACTTATCATCCTGTTTCTTCGTAAGTTTTATTATGAATTTTTCGGGTGGGGATTCCCACTCGGCATCTTATGTCAAAGATTCACTTTCTAATGAGACTGATTCCACTTTAGTTGTGGGCATTTTAACATTGCCCGCCACAATACCGCCTAAAATAAGGGCCACTCCGAGCCATTGTGACAAACTTACGTTTTCGGCTAAGACGAGCGATGACAAGATAACAGCAACCGGAAGTTCTGAGGCTGTTAATATCGTTCCAAGTCCTGGGCCGATATACTTCATTCCAATAGAAAATAAGAGTGGTGGCAAGGCTACGCCAAATAGCCCAAGGAACACTCCATACGGTGCTACTCCCATTAAAACTGGTAAATGGAATAAATCCGTTGGCGTGAAAAATAAAAAAACAGTGATCAAACCGCCAGTGGAAAGTAGAGCACTTTTCTGCACGGGTGGTGTATCTTTTTCCACGGAGCCGCTAAGAAAGATGAGAGCGGTATACGTTAAAGCGGAAAGTAGACCCCAAACTGTCCCCTGCCATGATATTTGAACGCCGCCTTCTGTAATAATGCCGGCTGCTAAAATGGAGCCAATGATTAAAATACCAATCGAAACCATTTTCCCGTTACTTGGTATTTTTTTATAAACCATCCACTCAATTAAAGAGCCAATCCATACAAATTGAAATAAAAAGATGATCGCAAGTGAAGCATCCAGGGTTTGCAGTGACTGATAATAAAATACACCTGTTAAACCAACTGGAATTCCTGATAAAAGTAATTTACCTATTTGAGGTAGAGAAAGTTTTTTCTTTTTCGAAAAAAGAGCGACCCCCCAGATTAGCAAGGTCCCAAGTAAGTATTGACTTCCTGTTACCTGTGTCACGGTAAAACCAGCCGAGTAAGCAAGCTTTACAAAGGTCGATAATACTCCGTAACAGCAGCCCCCTAAAAAAACAATTAGTGTATATTGCCAAGTTTTCATTTTTCCTACTCCTTTCATTCCATAAAAAAAGCCACACAGCTCTCATATGAAAGCTGTGTGGCGAAAATAGAGATATCTCTAGAAAAGTCCACAAACAAATGAATTTTGTTATTTAATTTGACTTTGTTACTTTAAAACAAATGAAAATGAATGTCAATGAAAATTTCTCCCAAAATAGAGTGTCCTTATTGAACCGCTCTATTTTGTTATTTCTTGCTGAAGTGGAAATAACCAAAAAAACCAGATGGGATCAGACTTCCATTACGGTGTAGTAGTGGGAGTTTGCCCTTTTTTGGCAACGCTTAATTCGAGGTTTTCACTTAAATACCAAATGACTGATCGTTCAACTGCTGTTGCAGCAGGAGCACCTTAAAATCATACCTTACTTTGTTATAAACTTGAATAACGTAAATTGTATGAAATGGATGGTTTCAATTCATATTAAATGAAAGGAGGCATCCTGGAAATGAATTTTACATGGTTATTTGGGCTATTATTTTTATCTCAACAAGTGAATATGCCAGACAGTTTATTAATCACTAACAACGGGCACCCTTTATCGGTTGTTAATTGTACTGATTTATCGATGAACTTACCTGGAGTTCCTATTATTAATACAGAAAAGTTAAAAAAATGTATGGATCAAATTGACAAACATGTTTCTAAAATGCCTAAAAATGCAATGAAAGATGAGTCCGGAAAAATTATACCCGAACATGTTGGTTACCGCTTATATCGTCAGAGGTTCACAGAAAAAGTTTTTTCTTATTATTTTAACAATGGTTCATCTAAAATAGAGGTCCCCTTACTTGCCATTTATCCTAGAGTTGACAGTGAATTACTTGGAAATATTCAAAATGAAAAAATCGGAAAATATGTAACATCCTTCAACACGTCTAACAAAGGACGAACCAATAACATTTATCTTGCAACAGAGGCTATTAACAATTTTGTTCTTTTCCCAGGTGAAATATTTTCCTTTAATAAAGTTGTTGGAAAAAGAACAGCAGGAAAAGGATACTTGCCTGCACCAGTGATCCTAAGAGGAGAATTAGCAAAAGATATTGGCGGTGGAATCTGTCAGGTATCATCTACCCTATTTAATGCAGTAGATAATGCCGGATTAGAAGTTACTCAGCGTTCCTCACACAGCAGAAAGGTAACATACATTCCACCTGGGCGGGATGCCACCGTAAGTTGGAATGGACCAGATTTTGTTTTTAAAAATAAATACAATCAACCAATTCTAATACAATCAAAAACAGAAGGAAACAAGTTAACCATCGAGATATATTCTTCAGATGTCATTAACTATACTCCTAAAAAAGTGCCACACCTTCCTTATGATCAAAATCACCTACCCAAGTAAGGTTACGGGGTAATATAAATATTATTAAACGAAAGCTGCCTGTCTCTTGATCTGAGTGATAGGCAGTTATTTTTTGCGACAGGGTGGGTGAATACTATAGGGTAAAATTCCTTTCAGTTTAAAAAGGAGACGCAAAGATTATGATGAAGTGTTATAGTGGAGCCATTTTGGCAGTTGCCGTCCTGACTATTATGAGTGAATGTCAGGCAAGTAGTTTTGAGAATAATTTTACTTTAGATAAAGGAAAGGTGATGGAAGAAACGATGACCCCTTCAGTTCATGTAGATCCTGCCATTGACCTCTCAAGCAAACAAACCACTTCGATTATCATTGAATTTAAAACAAAACCAGCGAAAGTAGCTGTTATTGAAGCGGAAGCAAAGGGGATTGCATTAACAATAGAGGAAGCGAAGGAGCAGGTAGAAGAAAGTCATCAAACGTTTCAAAAGGAACTTCACGAGTTATTAGATAACCACCAAGTACCCTATACCGTAAGACACAAATATACAACTGCCTTTAACGGTGTTTCTATGGAATTACCCGCAAATGAAATCAAAAGGTTGGCAGAATTCTCTTCTGTCATTTCAAAAATATCTCTAAATCGAAAAATCAAACTAGACCCTCCTATTTTACCTTCTGAACAACTGTGAAAACAAAGTAAGGTTGTTCCTGCCATTCGTACATAAAGACCCCTAAAACTGGAAAACTAAATAAAAATTGGGGGTGGTTTTATAATGAGAAAAAAGGTCTTAAAGTCACTATTCAAGACATTTAATACGGAACCACAATTTCAGGAAAAGTCCAATTCACAGGAGATTGATTTAAAAAAACAAGATATCAGCAGCCATTTTGATCAAAATTTAGCGACATTTAAGTCCATTTTCAGCTTTCCTAAAAATACGGATATCAAAGTTCGCGAGTTTACCATCCGTGCCCTAAATCGCCGTGCCTTTATCATTTTCATCAGTACAATGGTCGACTTAGAGCATATTAAAGAAAGCATATTGGAAAAATTATTGGGAAACGAGCAACCTTCAGTAAAGATTCCAGATATTGTTTCATACCCAATGGCAAAGACGTCCACCAATATTGAAGAAATTACTGAATTCATTTGTGGTGGAATCACAGCACTCTTTGTGGAAGGCGATTCTCAATGCTACCTATTTGAAACCACGAAAACTCGAGGACGTTCCATTGAAAAATCAGATAATGAAGTGATTGTAAAAGGAGCAAAAGAAGCTTTTAACGAAAAGGTAGTTGACAATATTGCCTTAATCCGTAAAAAGATTAAAAATGAAAATCTTATCGTGGAAACTAAGATAATTACAAAGCGATCAAGAAACGATGTATTTCTTGTCTATCAAAAGGACCTGGCAAATGATGAACTACTTCAAACCATAAAAGATAAGTTATCTTCGCTCGATACCGATAGGATTCTCGATTTAAGTATTTTAGAGCAATACATAGAGGAACGACCGAGGTCCTTATTTCCAACGATATTATATACGGAACGACCTGACCGGGCAGCTTCATTCATTGAAGAAGGTCACGTTATTTTGTTAATGTCAAATTCACCAAGCTGTCTTGTACTGCCTTGTACCTTTTGGGCATTGTTCCATTCACCTGAAGATCATTACCTACGTACACCATATGGTAACTTTATCAGGATTTTGCGATTTCAAGCGTTATTTGTCGCCGTTTTTGCCTCTCCTATTTATATTGCGATTACAAATTATCATGTAGGGATGATCCCGCCTGATTTATTAATGGCCATTGCTGGAACTAGGGAACGAGTCCCTTTTCCATCTATTATTGAAATCTTAATGATGGAAATTGCTTTTGAACTTATTCGAGAAGCCGGATTACGGGTGCCATCCCCAATTGGCCCAACGATTGGGATTGTAGGTGCATTAATTTTAGGCCAAGCCGCTGTTCAAGCCAATATTATTAGTCCAATTGTAATCATAGTTATTGCCTTAAGTGGCTTAAGCTCTTTTATTATCAGTGATGTGAGCATGAATTTTGCTATCCGGATCACTCGCTTTTTGTTTATCTTTGCAGCTGGCTTTCTCGGTATTTATGGAGCCGCTTCTTTATTTATCCTTGGACTCTTTTATTTAGTTTCATTAAACTCATTTGGCACTCCTTACTTTGCACCCATGACGCCACATTCCTCCTCGTCAAAGGACTTACTTATCCGTCATGTTCCCTTTAAAGAAAGGTTTCGCCCAGGGTATGTAAAACCAAAGGATATGGTCAAACAAAGAAAGGGATAAAAAATCATATGAAGCAGCAACCTGGAAAACTTGGTATTCGTGAATATGTGTCCATCGCTATTTTAATGGTGGGTTCGAAAGCAAGTGAAGACACACCTGCTAAACTGTATAATCAGGTCCAAAACG
The DNA here is from genome assembly GCF_018613205.1 of Bacillus sp. ISL-46. Taxonomy (NCBI): domain Bacteria; kingdom Bacillati; phylum Bacillota; class Bacilli; order Caryophanales; family Bacillaceae; genus Bacillus; species Bacillus sp. ISL-46. The sequence continues at coordinate 91,455 of NZ_JAGGQR010000013.1, forward strand.
CAGCATGGATGATCCCAATCATAACAGCTGGAATCGCTTTTATCCCGCTCTTTTTATTAATAAAGACTATGTCATTGTTTCAAGACAAAAATCTGTTTTCGGTTATTCAAAAATTACTCGGACGATATATTGGGTTTTTTGTTTGCCTTCTGATATTTGTCATCAACTCATTTGCGATTTCGTTCGATTCAAGAACATATACAAATATCATTAAGACGTTTTATTTTCCAACAACACCTAATGTAATTATCTATGCCCTGTTAATGGCCGTTTGTACCTATGGGGCGAAAAAAGGAATTCAGCATATCGGTTCGGTTGCCTATCTTATCATTTTTTATGCAGTCATTTCCTTGTATCTTGCCTTATTTTTAAGTACTCAAGAAAGCAGTATGCAACCCCTTTTCCCTATTTGGGGTCCTGGAAAACTAGAAATTCTGAAGCAAGGCACACTTAATCTATCCCTTTTTTCTGAACTTTTTCTGTTTGCCATGATTATACCTTACATCAAATCAAGCAAAGAATTTCGAAAAGGAACATGGATTGCCTTAGTTTATGTCAGCTTCCAATTGAGTGTCGCTATTATGGTTTACATCTGTTTGTTTGATACAGCCTTACAAGGAATTGGTTATCCATTCCACACAGCCATTCGTTTTATTTCACTGGGAACTTTTATTCCGAATATCGAAATCATCTTTTTCGTCATATGGTTACTGGCGGCATTTATTCGTTTCACAGCATTTTTGTACATCAATGCCCTTATGTTTGGTCATCTATTTAAAATTAAAGACTTTGAATTCCTGATTCCATCACTTGCGACGCTTTATTTATTGGTTGGATCCATTCCGGAATCACCTATTGATGTCAGTCTTGGTATTAAACCGATTATTTCATATGCTTCTGGACCTGCGTTTATCACCATTCCAATCATTTTATGGTTGGTCGCATTGGTAAAAGGAGAATTTAAACATGCAAAAAACAGGAACAGTATGTAAATTATTATTGCTTCTAGTCATTGTTAGCACATTAACAGGCTGTTGGGATCGTCAGGAACTTGAAGATAAAGCCTATGTGATCGGACTAGGATTAGATCACTCCAAACAAGACGGAAAAATCAAAGTCACCATGTTACTTGCCAATCCCGAAGTAGGGACTATGCAAGGGGGCGGCGGTTCAACAGAAAAGCCGCGAGAAATTGTCTCGTTTGATGCCAATGATTTCATTGCGGCAAAAGCGACAGGCAATGCCATCATCTCCCGTAATATTAGTTATGAACTATTAAAGATTATTGTGGTTTCCGAGGAATTTGCAAAAGACAAAAATTTTATTACAATCTTTTACGACGTCGTAAAAGATAAAGAGATTCGCTTGAGTAGTTATTTAGCAGTATCGAAAGAAAAGGCAAGTGAGTATTTTGTAAATAATCGTCCAAAAATGGAAACAAGGCCACATAAGTACTTTCAATTCATGGTCGATCACGGGATTGAAAATGGTTTCATTCCAGATTCTACTCTATTCCGCTTTTTTACCACATTGGAAAGAGAGACTGACCACTTTTTGGGGATGTACACAACAGCCGAAAGGGCAAAGAATCCTAAAATAAAAAGTGAAGATGAATACATGGCAGGACAAGTGGATGCATCAGGGGAACTTGATGATACACAATTTATTGGGTCCGCAGTCTTCAGGAATGGAGTGATGATAGGGAAATTAAACGGTCAAGAAACACGCACAGTTAATATTCTTGATGATACAACGGACATCAAAGATATATTGATGGATATACCAGATCCTTTTTTGAATAATCATAAGCAATTCGCAGCTAGAGTCTTAAAAATAAAAAGTAATAAAGTAAAAATGAACGTGAAGGGTGCTAGGCTAAAGATTGATATAACGATACCATTAAAGATTGAAATTATGTCAAACCCATCAATGACCAACTATGCAGAGAAAAAAAATCAGCAAATAATCAAAAAACAAATAGCTAATCATTTCAAAAAAGTAAATGAAAGGTTATTTAAAAAATCCCAAACTAAATTAAAAGGTGCACCATATACCTTATCCATGTATTCTCGAAGGTATTTTGGAACCATTCAGGAATTTAAAAAATTCAATTGGCGAAAATCGTACCTAAATGCGGACATAAGGGTGCACCCGAGTATTGAAATTATTGATTATGGGAAACAAGCAAAACCAACGAAAAGGTAGGGAATAAGGATGGGCCTATTTATTTACGTTAGTCTTTTTAGTATTACTATATACACTATTGGGTTTGCAGTCTCCTTATGGAAGGGAAAACAAAAGATGAGTGCAGTGGCTGTTTTTTTCCTCACCATTTGTATGATCATCCTGCCATTCTTCTCGATATTATAAAATGTGAACAGTGTCAGGCACTGTCCGCATTTTAATTGGCGGTTGGAGCTGGAGCTGGATTCAGGGAACTATTTCAAGTTATTCACCATTAATAATTTTATAATTTCCTATACAATGAAAAATGTATTTTGTCTTGGATGTGTAAACTTGATCTTTTTCTACTATTAAGGAAGGGAAATTGTGGTCACCAGGTGGTTTCTGTGTTTCAAGACATAAGCCTAAATGCTTTTCCGCTTGTTTTCCTCTGATCGAAAAATCATTCCCTAACATATTGCCAGTATAAAAGACAACAGCGGGCTCATCTGTCTCAATTTCTAGTTTCCGTCCGCTTTCCCGATCATATAAACTGATTTGCTTATGATTCTGAGCACTAAGGAGGAAGGGGTGGTCAAACCCGCCACCAACTATATCCGTTTGCGGATGGTGAGATTCAATTCCTTGAGCTACCTTTTGACCTTCTCTAAAATCAAATACTGTCCCATCCACAGGGATAACCTTGCCAGATGGAAGAAGAGAGGCATTTAGTTCTAAGAATGCATCGCTTTTTAACTTTAACTCATGATCAAGAATAGTTCTTTTTAAATTACCGCTTAAATTAAAATAAGAATGATTGGTTAAATTGACGATTGTTTTTTTATCAGAAACAGCCTGATAGGTAATCAATAACTCATTATCTTCATTGAAGGTATAAGTGACGGTAACGTGTAGATTGCCAGGAAAGCCTTCATCCATATCTGGGCTTGTATAGGAAAAAATAATATTGATTTCATTTTCTTTGTTTTCAATTCTAGAATCCCAAATAACGTTATGAAAACCATTCGGTCCGCCATGAAGATTGTTTTCTCCATCATTTTTGGACAAGTTATAGCACTCTCCATCTATTTCGAAGGACGCATTTTTCATCCGGCCGGCATTCCTGCCAATCACACAACCGAAATAAGGGGAGTGATCGATATACTCTTGCAAAGTGTCAAAACCTAACACAACATTCTCTAAATTCCCTTGACTATCTGGAACATTAATTTCCGTAATAATACATCCATAGTCAATACAGGTTAATTCCATTCTATTCGCATTTGTAATGGTATAAGATTTTACCTTTCTTCCATGCAATGTACCAAAAACAGTTTCAGTTAGCTTCATCATAATCCCTCTTTAATTCCCTTTTCGAAGAACAAATAATTGATGATTAATCGCAACAGTATGCGGATATATATCTTTGTACACTTGATAGAATTCCTTATAGCGCTGAACGTTTTCTGGTTTTGGTTCATATACCTTATCGGCTTTAATGAAGACCTCTGCACATTCTTGAAGAGAGGTGAACCAATTCAATCCAGCTGCCGCAATCATCGCTGCCCCCATACCTGGGCCTTGTTCGTTTTGTAGCTTCACGACTCTTGCGTTAAAGATATCAGCTTGTATTTGCAGCCATAATTCACTCTTCGCACCGCCGCCTATAGAAATAACAGTATCAATGGTTTTACCATAATTGCGGAAGATTTCGACACTCTCATTAATCGAGAAAACAATCCCTTCAATGACCGCTCGAGTAAAGTCACCTTTGTTGTGGGAGCCGTCAATTCCAGTAAATGTTCCTCTTATTTTTGCATCCGCATAGGGTGTGCGTTCACCTACTAAGAAAGGAGTAAAGACTAGACCATTTGCACCGATGGTCGAACCGGCAGCTTCATCTAATAGACTGTCAAAGGATTGATCCTTGGCAAAGGTTTCCTTAAACCATGTCAAACTATAGCCAGCTGCAAGCGTGACACCCATGGTATAGTAGGAGTCTTTTTGTCCATGATTGAAAAGATGAACTTTACCGCCGTAATTTTTGTTTTTATCGTTCTCATATGAAAGGAACACACCTGATGTTCCGATACTGCAAAGGGCCGTTCCTTCGGATAAAATACCTGCTCCAATCGCACCACAAGCATTGTCTGCTCCACCTGCGAACACCTTAGTCGATGAAGATAAACCAGTGAGCTCCGCAATCTCTGGCAAGATCGTTCCGACGAAGTCTTCAGTTTCCACTAATGGAGGACATATGGCAGCAGAGATTTCAAATGTGCGAAGAATATCGGCACTCCATGATTTGTTGACAACGTCTAACATCAGCGTACCTGCAGCATCTGAGTAATCCATATGTATTTTTCCTGTTAAACGATAGCGGAGGTAATCTTTTGGAAGTAAAAATACGTTTGTTTTTTCTAGGTTTTCGGATTCATTCTCTTTTACCCAAAGAATCTTTGGTAAGGTAAAGCCTTCTAGAGCAGGGTTTTTTGTAACTTCAAGCAGTTTACCGCCTAATTGCTGATCAATTTTCTTGCATTGCGGGGTGGTTCTAGTGTCGTTCCATAAAATGGCGTTTCTGATTACTTGATGCTTTTCGTCCAGTAAGACTAACCCATGCATTTGTCCGGAAAAACTAAGACCCTCAATATCGTCGGGCTTTATGTTTGATTCAGTTACTAACTGCTGTAATGCTGCAATTGTTTGTTCTACCCAATCTTCGGGATTTTGTTCACTATATCCTGGCTGCTGCTGGATTAACGGATAGTCTTTTGAAACCGAATAATTGACGGTGCCTTCTTGGTCAACGAGAAGAACTTTCACAGAGCTTGTCCCTAAATCTACCCCAATTACATATTTCATATTGATCTCCTCACTTTTTATAGAGTTGTATATTAGTAAACTTACTTTGATGATTGAAAAAATCCTCTTGAGGACAAAATTACCGGAATTTAACCAAAACTGTCTTTAACAGCCTCCATTGGAGACAAAACACCAGACTTTACATTAAAACTGTCTCCAAAAGCCCTTATTGGAGACAGTTATCATGCGGTTTTTTTCCAAGTTCCTTCCATTTCCTCCAATGTCTTGCCTTTGGTTTCAGGTACAAACTTCCAAACAAAAATGGCAGAAAGAACACTCATTAATCCGTAAAAACCATAGGTTACAGCGCCACTATATTCCATCATCATTGGATACGTAGAGGAAATAAGATAGTTCGCTGCCCATTGCGCCGCGACCGCAATCGCAACAGCGCGCCCACGTATATTATTCGGAAAGATTTCAGAAATCAATACCCAGCAAATTGGACCCCAAGACATCATAAAGGAAGCAGTATAAACGATAATGAAAATTAAAGTACTCACTCCGATGACATCGAAATAGGCCAAACTAGAAACACCAAACATCCCGATCGCCATTCCAACAGAACCTATGATTAATAATGGTTTACGGCCCCATTTATCAACAGTCATAATCGCTACAAGGGTAAAAACAACGTTGATTAAGCCCATAACTGTTGTCTGTAACATCGAAGCATCTTTTCCTGCTCCCATGCTTTCAAAAATCCGTGGTGCGTAATACAGGGCAACATTAATTCCTACAAACTGTTGAAACACAGAAAGCAAGATTCCAATCACGATAACAGCTTTTCCGTAAGTAAATAGTTTTTCAGAAGAAGCATCTACCGTTTGTTTGATCTGTTGCAAAATTGATTTTGCCGCGGTAGAACCATTAATTTTTGCAAGAATTGCAAGTGCTTTATCATCTTGATTTTTCAAAGATAAATAACGAGGTGTTTCAGGTACCATCAGTAAGAATAACCCAAACAATAATGCTGGTACACCACACGATGCGAACATGTATCTCCAGCCAATATCATTTACCCATGCTTGACTTTCTCCGCTTGAAATCGAAAAGTTAACGAAATAAGCAACGAGCATCCCCAGAATAATCATAAACTGGTTAAAGGATACTAAACGGCCGCGCACATTCGCAGGAGCCACTTCGCCAATATACATCGGGCAAACGGCTGAAGCCAAACCAACACCAATCCCCCCTAAAATCCGATAAAGGTTAAAGGCGATTAACAAACCGATCGTTGGTTCTCCTTTTTCGAAAAATAGAAACTCAGGATAGGCAGCCCCTAGGGAGGATACAAGGAAGAAGATCGAAGCAATAATGAGAGAATTCTTCCGCCCAAACCTCGAGGCAAAAACACCTGAAATGAAACCGCCAATAATACAACCAATCAGTGCACTTGAAATGGTCGCCCCATGAATGAATGCTCCTAAATGCAGGCTATCGATTAGATAGATTTGTAATGATTCCTCCGCACCAGAAATAACGGCTGTATCATATCCGAAAAGCAAGCCGCCAATGGCAGCAACCAGCGTAATTCCAAAAAGATAAAGCGAGTTCTTTTTTTGCTCCATCGTTATGTTTAAAGACATTTTTAGGTAATTAAGATTCTACCATTCTTTATGTATATTGTTCATAAAAGCGCTATCAAGTTGCTGAAGAATGATAAAAAGTCATATCCTAAAATCCGTCTTTATCCTCCTTTTATTATGGAATGGAAAACTAGGGAATTGCTTCTGTTAAAATATTTCTCAAAAAATAGACCCGCAACCACTTTGGGATTTCTTTAGTTGAAGGGTCTATTAACAAGCATTAGGGACTACACATTTTAGACTTCTAATAGGTATTGGTTTAACAAAGCTTTCAAGCGCTCGGTTTTACCAGATACATTTTTAATCGTGTCATTGTTTAGCGCATATGTCTCAAGTGTGTGGAAGTTAGCTCTGCCTTGAACAATATCGAGGCCAATTCCATTCGTATAGCTGCTGTAACGGTCCGCAATTACATTTTCAAAAACGCGATCCTCGATTAATTTATGAGCTACTTTCAAACCTCGTGCAAAGGCATCCATTCCAGCTACATGCGCATGTACTAGATCCTCTGCTTCAAAGGAAGTTCTTCTTACCTTGGCATCAAAGTTTAAGCCGCCGCGGCCAAGACCACCGTTTTGTAGAATTTCATACATTGCCAGGGTTGTAGAATATAAATCGGTTGGGAATTCATCGGTATCCCAGCCAAGTAAAGGATTTCCTTGGTTTGCATCAACGGAACCAAGAAGGCCGCTTGTTCTTGCCACACGCAATTCATGTTCGAATGTATGTCCAGCAAGTGTAGCATGGTTTGCTTCCAGGTTTAATTTAAAGTAATCTTCTAACCCGTATTGTCTTAAGAAGGCAATCGTAGTCGCTGCATCAGTATCATATTGGTGGGTGGTAGGCTCTTTTGGTTTTGGCTCAATTAGGAATTGACCTGTATAGCCGATTTCCTTCGCATAATCAACGGCCATATGCATAAATCTTGCTAAGTTATCCAGTTCAAGTTTTAAGTCGGTATTTAATAATGTTTCATAACCTTCACGGCCGCCCCAGAATACATAGTTTTCTGCGTCAAGCAGTTTGGCTGTTTCTAAACCTTTTTTCACTTGTGCTGCTGCATAGGCAAATACATCAGCATTGCAAGAAGTAGCTGCACCATGGACGAAGCGAGGATTTGTAAACATATTAGCTGTGTTCCATAATAGTTTTGTGTTACTTGTTTTCATGTAATCTTTAATCATTTCGACAATGATATCTAAATTTTTATTTGTTTCGCTTAATGTTCTGCCTTCAGGCGCAACATCACGATCATGGAAAGCAAAAAATGGGACACCAAGCTTTTCAAAAAGTTCAAAGGAAGCTTCTACTCTAGCTTTAGCCAAATCCATTCCAGTGAAGTGGTTCCAAGGTCTTTCCATTGTAGCGGCGCCAAATGGATCGGATCCATCTGCAGTAAAGGTATGCCAGTAAGCCACTGAAAAACGTAAAATGTCTTTCATTTTTTTTCCGTCAATGACTTCCTCAGGGTTGTAATACCTGAATGCTAATGGATTTTTAGAATCCTTTCCTTCATATGCCACCTTGTTTACGCTTCCAAAATAAGTATTCGTCTGTGTTTGAGTCATGTTTTTTCCCTCCTGAAATAAAATGAAATTCAAAACTATGTAGCTTCATTAGATGTATATTCATGTTAGTTTGTTGTTTGGATAAACTAACATGATTACATCTTATAAAATTAAAGCGCTTTAATCAATAGTTTTTTTAAGATTTTTTGTATATTTTCGTAAATTGTTGATTTATAATGGAATAAAACGACCGATTATCAACGAGACTTAATTTATACATTATACAAACGGGGTGTAAGCTTGTGATTATTGCAGATCAAATGTTAGTGAAGAAAATGAATCAAAAGGTACTGTTAAATGAAATCGTTTCCAACTCGCCGATTTCAAGGGCAAGATTATCTGAAATAACCGGATTAAATAAATCCACTGTTTCTTCCCAAGTAAATACGTTAATTGAAAAGAACCTTATTTTTGAAATTGGACAAGGGCAATCAAGCGGCGGGAGAAAGCCTGTCATGTTAGTTTTTAATAAAAATGCCGGATATTCAATCGGAATCGATATAGGTGTTGATTCTATAAATGGTATTTTAACGGACCTAAAAGGAAATATTGTCCTAGATCAATATCACCATCTAGAGAAACCTTCGCTTGATACGAACAAGGATGTTTTATTTTCGATGATTAAAGACCTTACTAATCAAATCCCAGATTCTCCTTACGGGTTAATCGGCATTGGTTTATGTGTACCAGGCCTTGTCAATACCGAGCAAAAGGTTATTTTCACTCCAAATATCCAATGGAATTATGAACTTGACTTAAAATCGCTCATTGAGCAGGAATTTCAGGTACCAGTTTTTATTGAAAATGAAGCCAATGCAGGTGCATATGGAGAAAAAGTATTTGGGGCAGCTAAAAATTATGAAAACATAATCTACGTTAGCGTGGGTACTGGAATCGGGATCGGAATTGTTATTAATAATGATTTATATCGAGGGGTTAATGGGTTTGCCGGAGAAATGGGCCATCTAACTATCGATTTTAATGGTCTTAAATGCAGTTGTGGAAACCGAGGGTGCTGGGAATTATACGCCTCTGAAAAAGCATTACTACATACTTTTCAGAATAACGATACCATCACTTCCTATCAGGAACTAATTAATCTAGCAAACCAAAATGATCCGGATATATTAATGGCATTACAAAATTTCGGCTTCTACCTTGGGATTGGATTAACAAGTATCTTAAATACATTTAATCCGCAAGCGGTCATTATCCGAAACGACATTGTTGAAGCTCTGCCTATGGTTTTGAATTCGATTCGAAATTCTATTTTATCAAGAAGTAATGACAAACTTAATAACAGTCATGAGTTATTATTGTCTTCCTTAGGAAAAAATGCTCCCGCATTAGGGACATCCTCGATTGCTATTGAACATTTCTTAGAAAAGTTTACATCGTAAAATTGTATGGCTATTTCGCCAGGTGGAAAGGTGGAGGACGATTTGAAAAGAACAGTATATATTACAAGAAAGCTCCCCGATGATATGATCGATAAACTTTCAAATCATTTTCAGGTGAGAATGTGGCACGAGGAACATGTCCCTGTTCCAAGGGATGTTTTACTGAAAGAAATAGAAGATGTGGATGGGCTTATCTGTCTTCTAACAGAAAAGATAGATGAAGAGGTCCTAAGTAAAGCCAAACAGTTAAAGGTCATTAGTAACATAGCGGTAGGCTATAATAATATCGATATCCTGGGTGCTGCTAGGAAAGGAATCGTCGTAACCAACACCCCTGGTGTGTTAACCGAAACGACGGCTGATTTAACGTTTGGGCTATTAATGGCGACAGCACGTAGAGTCGTGGAGTCATCTGATTTACTGCGCAGTGGTGAATGGGGAGCATGGTCCCTTATGCAGATGACTGGACAAGATATTTATGGTGCAACCTTAGGGATTATTGGATTAGGAAGAATTGGAGAAGCACTCGTCAAGCGGGCAAAGGGCTTTGATATGAATGTTCTCTATTATAACCGGACACGGAAGTCGGAAAAAGAAGAAAAGCTGGGGATTCACTACAGGGAAATGAAGGATTTGTTGCAGCAATCTGATTTTGTCTGCCTTCTGCTGCCTTATAGCGCCGAGGTACACCACCTAATTGGAAAAGAAGAATTGTCCCTAATGAAAAGAAATGCCATCTTGATCAATACGGCTAGAGGTGGTCTTGTCGATGAGGATGCTTTATTTCAATCATTGAAGAATGGGGGAATTTGGGCTGCTGGGCTGGATGTGTTCGAACAGGAGCCAGTTCCAATTGATCATCCATTATTATCCCTGCCGAATGTGGTTACACTGCCTCACATTGGAAGTGCCAGTGTGAAAACAAGAATGAGTATGGCTCATTTAGCTGCCGATAATATGGTGAGTGTATTAACTGGTAATGAAGCAATTACCCCAGTGATTAGCCATAAATAATAAATGTAAAATACGATACTTGTCTGAAATATTTGTTAAAAAAGGTGGTTGTTTAAAGAGTTGTCAACTCTATTTCACTATATAATTATTGGTAATTTTTCCGATATCTAGTTAATGATAAGAAGAAAATTCAATTTTTATAATGGACTCGAGAGACTTGGAGTATCAGTAGATTATTAGATTTGAAGCTATCGAAAGAACCAATTGTATTTTATTCCTGTAAAATCCTTCCTTAAATATGACGAAAACCATATGTTACGATGAATTTGCGAAAGATCGGCAAATTGTCAAAACAGGAGGAAGAAACGATGATGAAGAAAAAAGCAATTCTAACTGTAGCAGCTGCGGCAGCGTTAATGATGCCAAATCCGGTATTAAATAAAGCCCATGCTGCCACTACTAGCCCTTCCCTGCAAGAAAAGGTATATGTATTCCAAGGGTCAAATATGGATGAGATTAATAGTGTAGTCGAAAAATATCTTGCTAGTTTAGGATTTACATTTTCACAAAATACAGTAAAGCAGCCTGTTCAGGCTCAACCAAATCAAACCGTACCAACACAGGAGCCTGCTCAAACTGCGACACCACAACCTGTGCAGCAACAACCGGTAACTGCGACACCACCAAGTTCAACACCAACTACAAGTTCGTTAAGTGCTTATGAACAAAAAGTAGTTGATCTAACCAATCAAGAACGGGCAAAAAATGGTTTACCAGCACTTAAAGTGGATGTAACACTTAGCAAAATGGCCCATGAAAAATCCCGTGATATGTCTGCAAATGGTTACTTCAGCCATACTAGCCCGACATACGGTTCACCGTTTGATATGATGAAAAAATACGACATCACCTACCGATATGCAGGTGAAAACATTGCGATGGGACAGCGAACTCCTGAAGAAGTAGTCAAGGCTTGGATGAATAGTGAAGGTCACCGTAAGAATATCCTTAGCCCGAATTACAACTATATCGGTGTTGGTTATGTATCACAAGGTAATTACTGGACACAGGAATTTATCGGTAAATAATGAAAGCTTGAGGACAATATGTCCCCGAGCTTTTTGCAGTATTTATTTTGGTTACCACCACCTGCAGCGATCCAAGTGATACCCCAAGCTGGATTCGCTCATTGAAACCTAAAATTCGCCCATTGAACTCAAAAATTCGCCCATTGAAGCGAAAAGTCGTTAAATAATCAAAAATATACAAATACGTAAGTGTAATTTTACATAAAATATCATTTTTAATGAGTTATACCAACGTTAATTATGGAAACAGGCAATAAAAAACAGTACACCTCCTTCTTAAAGAGGTGCACTCCTGTTGGGTTTTCATATGTATCAAACAAGTGAGTAAAAGATTTACATATTTAAGGGAGCTACTGTTTAACTAGTGCTCTTCCTAAGGTACCGGCTCCACCTACGCCAAATACCATGATAGCCACGCGTGCTATCCCCTCTAATATGTACTATAACGCTAAATTATTAATAAAATATGAACTAGATGTTAATCGTTCATTAATTTTAATAGAGGTATGAACATCAGCGTACATTTTTGCTATCTCGGTTAAGTTCTCCCCATTTTCACATGAAAGTATTGATTTGGATGGGTTGTTCATACCTATAGTTAAACTTCCTGACATAGAAAAACCAATACATAAATATTATTAGGAAGGGTTAGTAATCATTCTTCAATCTTTTAAGAGGGGGTGGAAAATAACGGAACCGAGTGAAAGTGAGCGAACCATAAATCGTTATATTCGATCCACTTTCCAGTCACTAGTTCAAGCTATCATTCCACCCCATTTTAGATATAAAGATTCGTTAGGAACGTTTCAAGTGGCCGGGGCACTGGAATTACATGTGTATGAATATGTCATTTGGATATTGGATCATTCGATTGCACTCCCGGTAAAAGCGCAACTAAATTTTGCAGAGAGTAGTTCGATGTCGAAAGCTACTGCTGAATTGCTGGACGTGGGTGCTGCTCAATTAATCCAGACGGGGGAGATTCTTTATCCTCTTAATGTAAATACATTTCCTGGCGGCGGTGCATTCTCAGCACTTGCGCCGATCGACAGGTTAAGGGCTATTACCCTGATAGAACGGCTTGGAATTAATCTTGAAAACTTGCCTATTCCTTACAAAAATAATCCGGGACTTGTTCGAAATATGATGGATGTCCTAAATGAACTCCCTATGTTTGGGCATTATTCGGAATGGACAGCTTACGGAACAACACGACTATTGTCTCCTAAGTCCAGAAGAGTGGAATATTTTCCATATGGATGGTTCCATACTCTTTACCCTGGTCCGTCTTTTGGATATCGTGATTTTCGCGGATTCTTAGCAACCATTCAACACAAGAAGGTGGATGACTAATGGCCAATCAGGACGTGATTGTAATTGGTGCAGGCGGCGGCGGAGCCGTAATAGCAAAAGAGCTCGGGGAAATGGGATTAAAGGTTTTGGTTTTAGAAGCAGGCCCCTGGTACGGGAACAAAAAGTGGCCCCATCCAAATGCACAGCCCGGAGCCGAATCCAGTTCGACACCAGCTGATTTGGATATAATGCTATATAAACAATTGTTGAACAAGTATGAAATGAATATGAATGATTTAGTTTCAGGAAGATATCGGTGGGGCCCGGCGGATCGCAGTCGCCCCCAATGGTTTCGGAATGCTAACCAGAAGGGCATTATTTGGCAATGCTCCGGTGTTGGAGGGACCACCCAGACTTATACGGCTAATTGCCCCCGAGCATATCCAGCCGCAATAGATAATGTCTGGCCCCTATCTTATCGGGAACTTATTCCCTATTATGAAAAGGTTGAAGCGACATTACCGGTGAACTTTGCGGCTACTACGGCAAAGGAGGATTTATTTTATTATGGTGCGAAAAATGCTGGGTGGAACTTGATTCCTACACTGGATGTGACCGTTCCAGGATATAGGCCGCAGCCTAATGCCATTTTGCCTCCCAATGATAACATCACAAATCCAAACCTCTCCGTAGAGCAACTATCCTGGATGGAAGGCTGTACTCTTTCGGGACATTGTATTAACGGTTGTCCGCATGGCCCATCTGTGGATAAAATTGCAAAACGATCTACTAATGTCAGTTATGTTCCGCTTGCTTTAAAGACAGGAAATGTCTGTATAAGACCCAATGCCTTTGCTATAAAAATATTAACAGAAAATAACGTTGCTAAAGGGCTGCATGCGGTTGGAGTAAAAATAAGGGACACCTGGACGGGGGAGCAGGAGGATCTAAGGGCAGAAATCGTTGTGATGGCGTCCGGATGCATTGAAACCCCAAGACTTTGGTTAAATTCAGGACTGCCTGACAATCCATGGGTAGGAAGAGGATTGGTTAATCATTATATGGATTGGTTATCCGGTATATTTGATTCCTATATTGGGAACTTCAGATATTAATCCCTTTGTGGGAAATACATGCGGAGCAAGGATCGACTATCCCGGACTTGGGGCACTGCAGTCGGTTGGGATGAGTCCGGGATTAACAGCTTCTTTTTATGGGGTGAGTGAGTCTGGATACTCTTTCCTACACTCGCCTAGAATGGACGATCCTTGGGATATCAAGGGGCGTCTTTTCGGTTATGATTTAAAAGAATCAATGGACGCCTACCGTAGAACCTTAAATGTTTTAGTAAGTACCGATGATAAAGTAGATCAGCGAAATGGAATTACTCTCGATCCGGTAATTAGTGATGAAAATGGACCTGTCCCTGTTGTGACGTATCAGCCTGCCCAACAATCTAGCGGGAAACGAAGTGAGCTGGTTAAAATAGGAGCAGACTTGTTACGAAAAGCGGGGGCAAAAAAAATTATATGGTCAAATTGGCCGGCAGGAATGATGATTCACTTGGAAAGTACGATGCGAATCGGCTTCGTCGTTGATCAGAATTGCGAGTCATTTCAAGTGAAACGGTTATATATCGCTGACAACAGCGTCCATTTTAATAGTTTAGGCGGAGTCAATCCTACCCTTACGACACAGGCATTAGCTACCCGTACAGCAGAAAAACTATTTAATAAGTATTTTAATTAGTATGATTGGAAATCCTACCATCATACAAATCAAAGTTTGGTGGGATCTTCAAAACATGAAATTATTGGAATTAATTCAAGATGTATTTGAACCATTTATGGACGGCGAGAAAAGACCATTAAATGTAATGGAGGTTTCCAATCTATGGTTTTTTCTTTTAGGCACTGAAACAACAATGCGTAATGAGGAAATCGGTTACAATCTTGCCCAAGATCCGGAATTAAAACAAATTTTAAAGGATGTAAGAGAAACCGTACATATCCCGATTAGAGACGAGCTTAAAGAGTTTCTCATGAAAGAAGGGGTTCCCTTTCCTCAATCGACACCGGAAAAACCCGTGGGAGATTTTAAGAGTATACCCGAGGGTGCTAAATTAGATGATGAAGAAATGGCTAATTTAATGTCCTATAATCTTGCTATGGGGGTTAATTATGCTGCTAAAGGACTTACTGAATCTATTCGGGCAGATGTTGGTTTAATTTTTTCAAAAATTATTTTGAAGAAGACTACTGCTGGCTTAACGGTAAAACATTATTTGGATCGGCATGAGTGGCTGCGAATTCCGCCTTATTATAAAGCATAGGTTACTGCTTATAACAATCAGTTAGTTTTTTAGAAAGGCTTCATTATGATCTGATGCTCTTCCTGAGTATCGGCTCCGCCTACGCCAAATACCATGATGGCCACACATGCCATCCGCTCTAATATGTACTTTAACGCTATATTATTAATAAAATATGAACTAGATGCTAATCGTTCATTAATTTTAATAGAGGTATTCGACCTAAAAAACTAACCAAACGTTTGATTAAAACGCTGAACCCCTTGATAGACGTTGCTTGGAAAAACCAAACGTTTAGTTAAAAGATTAACAATAAAAAATTGTTATTTTAATGGAATCCAGATTTCTGAGTAGTAATCAGGGCCCCAAGGATCTCCGGCGGAATAGACTTCTAAATCAGGTGTGCCTGCATGCTTGTAATGACTTGACGGAAACCATTCAGAGTATATTTGTTTCCATACTTTCTGGATTGCCTCGGCATTGGGCCGTAAACTTCAAATACGCCCCACTTTGAAGCTGGAATCACGAGATTCAATAAACCTTCTGGCGTGTCACCGTTATGTTCCGTTGCAATCCAGTAATCCATTAATTGCTGCTGCGTGTCTCGTTTATCGACACATACTCCAAGCACCCCATTAATTTCCCCATTATTCAATTGGAATAATAAATCGTTGGTTCCATCTGCATGAACATCAGCCCACATTTTGGGGATCTCAATTAAGTTTTCACCATTTACACATGATAACTCCCGCTTGATTCCGATAACTTGGAAACTGTCTCTTTCAATAATTTTGTAATTCATAAAATCATCCTCCTTACATCTATTTGTAATTATAAGTCTTTTTAACAACTAATTTGTTACAAGCAAAAATAATTCATTTCTCTATTTTTACATACTATCCTGTCAGTCGCGAAAAATAATATAAAAAATAGGGAAGGTAAGAAGATATGTTTTCATTTCGAGGCGATGCGCATAAAGTTTACCTTCGGCTTAACAAAGCCATAAACAACGGTGAATCCACCAAACATATGAGGGAATACATAGAAATTGAAGAGGTTCAAAGACTGTATCAATCACTTGATAGCAGCATGTTGCAATTAATTAATTATCGAATGATCAAGGAAAAGAATGGATCTGGGATTATACCGATTTTTGTTTCTTCTGTCCCATGGCTCTTGTTTCTATTTTCCAAACCATTAATGGACTTCCTTTTCAAAGATGGAAGCATACTTTGGGCGATATTTGGGGTTGCATATTTAATGATTTTAACTTTAAGTGTCATCCTTCATTTTCGAGAAAAGGCATGGGCTGCATTCCATATGGAAATCATTCAGGATATTTTAAAAGAAAGAAATCAATGAACTCAATAATTTATAGCAAGAAATGAGGCCTGACTTTTTTAGTAAAATAGCTACATCGATTACGATTTTATTTTTAGTTTGGGGATTCGCAAGTGAATTAATAAAGAAAAAAGAACCATTTTTGGAAAAGTTGAAACAGGGTCATTAGGACCCATCGAAGCTTAAACATCAAAAAACCTTCAAGCTTACACCAGTCTTTGGCGGTTTTTCTCATTTGCAATACCAAGTTAAATGGAAGAAGGAAAGACCCTCTTCAAAGGCGAAATAGAATGATAGAATTCTATAAAGTTGAGTGGATGGATAAGGAGTCAGGAATAGATTAAATGATAAAAGTTAAGTCCAAATGACAAAGGTGATGGGGATGTTTTTTCTATTATTAACGGCGATGATTATTTGTTTTGTCGTGGGTACCACTTTATTGGTAAAAGGTACAGTAACAGTCGGGGCCATTGCTATTGGTGCCGGAATACTACTGTTGCTGTTTATTTTGATTTATTATGGAAAAAAGAAACATCGAAAAAAGAAATACGATTGGACTCCAGACTGTGATTGTATTCCGGACTTTGATGGGGATTGTGGGCCGGATTGTGATTGTGGACCGGATTGTAATTAATAAAATGAGATTGCTAGATATCATTCCTTGTCATCGGATGAAGTCTCGGAGTATTACGATTAAGGGGTATACTCTCCCCTTATGTGCAAGATGTACGGGTATCTTGCTAGGCTATTTATTTTTCCCGTTTTTGCTGATTGCGGGTATACATTTGTCATTATGGCTCGGACTCCTTTTAAATGTCCCGATGGTTCTTGATGGTTGGACACAGAAAAGGAAATATAGGATGAGTAATAATGTCTTGAGGGTTATCACTGGTATAATGAGTGGATTGGGGCAAAGCGTTCTTATCGTAAGCGGCAGTGATTATATAATTTCCATGCTTGTAGGTTGATAGAGTAGCGGCAAAATTTGGCTGTCATGGCAACAGCCAAATTTAACCTAGAGCACACTCCAAAACGACTAGTTAAACGGATAGAACTGATAGGTTAGCACACCAACAATGATTCCTGTGATCAATCCAAAAAATACTTCTGCCGGTTGATGACCTAATAATTCTTTCAGCTTTTCTCTAGACTCTGTTTTCTTTAACTTCGGGTTTTTTAAGGTATCAATTAAAAGATTGAAATCAACTAACAATGTATTTAAAACCTCTGCATGATAGCCTGCATGTCTTCGAACCCCGGTAGCATCATGCATGACAATTAGTGAAACGATCACAGAAATCGCAAATTCATTAGAATGGAGTCCTGAAGTTAAACCGATAGCAGTAGTTAATGAAATAATTGTAGCTGTATGAGAACTAGGCATTCCGCCAGTGCTAAACATCAAGTTCCATCTTAATTCTCCTGAAGCAAAATAGTGTATCGGAATTTTTACAAATTGGGCAATAAACATTCCTAAAAGGGCGGCTAAAATGGGATAGGATAAAAACATGTAATCCTCCTAATTTGAGTTTTTCCTTAGAATATGGCTTACTTTTGATTGGGCTAAACTTGACTTAAGAGCCCTGCTTTTTCGGCACAAATAAATTAAGGCCGGAAAAATTGTAAGACGGTTCCTTTCCTTTCAGAGACTTCCACCTCACCATAAGCACCATTGATGAAGGTGATTTGTGGTGGGAGGTGCCCGCAGTCAATATCATAAATAATTGGGATATCAAGCTCAGCGGCAAGGTCTTGATAGACATCCTCCACCGTATAGTTTTCCACAGACCTATTAGCATCACTCCGGCCAAACATCAATCCTGAACAGTTTTCAAACCACCCAGCTAACCTCATTTGAACCAATGATCTTCGCAAATCAGCCGTATTCATTCCACAATTCTCAAGATACCAAATGACGGGCTCACCGTTGATATGTTGTTTTCTAAACTTTTCTACATCACCGAAGGGCGTCCCAATAAGATGTCTGATAATGTCTATACATCCGCCAAGTAATCGACCTTGTATCCTAACCGGTCGGTTCCCGACAGTATTCCAAGCGGTTTGTTCGGTTAAATGAAAAACACAGGGAGAAGGATTGGTATGCTGCCATTCCTTTTGATACTTTTCAGAGGAAGGTTGAATCACAGATTCTCCTTTGTTTGTCGACAAGACCGACTGCCACATGGCTGTCGTTTCATCCATAAATTCCCCACGTAAATCTACAATATTTGTCCCGTGCGCCGTAGCAATACCTGTCTTTAAGGTAATGGCTAGTAATAATCCACTAATATCTGAGTATCCTAATACCCACTTATTTTTTATATTTTCAAAGTCAATATGTTTGAGAGTCTCGATCAATAATTCGCCGCCCCACGGCGGAATAAGGATGTCAATTTCATTGTCACACATCATGGTATTAAATTCAGCCGCACGTTTTAGAGCTGGGGCTGATTTTGCCTTGTTTTGAGTCCAAGCTGTTTCCCCACAGTTTACCTTGAATCCTCGTTGTTCCATTCGGCTGCATGCAAGTTTAAGTATTTCATGTAATTGTGGCGGCACCCCTGAAGAGGGTGCGGTTACTCCGATGGTTGCTCCTTTTTTTAAATGCGGATAGGTAATCATGAGGATCCCTCCAAACGTTTTTACATGATTTTACCAAAATGAACGACACGTTGCTACATATTAATAAAGCAATTCCTTAGAATGGAATTTTTTCAATAATTATGTGATTATTATAACAACGACCAAATTAAAGGAGGAATAAATGATGCCGACAAATTTGAAAGATACGACAACATTAAGCAATGGAGTAAAGATGCCATGGGTGGGATTAGGCGTTTTTAAAGTAACCGAAGGGGAAGAGGTTATTCAGTCTGTAAAAGCTGCTATCAAAAACGGATACATAAGCATTGATACAGCCGCTATTTATGGGAATGAAGAAGGTGTAGGCCAGGCGATTAAGGGTTCTGGCGTTCCCCGTGAGGATTTGTTTATTACGACAAAGCTTTGGAATTCCGAACAGGGATATGAATCAACGTTAAAGGCATTTGAAACAAGTCTTACTAAACTTGGACTTGATTACTTAGATCTTTATTTAATTCACTGGCCAGGTAAAGAAAAATATAAAGAAACATGGAAGGCGTTTGAAAAACTTTACAAAGAGGGGCGTGTGCGTGCGATTGGCGTAAGTAACTTCCAAGTTCACCATTTAGAAGATTTAATCAGTTCTGCAGAGATTAAACCGATGGTAAATCAGGTGGAGTTCCATCCGCACTTAACCCAAAAAGAGCTTCTTGCCTATTGTAAAAATGAAGGAATTCAACTGGAAGCATGGTCGCCTTTAAAACAAGGGAAGCTTCTTAGTGAACCGGTTCTAGAAGATCTTGCGCATAAATATAATAAATCTGTTGCTCAAGTCATCTTGCGCTGGGATTTACAGCATGGAGTGGTTACGATTCCAAAATCAATCAAAGAACATCGCATTATTGAAAATGCGGATATTTTTGATTTCGAATTATCCACTGAGGATATGGACAAAATTGATGGATTGAATCAAGATAGCCGTGCTGGGTCCCATCCGGATACGATGAGCGTAGGCTTTTAATATTTCAAGCGTCTGCCATTCAGAAATGAATAGCAGACGCTTTTTTTACTTCAACCATCTTATCATTCCTTCCTACTACTATGTTGAAGTAAATTATAAAAAATAGTACGTATGCTATAATGTTCTATATCTTAATTGGTGCAGAAACTCAGGAAGGAGCAGGACACGTGAACATCCCATTAAATCAAAAACTCATCAAAGAAATGTGTGGCACTGTCTCCTTCAAACGAGGAGATTATTTTTATCAAACGAATAAAGTCACATTTGAACAATATCGACCTGACCGTTGTCAAGCTACGGTAACAGGTGAGGAAGACTTCCATGTGACAATCGAAGCGAGTGGCAACGATGATATTTTAACGGAATGCAGCTGCCCAAAGCTTGCCTCGTTTACAAAGGATTGTCAGCATATTGCGGCCGTTTTATTGGCAGTTTACGAGCACCAACAGAAAGGAACCATCCCGATGGTTTCCAATTCCACTAATCAGGATCTGACGGAAGGGTTACTGACACTTTTTACGGATCAGCCTGTCCGCTCAAGCGGTCATCAACTCCATTTTGAGAAAAGAAATGTGCTTGATATCGAGTTTACCTGTAAACCCATGGAGGTTGGCAAAGGAAGATACCTATTCGCTATCGAAATGACCGTCGCGTCAACTGAGGTGGAAAATATCCGAATGTTTTTGGAGCGGGTAAGTACGGGAAAGACTTACTCACTTTCGAGCTCATTCCAATACGATCCAAATCTCCATTGCTTTCAAAAAGAAACCAATGCCATTTTGGAGCAGCTCATCCAAGTACTACGGGATGAAAAGGTTTATGTGGATGTGGTGCCTGACACCAATCAACATCAGATGCTGTTCATTCCATCATCCTCTTGGGAACGGCTGCTTCCGTTCCTCATAAAAATTCCCTATGTGAAGGTGAAATCTGAGGGACATACCTTTCAAGGTCTGCACTTATCAGCCGAATCGCTGCCATTACAGTTTGATTTTACAAAAGCGGAAGGAAACGGTTATCAACTGAAGGTTAAAAACTTGCATCGGATGATTTTCTTAAGTGCCTATCATTCCGTTTTATACGAAGGGAAAGTAAAACAACTAGAAGATCAGGACTATAAACGCCTATCGGATCTGAAAAAGATGTTGGATGCCTCAGGAACCAATCAAATTCCCATTCCGCAAGAGCAAATCCGCTTTTTTCTGGAAAAGGTTGCGCCAGGGTTAAAAAAACTAGGGCAGGTTACGATTGCAGAAACGATCACGAAGCAATTGATGAATACACCACTCGTGGCCAAACTCTACTTGGATCGTGTCAAAAACCGCTTGCTAGCTGGACTCGAATTTCATTACGAAAATTGGATCATTAATCCATTGGAAAGTAGAGATCTCCCATCTGGCTCTTTAGTAATCCGTGATGTAGAAAAGGAAGATGAAATCCTCCAGCTCTTTGAGGATAGCTCGTTTGCCAAGACAGATGGTGGATATTTTCTTCATAATGAAGAACTGGAGTATGACTTTCTGACCTATGTCATTCCAAAGCTCCAAAAGCTGGTCCGAATTTATGCGACTACGGCTGTAAGAAATCGGATTTCTAGAGGGAATTTTCGCCCGCAGGTTAGGGTGAGGATCAAAAAAGAACGAACCAATTGGCTTGAATTTAAATTTGAAATGGACGGCATTCCTGAAAGACAAATACGTGAGGTATTGTCAGCACTAGAGGAAAAACGGAAATATTATCGTATGCCTAATGGGTCGCTGCTCTCGCTTCAGACGAGAGAATTCGATGAAATTCAGCGTTTTCTTTACTCACCACTAGCCAAGAATAAGGATCTCGCCAGTGGTTTGGATTTACCAATTGAGCAGAGTCTTCAACTTCTTGATACGGTTGAGGTTAGTCATGCGTTTAAGTTAGAGGAATCCTTTCGGCAGTTCCTTGATCACCTTCACAATCCAGGCCGGTTGGAGTTTGAGGTGCCAACGAGTTTAGAGCCCATCCTTAAAGATTATCAAAAGCATGGGTTTAAATGGATGAAGACTCTGGCATACTACGGCTTCGGCGGGATACTGGCCGATGATATGGGACTTGGAAAAACGATTCAAAGCATCGCTTTTATTATGTCAGTTCAGTCCGATATCCGTAAAAATAACCAGCCAGCCCTCGTTGTTTGTCCGTCATCCTTGACGTATAACTGGCTAAGTGAAATCAGGAAATTTGCTCCCCAGGTTAAGGCCGCTGTCATTGATGGAACAAAAGCTGAGCGAACCAAGCTTCTGAAGGAAGGGAAGGATGTCGATGTAATGATCATCTCCTACCCGTTACTGCGCCGCGAGATCAGTTGGTTTGAGAAGCAATCCTTTCATACGGTGTTTTTTGATGAAGCGCAAGCCTTTAAAAATCCGTTGACGCAAACAGCCCGTGCAGCAAAGATGTTACAGGCCAATCATCGCTTTGCACTTACGGGGACACCCGTGGAAAATTCCGTGGAAGAGCTGTGGTCAATTTTTCATGTTGTCTTTCCTGAACTGTTCCTTGGGCTAAAGGAATATAGTAAGCTTTCAAGGAAAAACATTGCACGGAGAATCCGTCCTTTTTTACTGCGCAGGTTGAAGGAGGATGTCCTTGCCGAACTTCCTGAAAAAATGGAGTCGCTGGAGTCTGTAGAACTGCTCCCAGAACAAAAAAAGCTGTATGCAGCCTACTTGGCGAAACTTAGGCATGACACATTAAAGCATCTGGACAAGGACACGATTCGAAAAAATAGAATCAAAATCCTAGCGGGTTTGACTCGTTTGCGGCAGATTTGCTGTCATCCAGTCTTGTTTGTCGATGGGTATCAAGGGAATTCAGCGAAATTCGAACAACTCTTGCAGATTGTTGACGAATCCAAGCTTTCTGGAAGAAGAGTATTAATTTTTTCACAGTTTACGAAAATGCTTGATCTTATCGGCCGAGCGTTAACTGCGAAAGGATTGCCTTATTTTTACCTGGATGGACAGACTCCATCTGAAGAACGAGTCGAAATCTGCGAGCGCTTTAATCGCGGTGAACGGGATTTGTTCCTCATTTCTTTGAAAGCAGGAGGAACAGGTCTTAATTTGATGAGTGCGGATACCGTCATTTTATATGACACGTGGTGGAACCCGGCTGTCGAGGAACAAGCAGCCGATCGTGCCCACAGGATGGGTCAGAAAAATATCGTCCAGGTAATCAAGCTGGTTGCCCGAGGGACAATCGAGGAAAAAATGAATGAACTGCAAGATAAAAAGCGACATCTCATAGAAGAAATAATCGATTCTGATGAGAAAGTCATGTCAACTCTTACTGAAGAGGATATCAGGGAGATATTGATGATATAGAAAAAAGGAGCTGCAGCGCAACTCCTTTTTTTAATAGCTTTTATGCCCCGATGACATTCAATGATTGACGGAGACCTTCTAAAGCAAATTGCCTGATAAATCTAAAGGCAAATAATGCGATGATCGGTGAAAAGTCAATCGGACCAAGAGGGGGGATAAACCTTCTGAATAATCCTAAATATGGTTCGACAAGCTTGGCAATCCAGATACCAATCTTTGTTGCTTGAAACTGAGGAAACCAGGAACTGAAAATAGATATTAAGATTAACCAATAATAAATCTCAAAAGCATACTGTCCAATCAGTAAAATATTCGAGCCCAATATAGATCTTCCATTCTATAATAATTTTTTAATCGTACAAACCTAACTTATGTATACATATACGATTGAGGTCCAATAAAGTTTCAAAATATTAATAAGGAACTTCCAACCTATTTCTGTTGAAGAGGGTTAAGAACTTCTGCGACAAAATCGGCATAGCTGTCGATATGAAAATCAGCTTCAATGTTTCGATTTTGAAATGCACACGTTTTAATATTTAATTCTCGAGCGGGAATTAAATCTAAGTCACGGTCACCGACGACCAAATCAATATGGTGACTTTTTAGAACATATTCGTAGGAGGAGCTGTGGGGTTTTCTTGTAAAACCTTGTTCCTCAACAGAAACAATCTCTTTAAAGTATTTGTCTAAATGATATTTTTTAAGCAGAAAGATGGTCGATTCCTTATCGCGATGCGTAACAATAATATTGTGATCAACAGAAGATAAGGCTTCCGCTAAGTACTCAAATGGCTTGCTTTCCGTCTTTGAATAATAGTTATGTAAGGTTTGATACTCAAGTCTCTGCTTCTCATCTATTCCATAATGTTTAAAGGCCGTTTTGGAATCAATTTTTAGCCACCTTAGCACCTCATCGCGATCAAGGTCTTGTTGGCTTAAGTTGATGAATCCAGAGACAAGGGCTGGATAGGTATCAAAAAGGGTCCCGTCGAAATCCCATAATACGTTAATAATAATCCCTCTTTTCAGAAACGTTTGATTTTATCTTTAATGAGAGTACCATAAGATTATATAAAAAAGAAACGATCAGGTCACATTGATGTCTGAAATTTGTTATACTTTTCATGAGTAATGTACATGTTAAAAGATAGAAATGGGGGATAACAATGTCATTTGATAATTCAGTACTGGGGTTACCGTATTTTAGCTTAGAAGCAGCATCAGTGGACAAGAGTCCAAGTGAAATGGTCATTACAGACCAAACTGGAGAAAATTATTACATAGTTACAAGGGAAGTATATGAGGACGGCCCGCAACAAAACGGTTATAAAGTGGTTGTAGAAGAAGGAGAGTAATGTTACTCTCCTTTTTTTATGGGATATTTATTACTTTTTGTAAAAAGCCCAACTGTTTAATTCGTACTTATCATTAATTGTTACCTTTGACGGCAATTTCCAAAGGAGACGGTCACGATTAAAAGAGTATAAATTAATACAGGAGTCTGTAATTTGTTTTTTTACTAATAATGCATTTGAAAACATTTATCATCAAATATAAAGAATAGGAGTGAAAAAATGAGCTATCAACAAAAAACAAAAGAAACTGATAACAGTGTAATTGAGTTTATTGAGAATGTAGAGAACCCAAAAAAACGCGAGGATGCGTATAAATTAATAGATATATTTACTGAAACCACAGGTTTTGAGGCAAAGATGTGGGGACCAAGTATTATTGGTTTCGGTTCCTATCATTATAAATATACATCCGGTCATGAGGGGGATGCCCCTTTGGTGGGCTTTTCACCTCGAAAGGCAAAAATTAGTTTGTATTTTGCACGGGAGAAACAAAGCGTGAGGAATTGCTTAAGGACTTTGGGAAACATACGACTGGAAAAGGGTGCGTGTATATTAATAAGGTAGCCGATATTGATATCGATGTATTAGAAGAATTAATTACCCAATCGGTCCAATTTTTGCAAAAAAAATATCCGTATTCGAACAGCAGCGAGTAAGTTGGTCTGCAGCTGAAGCCACTGAAAAATGTCCCAGTGAATCGAGAAGACCATTTGTACATTATTTGACAAAAATCATATGATTGGTGTTAAATAAAAAAGACCGATTGTTCTTTTTGGTGGAGGTGAGTATAATATGAATAAAGGAGAACGAACAAAAAATTATATTATCGAGCAATCTTCATCATTATTTAATAAAAATGGGTATAAATCCACGTCTATCTCTGAAATTATGGCGGCTACTGGGCTAAAAAAAGGTGGAATTTATAATCATTTTGAAAATAAAGATGACCTAGCTAAAGCGTCATTTTCTTATGCTCTAAATACATTGAAAAATAATTATATCGAAGCAGTCACATCAAAGAGTACTGCAATTGAACAATTCAATGCTTTTATATCTGTTTTTAAAACACTGATTCAGGATGAGTTCATCATGGGTGGATGTCCTTTAATGAATGCCGCAATTGAAGCAGATGATTCAAAAGTTGAATTCGAAGATTTAATAAAAGAAGGATTCTTTGGCTTAATTAAACTCATCAAAGGGATTATCCAACATGGAAAGAATCAAAATGAAATAAACAAAGCTGTAGACTCTGATCAAATGGCTGTATTCATTTTATCCTCATTGGAGGGTGCTTTAGCTCTAAGTCGTTTGTACAAGGATGACGAATATTTAGAAATGGTCATTTTACAGATAAAATCAAACCTTTTCTAATGGTTTATTAATATATTTTTTTAAAATAAAACAGACCGTTTGGTTTTTTAAAATATTAAGAAGGAGGTTTTTTCTATGGCACGCAGAGTAGTAATAACAGGGTATGGTGTCGTCTCTCCATTAGGAAATGATGTTGAAACGTTTTGGAATCATATTAAGGCTGGAAAATCTGGTATAAAAAAAATAGATCATAATGGCTTTGAAGATATCAATACAAAAATTGGCGGTGTCATTCAAGACTTTTATCCTGAAAAATATTTAGATAAAAAAGAATTAGGTAAATATGATTTATTTGTTCAATATGCCTATGCTGCAGCAAAACAAGCTGTGGATCAAGCGAAACTAGATCCACAATTGACTGACTTAGAGCGAATGGGGGTTTTCATAGGTTCGGGGATTGGCGGGTTAAATACAGTATTAGAAAATCATCAACTCTTTTTAGAAAAAGGTCCTAGAAGAGTCTCTCCCTTTATGGTGCCTATGATGATTAGCAATATGGCTGCTGGTATCGTCTCCATTAAAACAGGTTTTAAAGGTGCAAGTTTTTCACCTGTGTCAGCATGTGCGACCGGAAACCAGGCAATTGGGGAAGCATTCTTGAATATACGGCATGGCTATTCCGATGCAATCCTTGCCGGAGGAGCAGAAGCAACGATTAATCCTCTGGCCTATGCTGGTTTCTCAAGGATGAAAGCAATGTCCACCAATAATGATTCACCTGAAAAAGCAAGTAGACCATTTGACAAAGAACGAGATGGCTTTGTCATGTCGGAGGGAGCAGGAATCTTATTGCTTGAAGATTATGAGCATGCCCAAAAAAGGGGGGCAGCTATTTTAGGTGAAATCATTGGCTACGGATCCACAACCGATGCTCACCATATTACATCCCCTGCTTATCAGGGGGCAGAAAGGGCGATGAGACTTGCCTTGAAAATGGCAGAGATCCCGCCAACATTAGTCAATTATATCAATGCCCATGGAACAAGCACTCCTGAAGGGGACAAATCAGAAACAAAGGCAATAAAAGAGGTATTTAAAGACCATGCCTATCAATTGAAGGTAAGCTCTACTAAATCGATGACAGGTCACTTATTTGGAGCAGCAGGAGGAGTAGAGGCAATCATCACTCTGAAAAGCATTTTGGAAGATACAATCCCACCAACTATTAATTATGAAAATCCAGATGAAGAATGTGATCTGGATTATGTGCCGAACCATTCAATTCAAACAGAAGTAAACTATGCTATCTCCAACGGCTTTGGGTTTGGTGGACACAATGCCGTCTTAGTATTTAAAAAATTTACGGAAGGTTTAATTAAATAGATATAAACAAGCGCTTCCCACTTATTGGCGTGGAAAGCGCTTGTTTTTTTGTTGTGAAGATGAACATCCAGTAGGGAAATCGTACATAAGAATATCACTTTACCCAATGAAATTTGCCAATTCATTCGTAAACTTCTTTTGCTCTTCCCAGAACAAACCATGACCACTGTGTTCAAACCAAACAAGCTTAGAGTTGATAATTCCCTGATGCAAGATGGAAGCCAGCGGTGGCAAACAAATTTGATCATGTTGACCATGAAGAATCAATGCAGGCACCTGAATTCTCTTGATATCTGTAAATAAGGTTTCATCTCTTAAGGAGTTTAGTAGGCCTGCAGTGGAATGCCCTGCTGCTTCAAGTCCTAATTGAAAGAACCAGTCTGAGAAATGTTTTGTGAGCGCCTGATGGAAGAACATGTTCGTGAAATCAGAGAGCATTTTCGGCCGATCGTTATATATCTGCCCCAGTAGTAAATTGACATCCTTCGCCTCTAATCCAAAAGGAAAGCCTGGCCGCTTTATAAAACTAGGGGCAGCCGCACCAAAAAGGGCTAATTTCGATACCCCAAAGCCCTTATGGCGTTCCATATACCTGATAACAATCGCTCCACCGACAGAATGACCTGCAAGCGTGAAACTCTGTAAACGAAGTGCTTTAACAATTTCCCGAATATCATCAGCAAGTCTATTGTACGAGTACCCTTCCCAAGGTTTATCTGACTTGCCAAATCCCCTTAGATCGATCCCAATACACCGATATCCCATCGCAGGAAGGACATTAAACTGATATTCAAATAATTTATGATTGGCTGGCCAGCCATGAACAAAGAGGATGGTTTTACTACTTTTACGATTTACATCTTCAACATATATATTCACTTCAGGAGCAACTTTAACATAATATCCCATTTTTTATCCCTCCTTTGAAAAAGGTATGGAAAAGTCCTTTTATCAATAAGCTATTCATGGATAGCTAGGCTAATACATTCGTGAACATTTTGGTACAAGTTGTAAATTTCTACTTTTTATTTTATTTAATAGTTTAAAATGATAAATGTAGGAGAATGGATCGCACTCTCCTTAATAAAAATATAGATATGTGAAATTGTGAGCAAACTAACTTTCATACAGCATAGAATTTTTTTCTAAAAATAATTATCTGGAGCTGGTTTCTGAAATGGAGAAAAAGAAGGTCGTCATAATAGGTGGAGGAATCACAGGTTTAGCAACAGCATTCTACCTGCAAAAGGAGATCAAGGATAGAGCACTGCCGCTTGTAGTCAAGCTATATGAAGCTTGTGACCGATTTGGCGGTGTGATTCACACGGTGAAGAGGGATGGCTTTATGATTGAAAAAGGTCCCGATTCCATTCTGGCTCGAAAAGCCAGTGCGCTTAAATTAATTAAAGAAGTCGGCTTAGAAGACAAAGTGGTCGCGAATACAGCCGGGAAATCTTATATATACGTTAGAGGAAGGATCCATTCGATGCCTGAGGGAGCATTCATGGGGATCCCAACCCAGGTTACACCATTTGCGCTCTCAGGACTCTTTTCCCCACTAGGAAAACTACGGGCAGCAGGTGATTTTATTTTACCAAAAGGAAAGGAAAAGGCAGATCAATCCCTCGGTGAGTTTTTCAGAAGAAGGCTTGGGGATGAAATAGTGGATAACTTAATCGACCCTCTACTGTCAGGAATTTATGCAGGCGATATCGACCGCTTAAGCTTAATGTCATTGTTTCCGATGTTCTATCATATGGAGCAAAAACATCGAAGCCTTGTGCTTGGCTTAAAAAAAACGATGCCAGCCCCACCTAAAACAGCGAAAAAAGAACCTTCAAAAAAAGGAATGTTTCTCTCCTTATCAACCGGTTTGGAATCGTTAATTGACGAAGTCGTCAAGCGGATGGATGAGGGAGCTGTTAGCAAAGGAGTCCCTGTTGAAAAAATTGTGAGAGATCAAAACCACTATTCGATTACCTTCGCCAATGGAACGGTTGAACAGGCGGACAGCGTGGTCATTGCGACAGAACATTTCCATGCACAAAAAATGCTTTCTGATTATCCGTTCATGCACACGTTTGATGATATGCCATCCTATTCTGTGGCCAACGTTGCCATGGCATTTCCAAAGTCGGCAATTAAACAGGACATCGAGGGGACAGGCTTTTTAGTGTCGAGAAACAGTGACTTTAGAATAACTGCCTGCACATGGACGCATAAAAAATGGCCTGGTACGACACCAAAGGATATGGCCTTATTACGCTGTTATGTTGGAAAACCAAATGATCAAGCGGCCGTTGATTTATCAGATGAAGAGATTATTAATATTGCATTACGGGATTTAAATAAAACCATGAACATAACCGATAAACCATTGTTCCATATCATCACAAGATGGAAAAAGGCGATGCCGCAATACAATGTTGGTCATATTGAACGGATGAAGAGTGTGAAGGAATCACTGATTAAGGAATTACCCGGAGTATTTCTAGCTGGAGGTTCCTATGAAGGTGTTGGTATTCCAGACTGTATCGACCAAGGCGAAGCTGCGGTTAAAAAGGTACTCGAGTTTTTGAGATAGTCAATAAGATGGAGTAGGGATTCGAAATTCCTGCTCTATTTTTTTTGACTGGAATCAATATCGTTTAATGGGATATTTTCCAATAAAATGCCAAATGAGAGGAGGAGCATACCGCTCTCATTTGGCGTTTTTAGAATAACTTCTAATGACTTTTTGTGTAAGCATTGTTACCAACTTTTTAACTGATTCGAATGTAAAAATGGTAAATATGTCAATTTGATGGCGGATTTTCTGAATGTAATAACTAATCAATTAATAGGCGCGAAGCCTTGGTATCTATGGTTTTTATTATATCAATATCATAAATGAGAGTAATTCCCACTTAAATATAGGTTGTTTAATAGAAGAATTATCATTAAAATAAAGATAGATTGTTTAGTAGAGAGAAATTATCATTTTATAAAAAAATTTGAAAGATTGTACTTCTTAGTTGATACCTCTATGTAATCAACTTTTAATATTATAAAAAAGGGGAAATACAAATGAAGAAGATTAGTTTAGCATGGCAGATTTTCATTGGTCTAACACTCGGTATTATTGTCGGTGCGGTTTTTTACGGTAATCCACATGTGGCAAGCTACCTTCAGCCAATTGGCGATATATTTATTCGCTTAATTAAGATGATTGTTGTCCCAATTGTTATCTCCAGCCTTATTGTTGGTGTTGCTGGCGTTGGTGATATGAAGTCTTTAGGAAAACTGGGCGGGAAAACCCTGCTTTATTTTGAAATCATTACCACGATTGCGATCATTGTTGGACTTCTTGCTGCGAACGTGTTTCAGCCAGGAGATGGCGTTGATAAATCGAAACTTACCAAAACGGATATTAACAGCTATGTAAGTACAGCCGAAAAAACTGAGTCTCATTCTATGATTGACACCGTTGTAAATATTGTTCCGACGAACATCATTCAATCATTAGCTAACGGAGAAATGTTACCAATTATTTTCTTCTCTGTTATGTTTGGACTTGGTGTGGCAGCGATTGGAGAGAAAGGGATACCAATTATCAATTTCTTCCGAGGAACGGCCGATGCGATGTTCTATGTCACAAACCAAATCATGAAGCTCGCGCCATTCGGTGTGTTTGCATTAATTGGTGTTACTGTTTCGAAATTTGGAATTACCTCATTAATTCCACTGGGAAAACTAGTCCTGGTTGTATACGGATCCATGTTTTTCTTCATTCTTGTCATCCTTGGATTAGTAGCAAAAATTGCAGGATTCAATATTATCCACCTCATTAAATATTTAAAAGACGAATTAATTTTAGGTTACACGACAGCAAGTTCAGAAACCGTTCTTCCAAAAATTATGGAAAAAATGGAGAAATTGGGCTGTCCTAAGTCGATTACATCTTTCGTGATTCCAACAGGATATTCCTTTAATCTAGATGGCTCCACGCTTTACCAAGCGATTGCCGCTCTGTTTATTGCGCAAATGTATGGAATTCATATGAGTATTGGACATCAAATTACATTAGTTCTTGTATTGATGTTAACATCTAAAGGAATTGCCGGGGTACCAGGTGTATCGTTTGTTGTTCTACTAGCCACTTTGGGCAGCGTAGGTATTCCTGTAGAAGGACTAGCATTTATTGCCGGAATTGACCGTATTCTTGATATGGCTCGTACTTGTGTAAACATTGTCGGAAACTCTTTGGCTGCAATTGTTATTACCAAATGGGAAGGCCATGAGCTTAAAAATTATCAAGAACGTAAGGTAGCTTAAAATAGGGAAAACAGGACATCTTCTAAAATGGGAGATGTCCTTTTCATCGGGTTAATGATTCTGAATCTTAAATAAAGTCAGGTAATATTATTGACTTATAAAAGTTTTACATACTAAAATGGATAAAACCGATAGAAATACTCATATTTTGATTTGTATATAAACGAGAAAATTGATTTTCCAAATTTATGGGGCTATTTACGAGATTTATTTCAAACCCCCGGTTTTGGAGATACGACAGAATTCGATGCAATTAAACGGCATTATCATCTGTCGAACCATATCGCTAGTGATGATCAGAAGGGATATAATATCTTGCCGAAGGGTCCCGACCTCTCTGGGCTTACTTCTCAACATGGTCGACAAGTTTTAAGTAATAAGGTTGAAAAGTTTTTAATACACTGAGAAAAACTGACTAGAAGCAGGTGGTAAAATGATTATTCGTAATGCTGCAGCGGATGAATTATCATTCATTCGAGAACAAAGAGTAAACTCATATGAAGAACATGCCCAAAACATTCCTGAAGATCATTGGAAGGCTCTTAAACATTCAATCTCGTCGGATGCTGATGCGCAGGAGGATGTGGAACGAATTGTTGCTGAAATTGATGGGAAAATAGTAGGCAGTGTTGCCTTGTTTCCTGCAAAAACCGATGCCTACGAAGGATTGGTAGATGAGTTGGATTATCCTGAAATACGAATGCTCGCAGTGACACCGCAAGCTCGAGGCAATGGGGTGGCAAAAGCACTGATTTCAGAATGTATTCGACGAGCGAAAGTGCAAGGCTGTCATTCAATCGGCCTGCATACCGCAGATTTTATGAAAAGTGCGATGGGACTATACGGCCGCCTTGGTTTTGAAAGGTTACCGCAATTCGATTTTGAACCTGCGGATGACGGCATCATAGTGAAAGCGTATCGACTTACTTTTGAATAGTACTTTATTGTTTTGGAAAGCTGGTACTAGAAATTATTTTATAAAACCCACTTGACAGGTAGGAAAAGTCAGAATAAAATGTAAATAATTCAAAGAAAACAATTAATTTAATATTAAGCTGATTGGAAAACCAAAGGCTTATACTCTTATTTAGGGGTATAAGTCTTTTTTTATTCGAAGGGGGACTAATTATGATCTATCCGATTAGTAAGTGGAGTCCACATTGTTGTCAGTCATTTTGTATTTTTTCAGGTTTATGTAGATGAATAGAATCAAAGGGTCTTTTTTTAGACTATAAAACCAAGTATTCCTATGTGATATTAGCAGTTTAAGGGAGGATGAAAATATGGCAATTGTGGATCAAGCAAAAGCAAACTATATTCTAACGACACTAAAGGGGATGGAGTATGGTTCTGTGGTCATAACCGTTCATGACGGTACGATCACTCAAATTGATAAGACAGAGAAAACACGATTTGCACAAAATAAGAGAACATCTAAATAACAAAGATGATTTGCAAAAAGTGACCACACTTATTATTGGATTTATTTTAAAAAAATAGCCGATCAGTCTACTGAAGGCTACTTATTTTCTAGACTATGCGAGAGATGATTGTTGCTCACCGGACTTATCTTAACTCCGAAAAGCAGACAACCGACCTTTAAGCGATAGTCCTAAAAATAGGTAGCCTTTTTTGTTTAAAAAAAAGGAGGAAATCACAAATGAAACTAGCTTACAAATTCACAACCGTGCTTATTCTTATCGCTCTTATTCTGACAGGGTGCAGCAGTCAGCCTAGTAATCAAAGCACTGAGAAAAAAGATAGGGGGACCAAACAAGAGGCCGCGAAAACAAAAGAACCTGTCCAATTATTAAATGTTTCATATGACCCAACCCGAGAACTTTATGAAGAGTTTAACGGAGAATTCGCTAAGTATTGGGAAAAGGAAAAAGGTCAGAAGGTAACTATTCAACAGTCACATGGTGGTTCAGGGAAGCAAGGACGTGCTGTCATCGATGGTCTTGAGGCAGATGTTGTTACGCTGGCATTGGCATATGATATCGATGAGATTGCAAACTTAGGCGGCTTACTTTCGAAGGATTGGCAAAAGAACCTTAAGGATAACTCGACTCCGTATACGTCAACGATTGTGTTTCTAGTTAAAAAGGGGAATCCAAAAGGGATTAAAGATTGGGACGATTTAACGAAAAAGGGAACTTCGGTCATAACTCCAAATCCAAAGACATCCGGTGGTGCCCGTTGGAATTACTTAGCAGCATGGGCGTACGCAAAAGATAAATTTAATGGGGATGAAACGAAAATTAAAAAGTTTATGAGCCAACTATATAAAAATGTTGAAGTATTAGATTCTGGTGCCCGCGGAGCAACTACTACATTCGTTGAACGAGGCATTGGTGATGTCTTGATTGCCTGGGAGAACGAGGCTTTCTTAACACTTAATGAATTAGGAAAAGACAAGTTTGAGATTGTCGTCCCATCCATAAGTATTCTTGCCGAACCGCCAGTTGCTGTGGTGGATAAGAACGTCGAGAAAAAGGGAACTAAAGAAGTTGCTGAGGCTTATTTAAATTATTTATACAGTGATGTAGGACAGGAAATTATCGCAAAGAATTATTATCGCCCCCGTAATCAAGCGATTCTTGACAAGTATGCAGATGTCTTTCCAAAAATTTATTTAGTAACAATTGACAAAGATTTTGGAGGATGGAAAAAAGCACAGGAGACACACTTCAATGATGGCGGGACGTTTGATCAGATTTACCAGCCATAGTAAGTAGTTCAGTTAGACGGGTGTCCTTCATCAGGTGTGATGGGGATGCCCTACATGTATCTTATCCGGAAGGGGTCAACCTCATGGCTCGTTTAGCAAGTTTAAAAGTGAAAAGAAATAGTGTGCTGCCGGGATTCGGCCTTTCGCTCGGATTTACGATGTTTTATATAAGCATCCTTGTCATTCTGCCATTATCCATGATATTTATTCATTCTATGACCGTAGAGTGGTCGAAAATTTGGGGGACGATTTCTGACCCGAGGGTAGTTGCCTCCTATAAACTGAGTTTCGGTGCAGCCTTTTTCGCAGCATTTATTAATGTTATTTTTGGCGTACTAATCGCATGGGTGCTGGTACGTTATCAGTTTTTTGGTAAAAGAATTATTGATGGGCTAGTTGATTTGCCTTTTGCCTTACCAACAGCGATTGCCGGGATTGCCTTAACGACTTTGTATACGGAAAATGGCTGGGTTGGGCAGTTTTTAAGTTTTAAGGTGGCGTTTACTCCGCTCGGGATTACACTAGCATTAACATTTATTGGGCTGCCCTTTGTGGTTCGCACCGTTCAGCCCGTCCTGCAAAGCTTAGAAAAAGAAATGGAAGAAGCGTCGGCTAGTTTAGGTGCAAACCGTTCGCAAACGTTTGTAAAAGTAATTTTTCCAGAAATCCTGCCAGCTGCTCTAACGGGGTTCGCGCTTGCCTTTGCCCGGGCGCTGGGGGAATATGGCTCGGTCGTCTTTATTGCAGGGAATATGCCGATGAAGACAGAAATTACTCCGCTGCTAATCATGACCAAGTTAGAACAATATGATTACGCTGGTGCTACGGCGATAGCAGCTGTTATGTTGATTTTTTCCTTCACGATTCTACTTATTATTAACGTATTGCAGTGGTGGACGAATCGGAAATTTATATAGCTTTTAATAGTTTTAGAGGGTGATTTTGCGATACGTAAATAAAATGGTTCAATCCGCAAATAAACCGGCTAGATGCGCAAATAAACTAGGTATTTCCGCAAATAAACTTTTGTATCCAAGTGAATGATCCGCTGTTTGCGTAAAATTGTTAGTTTTTAACTACGTTCAAGTCTAACTTAGTATAAAATTACACCTTATCAACGAGTTTATAAAATTTATCAGCGGAATATTACCTTTTATCAGCGAATCTAAGCCATATATCAGCGAAAATGAGGTTTTATCAGCGAATCTAAGCCATATATCAGCGAAATCAAAATTAGCAACAATATTCTAACAAAGAACCATTACGGACTCGTCTAAAAAGAGGATATAAATTTAAGTCCAGAAGGAGGTACCTATGGCCGGAAATGTTCCAATCCAATATTCCAGTACACCGCTTCAAACTACAACCCGCAATTCAGAACCGGGACTCGTACGCTGGTTACTAATCACACTCGCATTAGCATTTTTAGGTTTGTTTTTGGTGCTACCATTGGTTGCCATTTTTATAAAAGCCTTTGATAAGGGTATAGCCGTTTTCCTAGAGGCCGTTAGCAATCCAGATGCATTATCTGCAATCAAGTTAACTTTGATCATTACCTTGATTACCGTGCCACTTAATGCCATCTTTGGCGTGGCTGCCGCCTGGGCCGTAACCAAGTTCAATTTTAAGGGAAAAAGTCTACTGATTACGATTATTGATCTGCCATTTGCCATCTCCCCAGTCATCGCGGGATTGGTATTTGTTCTATTATTTAGTGCGCATGGCTTATTTGGACAATGGTTAATCGACCATAATATCAAAATTATTTTCGCAGTACCCGGAATCGCCCTGGCAACACTTTTAGTGACATTGCCCTTTGTCGCCCGGGAACTCATTCCATTGATGCAAACTCAGGGGACGGCCGATGAGGAAGCATCCTTGACACTGGGGGCGAGCGGTTGGAAGACATTCCTTTTGGTAACTCTGCCGAATATTAAATGGGGACTATTATATGGGATTATTCTCTGTAGTGCTCGAGCAATTGGGGAGTTTGGAGCTGTTTCGGTCGTTTCAGGACATATCCGAGGAATGACGAATACAATGCCGCTCCATATTGAAATTTTATACAATGAATATCAATTTTCCGCGGCATTTGCGGTTGCTTCCTTAATGTCATTTTTTTCCATCATAACCTTGATTGTAAAAAATGTCATTGAATGGAAAGCAAAAAAATCATTTGAACCTGGAGAAGGAGTTCACTAAGATGAGCATTCAAATTCAAAATATCTCAAAATCATTTGGGAACTTTCAAGCCCTCGATCAAATTAATCTTGATATTCAAACAGGGGAGCTCGTCGCTCTTCTTGGTCCGTCTGGTTCTGGGAAAACATCACTTCTAAGAATCATCGCAGGCTTAGAAGGTGCGAATCAGGGAGCCATTTTGTTCGGAGAAGAAGACATGACCCATATCAGTACAAAGGAGCGGAAAGTAGGATTTGTTTTCCAGCATTATGCCTTGTTTCGTCATATGACTGTTTTTGAAAATGTGGCCTATGGATTAAAAGTCCGGCCAAGGAAAACGCGTCCTTCCAAAACCGAAATAAAAGAAAAGGTCATGGAATTACTAAAGCTAGTAAAATTAGAAGCCTTTGCTGAACGGTATCCTTCCCATTTGTCAGGCGGCCAGCGGCAGCGGGTGGCATTAGCGAGAGCACTGGCTGTTGAGCCCAAGGTTCTCTTGTTAGATGAACCATTTGGTGCGTTAGATGCCAAAGTCCGCAAAGATCTTCGCAGATGGCTAAGAAAGCTCCATGATGACTACCAGATTACGAGCATTTTTGTGACGCACGACCAAGAGGAAGCGCTGGATGTTGCCGATCGAGTTGTCGTGATGAATGAAGGGAAGATTGAGCAAATCGGCACGCCAGAGGAAGTATATGAAAATCCAAACAGTCCTTTTGTTTATCACTTTTTAGGAAATGTTAATTTGTTTAAAGGGCGCCTCCATAAAGGGAAATTACAACACGGTAATTTTGAAGTCGATGCACCCGAATTCTCCGCAACAGAGAATACCGAGGCAGTCGGTTACGTTCGACCGCATGATATAAGTATCGAAAGAGAGGCTAGCCTGGATTCAGTTGCTGCAAAAATTAATTATATTCATTTAGTCGGCGCCACCGTCCAACTTGAACTGATTCGAAAAGATAATGGCGAGTACCTAGAAGTGGAATTAAGAAAGGAGCAATTTCGAAGCCTTAATCTAAAGTCAGGGGAAGAAGTGTTTGTAAAACCAAAACAATTAAAGGTTTTTATTCCTGCTGATTATTCCATTTAAATAAGAAAACCAAAGGCCTATACTCAAATCGAGCATAGGCCTTTAATGGTTTGGAAAGGAGTAGGCATACCTCTATCTATTAGTTCCAGTCCGTATGAAAGACTCCTTCCATATCAGTTCGCTCATACGTATGGGCACCGAAATAATCCCGTTGTGCCTGTAAAAGGCTGGCATTTGAACGGCCGTTTCGGTAACTATCGAAATAAGAAAGGGAAGTACTTAAACATGGAAAGGCGATACCGGAATTTATACCCTCGCATACCATTTTCCTTAGTCCTGATTGATACTCTTTTGTTTTTTCAGCGAAAAATGGTGCGATTAATAAATTCTTCAGATTTACTTGACTCTGATAGGCTTCACTGATTACGTTTAAAAACTCGGCCCGAATAATACAGCCGCCCCGGAAAATAAGTGCAATCTCTTCTAATGGTAAATTCCAGTCATAGAGATCAGATGCCATTTTATATTGTGTAAAACCCTGGGCATAGGCGCAAACTTTCCCCATATATAATGCTTGTCTAACGTACTCAATCCATAAATTCTTATCTAAAGCCTGCTGGTCCATTCCTGGGCCTGCTAATATATCTTCTGCTATGACCCGTTCCTCTTTTAATGAAGATACATACCGGGCGAACAATGACTCGGTAATGATTGATAGGGGGATACCGTTATCTATCGCTTGCATGCTTGTCCATTTACCTGTGCCTTTTTGCCCTACTTTATCAAGGATGACATCGATCAGTGGTAAATCTGTTTTTTCATCTTTTTTCTTTAAAATTTCTGCCGTGATTTCGATTAGGTAACTTTTCAGTTCACCCTGATTCCATGTTCCAAAGATATCAGCAATTTCATTCACAGATAACTGTAACCTATCCCTTAAAAAGGTATAGGCTTCAGCAATCAATTGCATATCAGCATATTCAATTCCATTATGGACCATTTTCACAAAATGCCCTGCACCTTTTGGACCAATATATGTGCAACATGGGGTCCCATCGACTTGGGCTGCTATTTTTGTAAGAATGGGAGCAACCTTTTCATAAGCTTCTTTATCTCCGCCAGGCATGATTGACGGGCCATTTAATGCGCCTACTTCACCACCAGAAATACCAATCCCTAAATAATCAATTCCTTTAGTCTTCAATTCATCATATCTTCGGGCTGTATCTTCGTAATGGGAGTTGCCGCCGTCCATGATCATATCACCTTGCTCAAGAAAAGGTACTAATGAAGAAATCACAGAATCTATCGCGGCACCAGCTGTGACCATAAGAAAGATCTTTCTTGGGGTTTCTAAGGACTGAACAAAACTTTGCACGTCATAGTACGGGTCGATCGATTGATTTTCAATTCTATGTATAAGTTTATCTGTTAAATCTCTCGTGTAATTATAGACAGCTACTTTTTCACCTTTGTTCGCCATATTTAAGGCGATGTTGCTGCCCATTACACCTAAACCAATAACTCCAATTGTATTGTCCATTTAACTTCCTTCTCCTTTTTATAAAAATGGCTATGTTAAACTTGCCTGTTGATTTCCGTTCCAGGCGCTTCGCTTTCCGCGGGCGGTTCGGGGAGCCTCCTCGTCGCTGCGCTCCTGCGGGGTCTCCCCTGCCCCGTCCTCCCGCAGGAGCGTAGCGCCTTCCACTCCAATCAACAGGGTGCCAAAATCAACAATAAGCTTTAACATAGCCATAAAAATAAAAGGCAGTAAATCCGCCGCTTTAATACTTAGTGAATTCTAAGTATAAGAGGGGGGACCCTGCCCTTTAGATAACCAAGCAGCAGATAATGAATAAAGCTTCTGCTGCTGGTCACGATTATTAAACGAATAAACTTAGTAAAAGAATAAATCCTAATCCACAAACGGAAATAATTGTCTCAAGTAATGTCCATGTTGCGAATGTTTCTTTCATGCTTAAACCAAAATACTCTTTGAACATCCAGAAACCGGCATCGTTAACGTGAGATAAAATTAAGCTACCCGCTCCAGTAGCAAGGACGACTAATGCAAGGTTAACATCTGTTTGACCCAACATTGGGATTACTAAACCAGCAGTTGTTAATGCTGCAACAGTGGCAGATCCTAAGGCAATTCGTAAAATTGCCGCGATAATCCACGCAAGTAATATCGGTGATATGGAAGTACCTTTGAATAATTCAGCTACGTAGTCACCTACACCGCCATTAATTAATACTTGTTTGAAAGCACCGCCGCCGCCGATGATTAGGAGCATCATACCAATAGCATTAATGGCTGATGTACAAGAATCCATTACATCTCTGATTGGAATTTTTCTTGCCAAGCCCATTGTATAGATAGCAAATAATAAAGAGATGACCATCGCAGTAGAGGCACCGCCAATAAAGCGGATAATGGCGAGTCCGGTATTATCTTCAAAGCCCATTGTTTTTTGAAGCAAAGTAATAATTGTAGCAATTGACATTAAAATAACAGGAAGCATTGCGGTAAATACACTGATACCAAACCCTGGTGTGTCTTCAAGTTTAAATGTTTTTTGTTCACCTAGAGAGGCAATATTACCAGTTCTTGTGAATGAAGCAGGTACGATTTTTTTGGCAAACTTTGTAAATATAGGTCCGGCAATAATAGCAGTTGGAATCGAAATAATAAAACCATATAGTAATACTTCACCAAGATTTGCACCATATTCACCTGCGATGACAGTTGGCCCTGGGTGTGGCGGTAAGAAACCGTGTGTTACCGATAAAGCTGTTGCCATTGGAATACCTAGATATAAAATAGAAACATTTAATTGTCTTGAAATGGCAAATACGATTGGAATCAATAAAACTAGTCCTACTTCAAAGAATAAAGCAATTCCAATGATGAACGAAGATACGACTACAGCCCACTGAATATTTTTTTCTCCAAATTTATCGACGAGGGTCATCGCAATCCGTTGTGCGCCACCAGAATCCGCGATTAACTTACCTAGCATTGCACCAAGTCCAAAGATTAAAGCTAAATGACCAAGTGTTCCACCTAAACCAGCTTCAATGGTTGTGACGACATCGTCTAGTTTCATTCCAAGTGCTAAAGCAACACCGAACGAGACTATGATGAGTGAGACAAAAGTGTTTAATTTTAAGCCCATGATTAAAATAAGTAATGCGATAATTCCAATTGCTACAATGACCAATGGCATAATAATTCCTCCCAAAAATTAATGATGATTTAAAAACAATATGCAAGTAAACAGCCAAGCGGCTAGTGGCAGCCGCTAAACTGGGACTTATGCTTTTCTAATTATACTTCGTTGATATTTGGCAATTCGTGTATAATCTTCTTCTAATACTCTCGATAAATTAATAAAGATCGGCAATAATTGTCTATACTCTCTTGCAGCCTCTTCTTTAGGTGTATGTTTATAGGTACTGCCAATCATTTCAGAAACGACTTCAAAGGATTCGATTTTCCCAGTAGCATATAGGCCTAAGATACAAGCACCGAGACAAGAACTTTCGTAGCTTTCTGGAACGACTACATCCAAGTCAAAAATATCAGACATCATTTGACGCCAAACTTCTGACCTTGCGAAGCCACCAGTTGCTTGGATTCGAGTCACTGGTCCCTCCATACATTCAACTAATGCTAAAAATACGGTGTATAAATTGTAAATAACACCTTCGAGCGCAGATCGAATCATATGTTCCTTCTTATGTGCCATCGTTAAGCCGAAAAAGGATCCACGCACGTCTGGATTCCATAAGGGAGCACGTTCACCAGCAAGATATGGATGGAATAACAATCCATCGGACCCCGGTTTTACACCTTCTGCAATTTTGGTTAATACTTCATATGGATCAATTCCTAGTCTTTTCGCGGTTTCTACCTCTGAAGCTGCAAACTCATCCTTAATCCAGCGAAAGACCATCCCGCCATTGTTTACTGGCCCGCCGATAACCCAATGTTTTTCCGTTAATGCGTAGCAAAAGATTCTTCCTTTCTCATCGGTTTGCGGCTGGTCAATGATGGTACGAATTGCCCCGCTTGTTCCAATGGTTACGGCAATCTCACCTTTTCGAATCGCATTTACACCAAGATTGGAAAGGACGCCATCACTTGCACCAATTACAAAGGGAGTTAGAGGATCAATGCCCATTTGTTTTGCTAATTCTGGATTACAGTTTGTAAAAATTTCGGTGGTTGGCACGAGCTTAGATAATTGCTCACGTGATATACCAGCGATCTCTATTGCTTCCTTATCCCAATCTAATTCTTTGAGATTCATCATGCACATGGCAGAAGCAAGAGAATAATCGACAACATACTGGTCAAAGAACTTTTTAAATATATATTCCTTTATTCCGATATATTTTTTTGCTTTTTCGGCTATCTCGGGACGTTCATTCACAATCCACGTGATTTTGCTTAATGGCGACATCGGGTGAATAGGCGTTCCTGTTCGTCTATAGACTTCATGCCCATTTAATTCATTTTTTATTTTATGTGCCCAGGCCTCACTGCGATTATCTGCCCAAGTAATACAAGGTGTCAGCGGTTGGTCATTTTCATCCATGGCAATGAGGCTATGCATCGCACTGCTAAATGAGATGAATGAAATCTCTTTTTGGGGATGATTTTTCATGATCCTCGAAATGGTTTGTACCACTGCCATAAAGATTTCTTCTGGATCTTGTTCGGCTGTCGAAATATCAGGAGTATAGAGTGGGTAACCGATATTCTCTTGTTGGATGACTTCGCCTTTTTCAGTAAATAAAACAGCTTTTGTGCTTGTTGTACCGATGTCTAACCCTAACATATAGCTTGTCATTATTCCTGTACAACTCCTTTGTAAAGCATTAGTTGAGACCTCCAAAGGTCTTCTACTTTTCCTGCAACATCATCAAAGTTTTGATGCAAAGAGAGAATCATCAGGTCTCTATTTTTCGCATCGATCGCATCAATATAAAGTT
The DNA here is from genome assembly GCF_018613205.1 of Bacillus sp. ISL-46. Taxonomy (NCBI): domain Bacteria; kingdom Bacillati; phylum Bacillota; class Bacilli; order Caryophanales; family Bacillaceae; genus Bacillus; species Bacillus sp. ISL-46. The sequence continues at coordinate 134,302 of NZ_JAGGQR010000013.1, forward strand.
GATGATTGTCCACAATACGTGGAAAGTCATCGTATTTTTCCTCGAAGCGGGCCCGCATCGACAATAGGATGAAAGCTTCCATTACAGGTTTTGCATTATTCCAGATCATCATGATGTAGGAATGATTAATCGCTCGAATAATTGTTTCATGGAATAAGACATCTTGATATGAAAACTCATCGGCATCATGATATTTGATGGCAATTTTCATCATCTCGAGTATTTTACTCAGTTCCTTAACTAACTCTTTGGTGTCTAATTTCACAAGCCGTTCATATACAAACGTTTCTATCAGTAATCGGACTTCATAAATTTCTACTATTTCTTTAATGGTAAAACCAATTACGACGGCACCCATTCTTTCTAAACGGATCAAATTTTCTGATGCAAGAGTTTTTAATGCTTCCCGAATAGGGGAACGGCTTACATCAAAGTCGGCAGCTAATTTATTTTCTGATAGGGTGGTACCGCTTTCAATAAGGCCTGAAATTATTCGCATTCTTAGCTCACAGGTGACACGTTCACCAGCAGAAGCTTTTAAAAGCCATTTTGCGGGATATAAGAATTCCTTTGATTCTGTCATTGATTCACCTTCTTGTTATACGAGTATACTTGTATACAAGTATTATAAGATACATATCAAAAAATGCAAGCGCTTTTTTTAATAAAGTCATGACAACGCAGGAAGGTGTATTCATTATTCTTAGCGAATTTAATTAAAATAATCTAAGAAAGGCCCATTAAATATAGAAGACTTGATGAAGAGGCCATATTACTGATGCATGAATGAATACATATGTTGAAAATATTGGCAGTTTTTTTAGGAGGAAATTAAGATGAGTATTTTTCTAAAACAAGTTTTTGTAGGTTTACCAAAAACGGTCGGAAATAAAGAGGCAAAGAATCCTATGGATCGAGAATGGACAAGCGCCATTTTTAAAGAGTTGGTTGAAGGACCTGTCTGGGTCGGGAAAACGGGTTTAAACGGTGATGGACAATGGGATTTGGAACATCATGGCGGGCCGGAAAAAGCTGTATTTGCTTATGGATTTGAAAATTACACCCATTGGCAAAAGGAACTAGGGATATCTGAGATAACATCCGGCGCAATGGGGGAGAACCTCGTCATGGAACAAATAAACGAGGAGGAGATTTCTATTGGTGATACTTTCCAGATTGGCGGGGCTGTTCTACAGGTATCACAGCCAAGGCAGCCCTGCTGGAAACCAGCCCGCCGTTTTAAAGTTAAAAACTTGGCGCTATTATTACAAAATACGGGCAGAACCGGCTGGTACTTTCGAGTGTTAACAGAGGGGTTTGTTGAAGATGGGCAGACGTTTACTTTGGTTGACCGACCATATCCACAATGGACCATTCAAAAGTGCAATCAAATTATCCATGCTAAGAAACAAAATATCGAGGAAATGCGTGAACTTTCCCAATGTGAATTGCTTGCACCAGGGATGAGAACCACGCTAGAGAAACGAATAGAAATGAGGGAAACACCGGATATCAGAAATAGGGTGTTTGGACCAAATGATTAATTGCTAATTGTCCTTCCTTTTCAAAAAAGCTGTAATATATAAATTTACAGCTTTTTTATGCTTGCTCTTTATAGGGGACCCTATACAATCTTTTATTAACAATCCCCGTAATAAGGGTAAGTAATAAAGATAGACCCACATAGTACGGCTGGTCCCACCATACCAAACTATGAAGGATCCCAAATTCGATCAGAACTTGGTTCACCGCATACATAAGTAATCCTGCTAAGATATATTTGCCCCACTTTATTTTCCATTTAAGGGTACTCATTAGACAATAAAACAGACTATCACATAAATAGAAAATAGCTGCTAAGGCAATCGAATCCCGTCCAGAATTTTCAAACCACCCAGGAGTGTATATTCGATTCGAGAAGAAGATGATCGGAAGTATATGGGCACTGCAAGATATGGAGCCAATAATTAAATAAAGCATCCAATTATGCTTGAGCCCTTTTGAAGGTGGTTTAATCCATTTATAATAAACTTTCGACATCGCAAAATAAAAGGGGAGTCCAAACCCAGTATATCCTAACCTCCACCAATTATGGGAATAGATATGGAGCTTTAAAAATAACCATTCAATCCCGACAAATACACCTGAAAAGAAGAACATCCAAATCCAGCCTAAATGAAAGGTTGCTATTAAGGTGGCAACTATGGGTAAAGAAAAGGCATTTGAGACAAATGCCCCCAAATTGTTGTCATAAAATGTATTATGCTGGATAAAATTAGGGTTGTATTTATAGCATGCTAAGAAATTAAAGATGATGGTCTCAATAATAAATCCTATACCAATCATGGTTAATAATAGGAATAGAGTTTGCGTATTTCTTTTTTTGAATAGTATAAAACAAAATAAACTAGTGCTGAGAACCAGTAAAGCATAATACCAATATGAATTATGCATATTATTCACTCCGATAGTAACTGGATTAATATAGTTTGTTCCTAAGAATGGAAATTATGCACTAGGGCTTACTATTTATAAACAAAACCACTAAGTAGAAACTTTTCTTAGTGGTTTACTTGGTTTTTAACAATGTTCTTATTTTTTATCAATCAGGTCATAGCCAACAATATCCAAATTCCTATAGAATCCTGTCTTACTAGGCGTTTTAAATCAACCTTCAAAAGGAATTACCTTGCTGTCTCCTCAAAAGTTACTTTAAGGACCTTTTCGGTCTGCTTGTTAAATTCAATTGTGATGAAAACGCCGAATTCCCTATTGTTTTCTTTTAACCAAAGCTTGAACCTTTCGGTGGAGGTTTGTGGTCCACTCGTTCTTCCAATGTGGAGATAATCAATTATTTTTGCATGCGGATATTTTTCATGAGTTTTCTTTAGTGCTAATGTACCCCACTTGGCATAGGAGGGAATCGGTTTGTGTTGTGCACTTACTTCATGAATGGGGGTCAGTGGATGTACACTTACCGAGATGAAAAGTAAGCTTATATATAAACTAATCAGGATCTTTTTCACGTAATTACCCTCTTTGTTTTTGCTTATATCATTTCATTTCGAGCAATAACTTATGTAGGTTTTTGTAAATCACTGTAATTATTAACCTTAAACACAAAATAATTCATAACCCTCGCTCATTGGTAAATAATACAATTGAGGTGGCGAAAATATGGATAAGGGAAATTTAAGACTCACAGCTTCCGAAATAGGTTCACTTTGGGGACAATATATAAATGGAACTATGACTGACGTGGTAAATAGATATATGGTCTCCATTATTGATGATCAATCAATAAAGGCCATTTTTGAGGATGCCATTCAGACCTTCGGAGGACAAAAGAAACAAGCCGCTGCTTTTTTAGAGAGTGAGGGCTTTCCGGTTCCGATTGGATTTACTGTATATGATATCAATAAAGGTGCAAAGAGATTATTTACTGATATATTTTGCTTAAATTACTTACATATCATGACCCTGCATGGGCTTATAGGTCATTCAACATCCTTATGTGTTTCTGTCAGAGCAGATTTACGCCATTTTTTCGATTCATGTTTAAATGATGGAAGTAGGATGTACCACCAAACCGTTGAGCTATTGCTCGAGAAAGGGCATTTCCAGCGCGACCCTTATATTTATTCTTCCGTGAACCCTGAGTTTATCTCCAGCAATGATTTCATCGATGGATTTTTTGGAAAAGGGAGAAGTTTAGCATCCATTGAAATCATCAGTATTTTTTTAAACCTAAAGAAAAGTATGATGAGTAAAGCCCTTTGTATTGGATTTAGTCAGGTTGCTCAATCAACAGAAGTAAGGAAGTTTATGACAAAGTCGCAAAACGTGGCTGAGCAGCATATCGCAACCTTTTCAAAAATCCTGCAGGCAGAGCATTTACCAGTTCCTCGTTCCATGGAAACGGAAGTGACCACTTCAACAATGTCTCCTTTTTCCGATAAGTTAATGATGTATCATATAGGTTTCTTGTCACAAGTTGCGCAAGCCTATCATGGGACAGGTTTGGCATCTTCCATGAGATCAGACCTCGTTGCAGCGTATGAAACCATTATTCTGAAAAATTTGTACGTAACCAAAAAATGGTTTAACATAATGGAACAAAATAAGTGGTTGGAGCAACCGCCACTTGCCCCTAATAGAACAGAAATTGCCAAAGAAAAATAATTAAGGGCCTAAAAGCCAAGATGTAGATGATATCTCGGCTTTTTACGTTTTCCGAGCAATAAACAGGAATGGAATTATATTCATAGAATTAATAAGAGTAGCAATCTGTTGTGGGAAAATTTTAGGTAAAAAGAGAAACACAAAATGGATTAAAGGGGGGATCATTTTGAAAATTAAATTATTAGATACATCTGATGCAGAGAGGTATTGGAAGTTAAGACTAGAAGCACTCAAGCAAAATCCAGAGGCATTTTTAACAAGTTATGAGGATGCCATAAAAAGAGAAAATCCCATTGAGCAAGTTGCCCGTAACTTTACCACAGAAGGAAACTTTACGTTTGGTGCATTTGATGATGATGAACTAATCGGAGTAGTCACCTTACTTCAAGAAAGTGCCGAGAAAATACGGCATCGAGCAAATATTTTTGCGATGTATGTCACGCCCAAGAAACAAGGACAAGGCGTAGGTAAGGCATTAATGGTAGAGGCGATCAATAAAGCTAAAACGATGGAAGAGATTGAAAAAATTAATTTATCAGTGATGGCAAGCAATGAAAAGGCGAAAAATCTTTATACCCAATTAGGTTTTAAAGTGTATGGATTTGAAGAAAATGCCCTTAAAGTGAACGGTATTCATTATAATGATGAACATATGGTTCTGCATTTGAAATTGGGGAAGGAAGATTCGAGCCTTAAAGGTGAAAGCATCTATATTAGACCATTTTCCACAGAAGATGCACAAGCACTCCTTACATTGCAAACTGTTAACCGTAGTTTTTTCGAAAAGTTTTCGATGGAACGAAATGACGATTTTTATACGGTCCAATCTCAATTGAACCGAATAAATATATATGAAGAAGATAGTAAAAATGATCAGACATATACGTTTGGAATTTTTAAAAATGATGGTCTCTTAATTGGTACTATTAATCTATTTCAAGTACTAAGAGGCTCGCTTCAAAGTGCGTTCATCGGTTATTTTTTAGATGAAAAGCACAATGGGAAGGGCTACACAACTGAAGCGGCTAAACTGCTAGTGAAATATGCATTCAATGAATTGAAATTACACCGGATAGAAGCCGGTGTCATGCCTCATAATATTGGTTCCATTCGAGTGTTAGAGAAATCCGGATTTCATAAAGAAGGAATCGCTTTGAAAAATGTAAAGATCAACGGAAAATGGGAAGACCATCAAGTTTTGGCGATTATTAATCCGAATGACTAATATTAATTAACGTGAAAAGGAAGGTCCTAGAAATGAATATAGTTGAAAAAGCGCTGCAGATAGCGAGTAAAAGTCATCGAAACCAATGCAGAAAGAATACCGACATCCCTTATATCACGCACCCAGTTACCGTCGGAATGATGTTAATGAAAGCAGGGTACGATGATGACATCATCGCAGCGGCAATTTTGCATGATACGGTTGAAGATACAGAACTTACTTTGAAAGACATTGAGCGGGAATTTGGACCAAGAATTGCTAGGATTGTGGAAGGATGTTCTGAACCCAATAAATCACTCCCCTGGAAGGAGCGGAAGGAACATACTATTGAGTTTTTAAAGACAGCATCAGAGGAAATTCGTGTCGTTGCCTGTGCGGATAAATTACATAACATTCGCTCCATAGTAAAGGATTATGATCAGCTGGGGGATGCTGTGTGGAACATTTTTAACGCCGGCAAAGAACTGCAAGCGTGGTACTACACAAATATTGTTGACAGTCTCGGTCACATGTCATCGTTCCCATTACTAAAGGAATTAGACGTTGAAGTAAATCTGCTTTTTAAAAAATAATGTCGATAAGACTCGAATCGGAAGGAGAGGACCTTGGTAAAGGAACTCTTTTTTTCAATTATGTTATAATAAAGTCACGAGAGTAAATGATTTTAATATGTGTATATTATGATAGGGGGCAAAAGTGATATGAATAAGAAAGAAATGTTGCCAACCGAAATTTCCATTAAAGATAAAAAACATATGGTAAAAGGAAATGCTATAAGGACAGCCGTATTTGCACGAAGCAAAGTAATTGAGGTTATGACTGCTGACCAGGAAAGATATTATCTTATTTATTATAAAAATGCCCTTATATATGGGGAGAAGCTTGATCAGATTGAAGAAGGAACATTTATAGATAAGGCATTTCATGAAGGTATCATTATTGAATCCCCGCATCCGCTCTTAAGTGTATTAATTCCCCACGTAAACATCACTATTCCGAATAAAAATAACCTATTTTCTCAGTTACAAATCCATTATTCACTTCAGGAAATGGTCTACATTCTGACAACACTTGACTCGTTTTTTCAAAAAGAACAGCTTATTAAGATTATCGACAAAGTGTTCTTCCACTTTAGAAGAAGCGGGAAATTTATGAAATCCTTTCAAATCATTCAAATGTTATGTGAGTTTGAACCGACATTAAAATCTGCACAAGATCGTTTGTCCTCTCTCGAATTTAGTTCAAACAACCATTTTTACCATTCCTCGAGTTTACCTGTAATCCAAATGAAGGACCCTCTATATGTTGAATTACATTGCTTCAAAAATCGAACCAATCCAGATGAACGAATTTTATTAGAAGAAATAGTGAGTAAACAAGACGATTTAGTTGAGTTATTGTTGTGGTTGGAAAATACAGGGAAATACAAAGAGACTAAATTGATTGAAAAGTATACGAGTATTGCGTTACGTTATGTGACGATGGAAGAATGGATGCTGATATTGGCTCAACTCAACATCAATCCGTTTCATGTGCTGCATGATTCAAAATCTATTATCAAAAAAATGCTTAAAGATGGTAATTATGAGAAAGCTGCCTTATGCATATTAGATTTTATCGATGACATGCCCGCCTCCTACGATGCCATTCTTCTTTTAATCTGGGAGCATTCCGACCCAATATTTGTGATTGCACATTTTGATCAATTCATTATGTTATTGCAGCATCTTTCCCACGAAGAGAAGACGAAACAATTTGAAGAAATGGTCTTTAAATTTGCTGAAATCCTTCTTAAGGAGCATGATCTTAAAACTGTTCATGAAAAACTTATCCCTATTCAAAAGGTAATCCCAGATTTAGATGTGATTAGAAAAATTAGTGAAATGGTAAATTTATTAGAGGATCCCGATCGGATGATGGAATTGGGTGATTATTATGCGGAGTTTAAACAATTCGATCAAGCAATCGATTGCTTCTTCTGGGAAATGGAGCTGCAGCCGCAAAATCCTTCTCCCGTACGAAAAATCAGTAAAATGTATCAATCTAAAGGGATGGTAAAAGAGGCTTCAGCCTATCAAAAAATTTTCGCTCAATTAAAAAGTAATCAAGAAACTGGATGACCCCCATCATCCGCTTAACTAGTAGCATAAACTAAGGTCATCAGAGTAGACTTCTGATGACCTTTCGTGGTTACTATACCTTTAATCATAAAAACTAAATTCTGTTTTTAACATCCTCTCTTATCAGTTCGATAATATTCTCGGATAAATTCGCAGGCAGGGATGTCCCATTCTTAAAAACCCAGGCATTAACAACTTCAAAGTCCTCTTTTTTAAAGGTAATACTATAATCTTGGTCTTCGTATGTAAAATCAGCTGTCACTTCTTCTTGGTCATAAGCTTCCTCATCAATAATCATATTAAATATTTCATAAGGTTTCACGGTTATGCTCCTTTGTATCTTTATTGTATGTAAATAGGGTTAACTTTAAAAATATGTTTATTCAATGGTAGCTACAAAAACTACTATATTTCACTTTAATATATTAAATAAGAATATGATAAAATGGGGATGGGAGCGAATGGAGGTTGGCAGCAATTGATTACTTTCTATAAAATCCTTGTATGTATACATATTTTTTCAGCCATCTTGGGGATGGGTCCAGGTTTCATATTAACGACAGTGGTCAAATCTGGGAAGAACATGACCGAATTAAGACATTCATATAGGATTAGACATAAGTTACATATATTTGTAATGGTCGGCGGCACGCTTTTATTAATCACAGGGTTGAGCATGGGGTTCATTAATCCGAGCCTGTTTCGGATGGGATGGTATGTAACCAGTCTCTTTCTCTTTTTGGCTGCGCTAGCAATTGGACCTCTCGTTTTATCACCTAGGTCAAAACCAGTTAAAGCCCTTTTAGCGTCGCACAAAGGAGAAGAAATTCCCGAAGAATATTGGAGTTTATCAAAAGTTCTTTTTCGATTTGAAAACCTTGAAAATGTGATCTTTCTCATCATCATCGCCCTGATGATTTTCAAGCCATTCTAAAAAGGTGTCAGGCACCACTCGTAGACAAATGTCCACGAACGGTGCCTGACACCTTTTAATTTATCATGTCTTTTAAGTTTACCGCTTAACTTGGAATAGGACTGCTTTTAACGTGGAAGGTGAGAATAAGCTAATCGGATGGGCTTTCAGTTGAAGTACATTGATAAGCTTTCCATATACATTTTGATTGCTTTCACAGGCTAAAATCACTCGTTTTACATACCACTTCAGTAATGGCAGTCCAAACGGTTTTGCACCGTCGGTATGGGTGAAGCGAAAGTCTTCAGTTAAAGCGATTAACCATGGGACATCTATGATTTTACTGAAGCTTCGATGAGCATTATTCGATATTTGCGTAAGTTTATTTTTATGTAACGCTTTTTGAAGTTCCTTTTTCAGAGCAATCGCCTCAAGTGCAGCAATGCTCATTCCCTGACCAAATACAGGATCAATACGGCAAAAGGCATCCCCGATAACAATTAGTCCATTTGGGAACCGTTGTAACTTATCATAATGAAAACGTCGTAATGCAGGGAAGCGGTAAACGCTGACATCCGTATCAGGTGTTCCATTTTTAATTGCCTCATATACATCGGCTTGTTCAAGACTTTTGGCATACTTAATGAATTCCTCTTCTGTACTTGGTGGCGATTCCACTCCATACCCAAGTAAAGTCACCATCCACCGCTGATTTTCAATCGGGAAAATCCCTCCTCCATGGGTTTGTTTTGGAGGATTGGGATAAACCAACAAACTCCCCCAGTCATTATTTATGGAGGAAAGGGAGCTGTAGATTCGGCTGGCATAGAAAAGGTTGACTTTTACTTCGGTTTTTTGGGGGGCATCGAAACCTAATTGTCTGAGCCAATTAGATAAACTTGACCTAGCACCTGTAGCGTCAACAACCAAATCAGCCTTAAGTGAAATGGCTGCTTCTCCATCATTTTGAATCTCTACTCCTACGATACTGGTAGATTCACTACTGATCAGTAACTTTTTCACTTTAGCACCATATAAAAAGTTTATATTCGGAATCATCTCTAGTCTGCGATGGATATGCCATTCAAGGAATGGTCTGCTTTGCTGGATAATTGACATGCCGGCTTGATATTTCACCTTCCAGCATCCATGATGATTCCAGGCCAGTTCACTCGCAAAATCAGATTTTACTGATCCATCTGCGATAAGTTCATCCACAATCCCTGGAAAAAGGTCATTTAATATCTCCTCGCCACTTTTCAAAAGGGCGTGACCATGTGCCCCTTGTGGCACTCCGGTTCTAGTAAAATCCTTTTCATTCATATGGTCCTTCTCTAAAATTAACACTTCTTTGAAGAAATCGGACAAAATCCGCGCTGCGAGCAAACCGGCAATGCTTCCGCCGATAACCAGTGCTTTTTCTCCTAAAAACCTATTTGTTGTTGACATTCCTAGCAAACCTCCGATAATACTATTTGCACGATATAATTAATGGTTAGTATTATATCATTTTTTTATGGTTCCTATGAGTTTAGAATGTGTAGGATTTACCTAAACTAATAGGGAATTAAAGAGAAAATCGGATTAGAGGGAGATTGGTGTGTTTGATAGATTATAAAATTAGTACATATGAGGAAGCAGTCAAGGTCGTTAAGGAAGTTGGTTTTCTTCCATTGTCGCCGCTAATTCCTCACTATCCTTCGCTTGATAGCATTACATCCAAAGAACATTGGTATTCGGGTTCAGAATTTGACCCATGGTTATGGAGGGCGCAGTTCCCTGTTGATGGTGTGGCAGCCTACGGAAAGTTTGTTAAGAAGAAATCAGTTTTAATCTCCCGTGAGTTCCTCCCATTAGTAAGTGCGATATTGGGGTCACAGTATTCAGTGGCTAAACGTTACAATGACGGTCTTGTTTCTAGAGAAGCCTTAGAATTATTTACTTTGATTAGTGAGGAAGAAGGCATAGACACAAGAGTATTAAGAGCCAAAGCAGGTATGAAAGACAAAGAAAAGAAAAAGGCGTTTGATAACGCATTGTTGGAATTACAGGGGTCTATGGATATTGTTGTTTCAGGGACAAAGGAGAAAACGAACGTTTCGGGCGAGAAAAACGGCTGGAGCAGTACATCCTTCGAAACACTTGCCTTTTGGTCAAAAAATAACCACGTGGATCAAAGAAAAATAGAAATGGACGAAGCAAAACATGAGCTGAAAAACCATTTTGCGCAGTTATGCAGTCCCGAGTCTATGAAAGCATTAGTAAAGATTTTTAAGCTTTAGGTTTAGGTGAATTTCATTGATATACATATTATGACAAATTTCGCTCTTGATTCTTAGAGTAGAATAAAGTAGTATGTAAACTACGATATTCGAAAGGGTGACCATAAAGCCAATGATTCACTAAACCTATTAAAAGAAAAAATTCGGATCATCATACGAACATATTTCTGGATAGGGTTAGTGCGGGCTTTTATAGACAAAAGGGAGTTTAAGGTACTTGGTGTACTGTGCCCTTTTGTTGTAAAGTACCTCCTGTCCAGATAAATGGATAAGGAGGTTTTTTTATGGAAGAAACAAAATCAAACATTACCATGGGGGACTTATTTAGAAATCGAGTGATACGCACCATCTTACTCTCGACATTATTTTTACAAATTGGTATTTGGGTACGTAACTACTCCATATTGTTATTTGTTATTGAGCAGACAAATGAAGATCCGGTTGCGGTATCGCTTATTTCTGTTGCAGAATTCGCGCCTATTTTTCTATTTTCCTTTATTGGTGGCACCTTTGCTGACAGATGGCGTCCGAAACGGACAATGATATGGTGTGACTTCCTCAGCGCGCTGTCTATCTTTATTGTATTATTAACACTAGTATTTGGGGGCTGGAAAGTTATTTTCTTCGCCACACTTGTATCATCGATTCTTTCACAGTTTTCACAGCCTTCTGGAATGAAACTGTTCAAGCTTCATGTAAAGGAAGAACTTATTCAAACGGGTATGTCGATGTACCAAACGGTGTTTGCTTTGTTTATGATTTTAGGGCCGATTATCGGTACGTTTGTTTACCAGCATTACGGCATTAGTGCAGCGATTGCCATTATGGGTATTGCCTTTATGCTATCGGCAGCGATTCTATTTATGCTTCCTCCTGACCGGGAAAGCGAAGAAAATGCTGTAAAAACCACACTTATGGAGGAAATGAAGGAAGGCTTCCGTTATGTTTGGAACAGCCGGGCACTGACTTTGCTGGGTGGCTGTTTTGCAGCAGCAGGTTTAGGACTGGGGCTAACGCAGCCACTTTCCGTTTTCCTCATTACGGAACAACTTGGTTTACCTAAAGAGATGCTGCAATGGTTGATGGCAGCGTTTGGAGCAGGGATGATTTTAGGTGGAGGTCTCACGATGGGGTTAGCGAAAAAGACTCCTCCGCAAATCTTGCTTGCAATTGGAATGAGCGCAAGTGCTATTGGATTTTTTGTAATGGGGCTTTCAGAGCAGTTATGGCTGACATTGACCGCGCAATTTATTAGCGGCTTGTTTATGCCCTGTATTCACATTGGAATTAATACGATGATTTTGAAAAATACAGATGAAGCTTTTATTGGTCGAGTCAATGGCATTTTAAACCCGATGTTTATGGGGACCATGGTCATTACCATGAGTGCGAGCGGATGGCTGAAGAAAACAACTTCGCTTGTCGCGATGTACGAAGCGTCAGCCCTACTCTTTATAGTGGGTGTAATTATCCTCATTCCACTCTTCAAGCGTTCGGTTAGTATATTGAAAAAGAGTGAGGAAGTATAAGTTTTAAAGCTGCTCTGTTTTTTAGAGCAGCTTTTTTATGCAAAAAATCGCCAGTGCCATCTGCTTCTTTCTGCCACAAAAAAAAAGTAGTGGAAGCCTACGATTTTTTAGTCTTGATAGCTTGCTGAAAATAAGGTTGATCGCTTACATTGACATTTTTTGAATTTGTATTCGTGCTAATTAATAAGTCTCCATTTGCATTTGCAAAAAAAAACCTGAAAGGCGAAGATCTTTACCCATTGTTTCCCGAAGTAAATTTTCCACATCATTAAAGTGTTGGATCGTTAATAGTTTAAGAAACCGCAATTGAAGGAAAGAGGGATAAAAATTCTGTTAAATCCTGTATATGTATAATAAATGTTCTCTTATTGTGGATTCTAATACCAAATGGTATTTATAATCCGAATTTATATGAAAGAACTGAGGAGATTCTATGGAAGATAAAATAAAAATTCGATTAACGGCTGCCGAAATGTCAACATTATGGAGCCAATATTTGAGTGACACACTTGCGGTTTGTGTGTCCAGTTATTTTATAGAGAAGGTGGAAGACGAGGAAGTACGTCCCATCATTGAATTTACACTGGATGTAGCTAAGGGCAACATAACGATTATGCAGGAACTGTTTAAAAAGGAGAATTTCCCTGTCCCGATTGGCTTTACGGATCAAGATATAAATCCAAAAGCCCCAAAACTATTTTCAGACACTTTTGTTTTAATGTTTTTTCGCAATATGTCTATTCTTGCACTGGCTGCAAGTAGTGCAGCATTAGGATTGGTGACACAGGCAGATATCGTCGATTTTCATAAACGTATATTAAATTCTGCGGTTAAGTTGCAGGATCTGACAAGGGATCTCATGTTGGAACAAGGTACATATATCAGACCTCCCTACATTTCTACACCTGACAAGGTTGATTTTGTGAAAAGGGATCATTTTTTAGCTGGCTTTTTCGGACATAAGAGGCCGATTACTTCTGTAGAAGTCACGCATTTGTTTTTAAATATCCAAACAAATATGATTGGAAAGGCACTAATAACAGGGTATGCACAGATTGCACAGGATCAAGAAGTGAAAGAATTTTTGGTAAGAGGAATGCAAATTGCGCAACAACATGCAAATCAATTTAGTGAGATTTTAATAAAAGAGGATCTTCCCGCTCCAATGAGTCGGGATTCAGCTGTTACCGACTCAACCGTCCCTGTTTTTTCAGATAAATTAATTATGTTTAATATTTCATCAATGATTGCAGCAGGGATTGGAAATTACGGGATGGCCATCGCTGCAAGTCCAAGAAGGGATATTGCGCTAAAGTATGCGGCTTTGATTCCGGAAATCTCTCTGTATGCGGAAGCAGGAGCGAAGATTATGATCAAGCATGGGTGGATGGAGGAACCTCCTCAAGCAGATGATCGGGATAAAATCATTCAGGGCTAGGAGATTAAGTTTAAGTTACTATATTCAACTATTTTTTCGAAAACCGTCATTTTTTAAATGTCGGTTTTTTTCTTATTTACTTAAACTGCATATGAATTACCTTTTGATCCTATGAAGTTATTAATAAAAAATTGAAACTTTTGGACCATCAGGATTTCACCCGTTTATTCCTCCAAAAAATAATCGAATAAATTTTCCCAACGCAAAAATGAACTTAGCGTTGGATTTTTAATAGAATAGATGGTATTTTCGCTGGTGCCTGACACCATGTCCCACACTTTTTCCCAATTATCCTAAAAGATTCATCGTGTTATGATTATTTTGAAAATTCGTACAGAAAGATCATTAGGAGGCGGTTGGAGATGAAAAAGAGAACTTCACTTGTACTAGCTTTGGGATTAACGATGGGGTCTGTACTACCGATTACTGCTGCGGCGGAGACAATTCCTTACAATGTTACGGTTAAGAAAGACGCGTCGCAGTTTGGTAAGGATGCAAAGGTCAACTGGAAGAAAGGACAAACGGTACCATCTTTTGTCCATGGGAAACTATCGACCAAAGTTTATAAAGACATAGATGGGATTAAGCAATTTTTAAAAGAAAATAAGGCACTTTATCAGTTAGATACAGCTAAAGATTTAACATTACTCGATGTTGAGACGGACGGGCTAGGCAGCACTCACTATAATTTTATTCAATCGATTCAGGGGATTCCAGTGGATGGGGCGAAGTTTAAGGTCCATACCGATAAAAATGGAATCGTTACAGCAGTCAATGGTGATGTGTTCCCAGAAGCATCTTCTTATTTCAAAGGGGCCCTGAAAGCACAACTATCCAAGGAAACTGCCCTTGAGCAGTCTTGGAAATCTATAAAAGTAACCAAAGAGGAAACCATCACGAATGCTGAAGCAGGTCCTACTGGCAAAAAAATAGAAGATACCGTTGAAAAGGCGGAACTAGTTGTTTATAAAAATGGTAATGAATTTAATCTGGCTTACAAAACAAATCTGCAATTTATTCAGCCATATCCTGCAAACTGGGTGGTCTATGTGGATGCCATTAATGGTAACATTATAAATTCCTATAATGCAGTGGCTGATGGCACTGGGGTCGGTGTTCTAGGGGATACAAAAACTCTTAACACCTACTATTCGAGCGGTACTTACTATCTATATGATATTACTAAGCCAATGACGGGTGTCATAGAAACAAGAACGGCGGTAAATAGATCCCGGTTACCTGGAAATTATTCTGTTGACCCTGACAATAATTTTAACGCAACGTCACAGCGAGCCGATGTAGATGCCCACTACTATGCGGGTGTCGTCTATGATTATTATAAAAATACGTTTAATAGAAACAGTTTTGATAATAATGGAGCGACTCTTCGCTCAACCGTCCACTATGGCAGGAATTACAACAATGCGTTCTGGAATGGTTCGCAAATGGTATATGGAGATGGGGATGGAATTACCTTCCGTTCATTGTCGGGTGCGCTTGATGTCGTAGCCCATGAATTAACACATGCAGTAACAGAAAGAACAGCTGGGTTAGAGTATCAGTATCAGTCAGGTGCATTAAATGAGTCCATTTCTGATACGTTCGGAGTATTCCTTGATAAAGGGGATTACTTAATGGGTGAGGATGTGTACACGCCGAATAAAGCTGGCGATGCTCTTCGCAGTCTTTCAAACCCTGGTCTTTATGGACAACCGGAGAATATGAGCGGCTACGTGAATACTACTTCGGATAATGGAGGAGTTCACACGAACAGCGGGATTCCCAATAAAGCAGCCTATTTAACGATTTCAAGTCTGGGTACAGCTGTTGCTGAAAAAATCTACTATCGAGCACTCACAGTTTATTTAGCTCCACAAAGTGATTTTAGCGACGCACGCGCGGCTCTTCTTGCAGCTGCAGCTGATTTGTATGGCTCAAGCAGCACACAGTACAATGCCGTTAAAACTGCTTGGACACAAGTGGGAGTAAACTAGGCCATTAACTATTTCCAATGTCAGCCGTCACATAATGTGATGGCTGACATTATTATGGGCAAAAAAAATAGATTGGTGTCAGGCACCAATCCAAAATGGGAAGTTTTAAGAAATGAGCTCTTCGAACCATTTCCTAATTAAGTTACCTTTATCATAACTTAGGTGGAACTTGTGTGGAAGTTGTGAAGATGGGCCAAAGGGCAAAAAAAAATAGATTGGTGTCAGCACCAATCAAAATTATGGGAAGTTTTAAGAAATGAGTTGTTTGAACCATTTCCATATTAACTTGTTTATAATCATAAGAAAAAGATATGTAGAACTTATAGTGAAGTTGTGTGGAAGTTGTGAAGATTTCAACAGACCAGTGTATTTTATAAAGGCCTGCGCCCATTTAAGGATTAAAAGAATAATGATCACAACTGCTACTGGATTAGTGGCGGGTTTTGTTTTAGAACAAGCAGAATTAATGTTATGATAACGTTATTGCTCTCCAGTTGATTTGTAAGGCAAGATATTGTCTAAAATATTTTTATAGGATAAAAAACAGATGGGATGACACGATGAATAAAGAAGTCAGTCTTAAGGTGAAAACAAAGTTTGTAAATAAATTTAAAAGCGGCTATCCACTTATTTCTAAGGAAGCCATTATAAATGTGAACGACCTCGTAGAAGAGGGGTCCATTGTTAAATTGGTCGATGATAGAAATATATTTATTGCCAAAGGCTATTATGGTAAACAAAATAAGGGTCTTGGCTGGGTGTTGAGCAGAAAAGAAAATGACTCTTTTGATCAACGTTTTTTTGAGAAAATGCTAAAAGAAGCGATTAAGGAAAGAGAATCATTTTATCAAAGTTCAGAAACTACCGCGTTTCGAGTGTTTAATGGTGAAGGCGATGGAATCGGTGGTTTGACGATTGATTACTTTGCTGGCTATTATTTATTAACTTGGTACAGCAAGGGTATCTATCATTTTCGAGACTATATCATTCAAGCTTTAAAGGAACTGGTTGAATTCCAGGGGATTTATCAGAAAAAGCGTTTTGATGAAAAAGGGCAATACATCGAGGAAGATGACTTTGTCGCAGGTGAAAGAGGTCAGTTCCCGCTTATTGTCAAAGAAAATGGCGTCAACTTTGCAATATATTTAAATGAAAGCGCCATGGTCGGGGTGTTTTTAGACCAACGGGATGTAAGGCGCACAATCCGAGATGTGTATGCAAACGGTAAGACAGTTTTAAATACTTTCTCTTATACGGGGGCTTTTTCCGTGTTTGCAGCTCTAGGAGGAGCAACGAAAACAACAAGTGTAGACCTGGCAAATCGGAGTAAGAGTAAAACGATTGAGCAGTTTAGTGTAAATGGTGTGGACCATGAAACACAAGCAATTATTGTTGAGGATGTATTCAAGTACTTTAAATATGCAGTCAAGAAACAGTTGAAGTTTGATATGGTCATCCTTGATCCGCCGAGCTTTGCCCGGTCAAAGAAATTTGTCTTTAGTGCGGAAAAGGACTACAAGAATCTTCTAATCGAAGCGATTGCCATAACTGCGGACAACGGAACCATTGTTGCATCCACAAACAGCAGCGCTTTTGGGATGGATAAATTCAAGAGCTTTATCGATGCTGCCTTTAAAGAATCTGGCAGCCGGTACAAACAATTGGAAGAATTTTCACTTCCCGTCGATTTCAAAACCGTCAAAGAATTTCCAGAAGGGGACTACTTGAAGGTAGTATTTATTAAAAAAATAAGATAAGAATGGTGCCTGACACCCACATGCATTGAAATGTAGGGGAGGGCCTTTTTTTATTTTTCAGGGTGTTGTAAATCCCATTTTTGCAATATAATAGAGGGAAGATGTTCACGAAATTGTCAAAAAATGCTACTTTCTTAACTTACATATATATATATAATCATTTCTGGGGGGAAGCGATATGATTAGAGCGGCTATTGCTGGTGTTGTTGGTTTTGTGCTTATTTTTATCGAGTCGATGATTGTGATGAAGCTAAAAGGCCTTGAAACGATTGAATTTGGCGGGTTGGCTCCGTTCATTAATGTCTGGGCTATGAATTTCTTTTTCATGTTTGCCATCCTTACACAGTTAACCAATTGGTATATGAACAAAGAAAGTTTAAAAGAAGATAAAAGTTTTTAGTATTAAAAAAAGCGACGCAATCTGGTAGGATGACCAAGACTGCGTCGCTTTTTGTTTGGATTAAACATTATGTTTTACAGTTTTATTCCCTTTAAATGCTGTGTTGCGAATGAATGGGATAACCCAACGGTCAAGACCGATGCGGCCCGCATTATAGCCTGAGAAAAGAATAATTGCTCCTAAGAAAAGATCTGTTGGAATATGTGATACGGTTCCTGCTAAGAAAAATGAAAAGTTCATCACAAGGCCAAAGAACATGGCGGCAGTTGTTAAACATCCAAGAATAAGTCCAAGTCCGATTAAGAATTCACCTAGTGGGACGATCGTGTTAAAAATATCAACGTTTGGTAAGGCGAAATGCTTTAAGAAATCAACATACCAGCCATAAACCATCGCACCGTCTGGACCTTTCACTGGATTAGCGATTGCCCCTTTTAGATAGCCAGAAGCATCAAAACCGCCTGATAATTTGTGGAACCCAGCTGTTATCCAAGAATACCCCATATATAAGCGAAGAACAGTTAAAATTCCAGCGGCAACTTTGTTTTCCCTTAACCAACTTACTACCATGTGAAACACTCCTTTGTTAATTAAATTTTATTTGTTTGTTTGTTCGTTAACTACATTGTTACTATACCAAACTTATTTTGAAATAAGGGTAAATTGTTCACTATTTCACATATTCGTAAAAAAGTTGTGAACATTTTATTAACAGAGTCTTGAACTCCATTACTTCCTATTTAATAAGAAAAATGCTTGGAAATGCTCCAAGCATTTTTAACGTCATTCTGCGTGTGAATTAACCTAAATACTTTTCTAAAGGGTTCCAGTAATTCGCTCCCCATCCAGCTGCAAGATGTTCTCCTTCAGCCTCAGGAAAACCTATGTGGTCGAAAACCAAAAGGGTTTTTGAGTCTTGTTCTTTTAGCTCAAACTTAGCAATAGAGTAAACACCCTCTGGCCAGTTCGCTACTCGCCAAGCTTGTACTATTCGCACACCTGGAACAAGTTCAATGTTTCTTCCAAGAATCATGCCGCCAAAACACGAAAAAGTACCGCCAGCTTCGGGACTGATTTCTGTAGGTGCACCTCCCGTCATTTCGCTGAATTGTTTCGAATCTGTGAGTGCTTCATATATAAGTCCAGGGCTGGCATTGAAAACTACTTCTTGATGAATTGTTTTAGTCATTTTTTATTCCTCCAATATATTATTCAGTAGAAAAGGTTATTTATTTTATATAAAAATTAATGCATGGGCATTTCGGACCATGGATCTACACCTGGATCGTTGCCTTCTGCAAAATCTTTAATGCGGGGCATGTAATGTGACCATCCTTGTTGGTGCGATGGGACTTCTTCAACTGGCAAGTCATAATGAGTTAAAACTAAATTTGTGCCATTTTCTTTCGGAGTCAGTTTGAATTCCACCTTACTTGAACCAGGTGGAACGAGCTTTGATTTTTCCCAGCCCCAAGACATGACGATTTTTTCATAAGGAACAATTTCTACATATTCGCCCATGGCAATATCGCTGCCATTCACATCAATTCGATATTTACCACCGATTTTTGGTTCGAGCAGGATATGTCTCCCCATCCAGCGAACCATTTTGTCCGCATCAGTAAAGAACGAAAATAATGTTTCTGGGCGGGCTTCAATAAATATTTCTTTTGTGATGATTTCATTATTGGTCTGATTCATTTTTTCTCCTTTCTTCCTCTTCGGCAGCTTCTTTCAAACGAAGTAAACTATCATCCCAAAAACGGTCAATATACTGCTTTAATTCAGAAAAACCGTCCCTTCTAATACCGTAGTACCGTTTCGTTCCGTCTCTCCGAACTATAACTAGGCCGGATTGTTCGAGAACTTTGAGATGCTGAGAAACTGCTGGAGCTGAAATGTCAAAATGTGAGGCAATCGCGCTGGAGGTCATTTCTCCATCACGAACGAGATAGAGTATATCTCGACGTCTAGGTTCTGCTAATGCATGAAGGACTTTTTCAATCATATCGTTATTTTAGCGCACACTTAATTAAGTGTCAACTTAATTAAGTGCTAGTCATGTTAGTATCTTTTGGCAAAAAAGATGAATATATGAATTCATAAGAGGATTGTAATTTTTTCCAAAAAAGAACTTGATAAAACTAATGGTATTAGTTAATATGAAACTAATGATATTAGTTTAAGGGGATGTGAGACTATGAGGATGATCAAAAATGGGTACTTGTATCAAGTTACATTCATGGCGAATGTTTTTCCGGTCAACTGCTATTTGGTGGAGGAAGAGGACGGGTTAACGTTAATTGATGCAGCGCTTGGCTTTTGTGCCAAAGGCATTATGAAGGCGGCTGAATCAATTGGAAGGCCGATCACCAAAATTGTGTTGACGCATGCGCATGAAGACCATGTCGGGGCGTTGGATGCAATAAAAGAAATCCTGCCAGATGTACCGGTTTATATTTCGAAGCGAGACAACAGACTAATGAATGGCGATCGATCACTTGATCCTCAGGAGGCACAAACCCCGATTAAAGGCGGTGTACCGAAAAAATTAAAAACGCGGGCCAATCTATTATTGAAGGAAGGCGACCTGATTGGTTCGTTAACAGCGATCGAAACGCCAGGACATACACCAGGTTCCATGTCATTTTTAGATTTGCGGACCAAGGCGTTGATAGCAGGTGATTCCTTTCAAACACGAGGTGGAATGGCTGTTGCAGGGGATATTAGAGCTTGGTTTCCATTCCCGGCTTTTGGTACGTGGAGTAAGGAAACCGCCTTGTCCAGTGCCCGGAAATTAGTGAGTTATCGGCCTGAATTGCTTGCAGTCGGCCACGGAGAGATCGTGATAAATCCTGTTAACTCAATGGAGCATGCAATCAAAAATCTGGAACGAAAAATAGGATAGGGAGTAATTATTATGTCACCAAGACCAAAAATCGGTCTCGAAATATCTATTATTATCGAAGCTGCAGGAGAGATTGCCGACCAACATGGTGTGCAGGAAGTTACCTTGGCCAACTTAGCAAAGAAGCTGGGGATACGTTCTCCTTCTTTATATAATCATTTTGATGGACTCACTGGATTAAGAAAGAAATTGGCGATTTACGGAATCGATAAGCTTTATGAAGTGATGGCAAATGCAGCAATTGGGGTGTCAAGCACCGAAGCTGTGCTGGCGGTTAGCCAGGCCTATGTGGATTTTTCCCGAAAGCACCCAGGGATTTATGAGGCTACCTTACTTGCCCCTGACCCGGAAGATGTGGATGTGAAGCAAGCAGGGGCAAAAATCGTTGACCTTTCCGTCCGCGTTTTGCAGGCATATCATTTAGAAGGAGAGCGTGCTTTGCATGCTGTCCGGGGCTTACGTAGTATTTTACACGGATTTTCTGCTCTAGAGCAAAAAGGCGGATTCAAGATGTCATTGGATTTGAATGAAAGTCTTATGATAATTATTAAGGCATTTCTTGCGGGGATTGGGCTAGAGGATTAATAGATGGCAGGGTCTGTAGTGCCCGTGCTGGAGGAAAAAAGCCGAGGACAGTAACTAAGAGAGGACCACAGTGCCCGAACTCATCGAAAAATATCGGTCACGGTCACTCTGAGAGGACCACAGTGCCCGAACTCATCGAAAAGTATCGGTCACGGTCACTCTGAGAGGATCACAGTGCCCGAACTTATCGAAAAAAATCGGCCACGGTCACTCTGAGAGGACCACAGTGCCCGAACTCATCGAAAAGTATCGGCTACGGTCACTCTGGGAGGATCACAGTGCCCGAACTCATCGAAAAAAATCGGCCACGGTCACTCTGAGGGGATCACAGTGCCCGTACTCATCGAAAAATATCGGTCACGGTCACTCTCTAAGGTTCCTCTCCTGTAGAATTCACATGAAGGTACATTTTGGAGATAGAGTCCTATGGCAAGCTTTGGTATAATGGGATAAAGTTTAGTATTAAAGGGATGATCATTTAGATGAGGTCAGAAAAATTGGGTTTAGTATTAGATGTGGAGACAACCGGTTTAGGTCCTACCAAGGATGAAGTAATCGAGCTCGCATTAAAGTTATTTTCCTATCGAGCAGATACTGGCGAGGTTATCGATATTATCGATGAAGACTCCTTTTTGCGTGAGCCGCTTTCCCGCTCAGCAAGAAATAATTATGACACAGCCTATCGAGTTCACGGAATCCCTTACGAGTTAGTACAAGGGAAAAGCTTTTATGATGTAAAAATAAAAACCTATTTCCATCGTGCCGATTCGGTCTTCGCCCATAATGCTTCTTTTGACCGAAGCTTTCTTTATCACATGTATCCGGAAGTCAACGACCTGAAGTGGTATTGCACAATGAGAAACATCCCTTGGAAAAATTACGGCTTTCCAAATGGGAAACTATTAACCCTATTACAAGCGCATAACATCACAAATTACCAAACACATAGAGCTCTAGATGATATTACATACTTGTTAGAGTTGCTCAAGAAAACAAGTCCGAATGGAAACCTCTATCTGCAAGAAGTTCTAGAAAAAGCCCCGATGAGAAAATATCAGCCAGCCGTTTCGCGAACTAAAATGGGTTAAAAAACTAATCAAGGAAACTAATGTGGAAAAGCCCGGTCGCATATGGACCGGGCTTTTATGCATTTATTTCGTATGTAAATATCTATTGTCGACCCTCAGTGAAGATTTGAAAGTTCACACCGAACTTATCTGTTAGACTACCATAAGCTGGGCTGAAAAACGTCTCCTGAAGAGGCATATTCACTTGACCACCTTGCTGTAAGGCTTCGAAAAATTTATGCGCATGGTCTGCGTCGTTCGTTGAAATACAGATAGTCACTTGATTTCCGCTTTGATGTGGTTGCCCTGGGAACGTATCAGAAAACATTACTTCTGTTTCTCCCACTTTGATCGTCGCGTGACTTACACGATCTTTGGCTTCGGCAGGTAATGGAAATTCAGGGTTTTCTGGCATTTCACCGAAAGATTGAGAAAAGAGAACCTGTGCATCCAGAGCCTTTTCGTAAAATTGAATCGCTTCCTTCGCATTTCCATCCATCACTAAATAGGGAATCAAACGTAATGTCATAATAAATCTCTCCTCGGTTTAAAAGTATTTTTTTGCTATCCTCGATAGGAAATAAGCCAGTCAAACCCCTAAGAGATGCTCACTTCTTATTATTACCGATATTTTGATTATAAAACAAAGAACAAATGTTCGCAAGTGAATTTTTACCAAAATCAATAAAAACCCATGAGCTAAAACTAAACTCACGGGTTTTACTAGTGGTGCCTGATACCATTTTAAATTCGATAAAAGTGTTTATTTCAATAAAGTAAGGTATCTTTCACTGACGATTTTATAATGGTGGAGGGCGTGACCTGCTATGATGTAGCCGATGGCACGGGCAGTGACTTCAGTGTTATTGGCAAAGCCAATGTTTGCCCAAGCCTCTTCCGGCATGTTTTGAATTAAGGTAAGGCTAGCTTTTCTAATGGCAATAAAGTCCTCGAGAATATTTTTTATTGGTAAGTTATTAATTTGCGAACCTTGGACATAATCATTCTCGTTAAAACCTGCCAAAGCAGTCTGGTCTCCCCGTCCAACACGGAGAAGCCGGTAGCTCATAATTCTTTCCGTATCTGCCATATGGCCAAGTACTTCTTTGATGCTCCATTTATTTTCGGCATAGCGAAAGTGGCCATCTTCTTCCGAAAGCGACTCAAAAAGTTCAATCGTTTTGACCAAATTCTCTTTCAAAAGTGTTAATAGATTACCCTCAGGAACTAGATTCACATAAGGTTTATAGTATTCTGGATACTCACTTGCTAAAGGACGTTGCAGCATTTCATTTTCTCCCTTCTTATCTCATGACATCAGTCTCTCCTCATCCTAATGGTATGAGGGACAGCAAAGATATTATTCGTTTTTTATAAAGAAAACCCACAAGGTGGACTAGCATAGAATAATCCTATCATAATATTCATAACTACATTACCGGCATTTTAAGTAATAAGCCGAGTAAAGTACATTTCCTATAGTAAAAGGACCGTTTGGTGAATAAGACATATTATATATGGATAAAGAATATTTTTACAGGGGGAGATTTAATGGATTTTTTCTTGGTAGGAATCGTCTATTGGCTATTAATTGGAGCATCCGTGCTGCTCTTTGTTAGGGGTCTTTGGAAAAAATCATGGAAAGCCTTTTTGTGGAGTGGGATTGCCCTTGCGATACCAACCATCTCGCTCTATGTTGGCGGTGCGGAGGGATGGTTTAGATTCGCTGGTCTGCTGCCTCTGCTATTGTTTGGACTTGCTTATTATACAAAAAAATAGTCACTCATTTTTAATTATCCATTTTTCAAATCAAAATTAGGTGGAAAAAATACCTTTTTTTGTATAATAATAAATAAATTTTTCCAATTTGCGCATTCTAAAAAGAAAAAGGGAATGGCATATAGATGAGAAAGAATAAAATGATTTTGCTCTTAATGATGTTATTACCTTGGTTGACAGTGCCGTTCTTAGGGAAGCTAACCATTAAGCGCTTTTATCCAGGAGCCTTATTTATTGTTGTCTGGATAGCAGTTGAAAGTATTATCGCCAAAAGAAGAGTATGGTGGCGAATTTATGAAAAAATCATTCCTAACGCAATTGGCGAAATGCCATTCATGGTGGGTCCATTTTTTGTAGGATCCTTATGGATATTAAAATTCACTTTTGGTAATTTTATTCGTTACCTCTTTTTAAATTTATTTTTAGATACTCTTTTTGCCTATCCTGGGATGTTTATTTTAAAAAGATTGGGAATTGCCTCGTTTGTTAGATTAAGACCATTCCAAATGGTTATTTTATTTATGAGTAAATCCGTGATCATGTACGGGATTCAGAACTCAGTGGATAAGTTGAGGAAAAAACCTAAATCCCTTCTTCAAAAATTATTTTCGTAAATAGAGCCGCCACAAGTTAGCATCTAACTTGTGGTATTTTTATTATGAATTATTAAATCCCTTTAATAATTATAAGAGTTTCTGTTATAACTCAAGGAGAAGCTTAATAAAAATCATATTTTGTGTAATATTACACTACGATATTTGGACATTTATAATTTATTTAAATGCATTCCCCATCCATGGGCGAATTTTTGAGTTCTATGAGCGAATCTTTGGTTTCAATGAGCGAATATTGGTCTTCTATGGGCGTATTTAGTGTTTTTATGGGCGAATTTGTGCTTCCAATTTTCGGCTGCTCTTAATTTAAAATGATACAATTAATATATATAATCCACACGGGGTGAAAAGCATGAATCCATCTAATCCAAACAATACCTCACGATGAAGTGAAATCGATTTAAAAACTATCCTTACCAATCAAAATAAAGAAGAATTAATGAGGATTATTCTTGACCTGTCAGATGATTTCCCCGAAATTGAAAAACAACTTCTTTTTAAATACACTCCTCATAAAGACGAAATTTCATCAGCGAAAAAGCTTATTACTGAATCTATTAATCGTGCAAAAAGGAAAGGTTTCATCGATTGGCGTCACGTGGCCCCAGCATAAAAAGGTGCAGATCTGACTCTCCAAAAAGCACGAGAAAAAGTAGATAAAGGTGAATGGGAGAGTGCAATTTTACTATCACTAGTTGTATTGTCACCTGTTGTAAAAATGCTCAATTTTTCTGATGACTCAAATGGCTCAATCGGTGACGTTATGAATTGGGCGATAAGAACGATTGACGATGCAGTAATTGCCAGTCTGCCCAATTTTAATGAAAAAGAGAAGAAGGGGCTTTTTGACGCGATCGTGAAAGAAGCTTTAAAAGAACATTATAATGGCTGGAGTGATTGGCGCTATGCTCTTTTAAAAATTTGTACCTATTATTCTCCTATTAAAGATTTGAGAAAAAAGTTAGAAAAACAGCTAAAATCCCTCTTTGAGAAGACAGAATCATCTTGGAGTGAAAGATTTGAAAAAACACAAATAAAATTGCTACAGTTCGAAATCATTGAACGATGTGATGGTGTAGATGCAGCTGAGAAATTTATATATGAGAATATCAAACATACCGAGTTTCGTGAAAAGGCAATCGCTAATGAATTAGGAAAAGGCGACTATAAGAAAGTGATTCAACTATGTTTGGATGGAGAAAAAGCAGACGCTGAATATCGAGGCCTTGTCCATAAGTGGCGGGTATACCGATATCAAGCCAATGAATTACTTGGAGATATAGAACAACAAAAGCAATTAGCGAGGGAACTATTATTCAAAAATGAATTTACATATTATTTAAAACTACAAGAATTATATGCAGCAAATGAATGGGATGTTACTTTGAAAAAGCTTGTTGATGATTTTAAAAAGATGGAGTACCAGCCCTCTGTGTACCTCTCAATATTAAAAGAGGAAAATTTGTCTGATGAGCTTTTAAACTATTGTCAAAATCATATTTCATCTATAACGGACCTTTATCCATATGTAATTAAGGAATATTTAGAAGAAGTAAACAACCTTTTTATTAAGTATATTGAATACTCGGCGGAGGAGGCTACGGATCGAAAAAAATATCGTACGGTTTGTTCAATCATAAAAACCTACAAAAATGCTTGTGGAACGATTCATTCACATAAGCTGATCGGAGAATTAAGACAAAAGTACATGAGACGGCCTGCATTTTTAGAGGAATTGGGGAAAATCAGGTAAGCCATAAAGGAGATAGAAGCCCAATGTTGCACCATTTAGAAATCAATGTTTCCAACTTACATAGATCAATTAAATTTTGGGAGTGGTTTTTAACGGAGATAGGATATGAACCATACCAAAAATGGGATTCTGGTATCAGCTGGAAACATGGAGAAACCTATATCGTATTTGTACAAACTGATGAACGTTTTCTAGATGTTCCTTACCATCGCTCACGAGTCGGCCTGAACCATTTAGCTTTTCAGGCAGTATCAAGAGAGCAGGTTAATCAAATAACAACACAATTAAAGGAAAAAGGGGTAATCATTCTTTATCAGGATAAACATCCATTTGCCGGAGGAGATTCTCATTATGCTGTTTTTATCGAAGATCCTGATCGAATCAAAGTGGAATTAGTAGCACCGTAAAAGCAGTGGTCAGTCCCCGAAAAGTTACGCGTTAACTTACCTGAGAGCTGACCCTTTTAAGTATTATGATAGTGCCTTTAAGCCGACAACACCTATAATAATTAAAATGACGCTAATGATGCGCCCAAGGTTTTTTGATTCACCAAAAAGAAACATATTAATAAAAACAGCACCGGCTGTCCCAATTCCGACCCAAACGGCATAGGCAATGCTTAGTTGAAGAAACTGAAATGACACATATAAAAAAGCTAGTGATGCGCCGAACCCGCCAATATATAGAACACCATTTCGGAGCGTTTTTTGCTGGCTGTATAATTTGAGTCCAGCCGCACCGGCGACTTCACTTGCAGCTGCTAAAAAGACAAAAACCCAGCCCATATTAGGCAACTCCCTTTACGGCTGTTTTTTCATCTTCCTTGTCTGAGAGATTTAATCCGATCACGCCAATGACAATAGTCAAGATAAAAAAAGCCTTCCCAGGACTAAAGCTTTCCCCAAAAAGATATATATCCATTAACACCGTTCCAATTGTACCTATTCCGGCAAATATCGCATAAACAGTACCTGTGGGGAGAGTCTCGCATGCCATAGGTAGAATATGGTAGTCTAAAAAAATAACTCCAACGACGATTGCCCACTGCCACCAGGTTTGAGCCTCATTAAATCCGTATACCCAAATCAATTCAAACAAACAGGTTAAACCAACGTAAATCCAGGCCTTATTCATTCTTTACACCTCTTGAAAGACCGCTTGTACTATAAACCAAAATGGTCCGATTAATTACTAATATGAACCCAGCATATTATATTAGGATACCACAATTTTTTAGAAAGTTATTTTAAACACCTTTTCAACGCGTGGGAATTTATGTATTTTTTAATTTACTGTGATATCAATCACAAAAGTCTCTCCGCTTTAACTTTATAATAATCAAAAAATAGGGGAAAAAATAAAAGTGGATGGTGACGAAATTGGAATACAAACTTAAATCGCTTTATGAGGAAATAGGCGGGCAGGAAACAATTGATAAACTGGTCAATGCCTTTTATCCGCGAGTATATGCTGACCCTGAGTTAAGACCATTGTTTGAAGGGGACATGGAAGAAATTAAGCGCAAGCAGCGAATGTTTCTCCCGCAGTTTTTAGGAGGTCCGGCCCTTTATTCTCAGGAATTTGGTCCGCCAGCAATGAGAGGGCGGCATCTACCATTTGAAGTAACACCGAGAAGAGCTGCATGCTGGCTTCGCTGTATGAAGGAAGCATTTGAAGAAATTGGGCTTGATCAACAACCAGCAGGGCAGGCCTTTTATGATCGCTTAACGCAAGTGGCTGGAATTATGGTCAATAGCCCGGATCGTGAATAAGAACTAGTTAAATGTTAACAGGCTCTTCTCAGATTGAGAGGAGCCTGTTGATATACTCATACTATTTTTTTAGTTTAGCCCAAGTTGCATCTAAAGCTTTTTCTGTTTCTGCTTTAGATTTTTGGCCGCCAACATAGGCTTGAAGGGAAGCGCCAAATTCTTGTCCAGCACCATCAGGATATTTCATGAACTGCCAAGAGTAGGTTTTGCCTTCTTGAGAGTATTTCTGAAGTTCTGCACCTAGTGGTCCAATATCTTCTGCTTTTGCTTCAATTGTTTTAAAAGCAGGGATGTATTTGAATTCCTTAACTAATGCTGTTTTACCTTCTTCAGATGAAACCATCCAGTTTAAGAAATCTTTTGCCGCTTTTTTATCTGCTTCAGGAGCTTTGTTATGAACTACCCAGTTTGTTGGTACGTCAACCATTAATTTATCTGCTTGTGCTGCATCATCAGTCAGTGCCAATGGAATGAAACCAACTTCCATGCCAGGACTTAATTTATCTAGCATCGGCTGGATCCAGTTACCTTGCTGAATCATTGCTGTTTCGCCGTTGGCAAATTGTGTTACTTCTGTATTGTAGTCAGTTGTTAATGGATTTTTATTACCATATTTAATCGTTAGGTCTACAAGCTTAAAGTAGTCATTGAAGTATTTGTTGCCTTCAATTTTTGCTGTACCTTCGTTTAAGCCTTTAATGAAGTTTTCGTCATCCGCTTGTTGGTAAGCGAACGGAACGTTAAGACCATGGTTTGCTAAAACCCACCATTCAGCATAGCCAACAGAGAAAGGAGTAATCCCGGCAGCTTTCAGTTTTTTCGAAGCAGCTTCTAAATCCGTGAAGGTTTTTGGCAGTTCTGTAATACCAGCTTTTGCAAATAACTTTTTATTGTAGGCAAAACCATAGCCTTCCATATTAACAGGTTGACCATAAATTTTTCCATCGATTGTCATAGGAAGTAATGCGCTCTCATAGGCATCTTTTACCCAAGGCTGGTCGGATAAATCTTCAAATTTATCTTTCCATGTTTGAGCCTCTTGATAACCGCCATTACCAAAGATATCAGGAGCTTTGTTGGAAGCAAACTTTGCTTTTAAGGCTGCAGAACCATCTGCGCCACCGCCAACTGTTTCAATATTAAAGGTAACTTCTGGATGTTCTTTTGTATATTGGTCTGTTAATGCCTTTAATTGGTCAGCGATTTCAACTTTCCCATTAAAAAGATCAACAACTACTTTCCCGTCTTTGCTACCGCTGCTTTTTTTATCACTAGATGCACTGTCGCTAGAACAAGCTGTTGCTAATAGAAGTGAAGCGGATAGTACACCTGCAAGTAAAGAATACTTTTTGATCCCCATTAAAATTCCCTCCTGTTTGTAAAATCTATTTTTATATTAGTCTCTGCTATCTGTCAAACAGATAGCAGAGGTAGTTCCCCATAACTAAATTATTACTACTTAATTGATCCGCTGGTAATCCCTTTAATAATGTGTTTTTGCATCGCAAAGAAGAAGATTAACAACGGAATGATGCCCATAACCAATGCTGCAAGTGCTAAATCCCATTGCTTTGTATATTGTCCAAAGAAGGAGAACGTTGCTAATGGAATCGTTTTTAATTCCGGATCCTGAAGAACAAGTGATGGTAATAAGAAGTCATTCCAAATCCATAAGCTGTTTAAAATGACGATCGTAACCGTAATCGGTTTTAATAGTGGAAAAACGATTCTCCAAAATACGCCAAACCTTGAACAGCCATCGATAATTGCTGCCTCTTCAAGCTCGACGGGAATTCCTTTGATAAAACCGTGATACAAGAAAATAGTCATCCCTGATCCAAAGCCTAAGTACATAATGACAAGACCCCAGACGCTATTTAAAAGTCCAAAGGTACCTGCTGTTTTGATGAGCGGGATCATGATTGATTGAAACGGAATAATCATCGCTGCAACGAAAATCATGAAAATCACGTTACTGATCTTCTTTTTTGTTCGGACCAGCATGTACGCCGCCATTGAACAAAAGATAACAAGAACGATATTACTCACAACTGTAACGATTAAGGAGTTTGAAAATACCTTCAGATAGTTCAGTTTTTCGTAGGCGCTCACATAGTTCTCAAACTGCAGCACGGACGGCAGGGCCGAAGTGTTAGTTAAAATCTCAGCAAACGGTTTTAAGGAGTTTGCTATAACATAATAGAAAGGGACTAAAAAGGCTAGGCCAAGCAGGATGGCAAGGATTTCAACAATAAATGTTTTTCCTGTGTACCTGTTTCCCATTAGGACTCAACCTCCTTTTTCTTCGAATATGTCACTTGAATTACAGAAATAGCTGCGACAACAAGGAAGAAAATAAGTGCTTTTGCTTCACCAATTCCGTAACGGTTATTAACAAATGCTTCTGTGTAAATATTAAGCGCTAACATTTCCGTTGACTTAAATGGACCGCCATTCGTCAGGGAAAGGTTTGCATCAAAGACCTTAAAGGATGATGCCGTTGTTAAAAATAAACAAATGGTAACAGCTGGTGCGACGAGGGGCATGGTGATGTGACGAAGAATCTGCCACCTATTTGCACCGTCAATTTTCGCTGCTTCAATTAATTCTTGAGGAACGTTCTGTAATGCTGCAATATAGATAATCATAATGTAGCCTGCACCTTGCCATACACTGACAATCACAATTCCCCAGAAGGCGGTATTTTTATCGCCTAACCAAGCTAATTCAAAAAGAGGGATACCAGTAAGTGCGCCGATGGAGGCAAAGCCTTTGACAAAAATAAACTGCCAGATAAAGCCTAATAAAAGACCGCCAATCAAGTTAGGCATGAAGAACACTGTCCGTAAAATATTTCTCGTTTTCAACATTTGGGTGACAAGTAACGCTAACCCAAACCCAATTGCATTTGTTAAGATAATGGCAACGACTGTATATTTCGTTGTAAGTTTAAAGGAAGCTTGGAATTGCTTGTCCTCGGTGAAAATGTACTTGAAATTGTCCAAGCCCACCCATTTAACCGCTCCTGTGATTCCGTTCCAGTCTGTAAAGGCATAATAAATTCCTGTAAAGAAAGGAATCAGAACAATGAGCATAAAAGCTAATAAAACGGGTCCTACAAATAGAGCAAATAATCCTGCTTCTTTCAGTTTCTTATTTTTATTTAAGGAAACTGACTTCGATACTGCTGCGTTTTTTGGATTTACTAATACTGAGGATTCAACTTTTTCCACCTTACTTTGCATATTCATTACCTGCACCTCCATAATTTCATTTTAGAGAATAATAAAAATTATGAAACGGCTTACATTGACCAGTAGGGTGGAATATATTGAACAGTCATTACTATTGACAAGTCAATATATGCCATAGGAATGGATATAGATAGTTGTTACAATGGAGAAAATTCATTAATTGGAGGAAGGTTAGTTCTATTTTTTTCATATAACTAACCAAGATGATATGCAGTGGGGAATTCGTAAAAAGCTTATTATATTTTTAATACTAGTAACGGTTCTGCCTTTTGGAAGTTCGATCGCGATTACTTATTACCAAACAACACAGTCTCTTAATAATCGCTTTGTTTCAACCAATCATGACCTGATTGTCAAAGGTGAAGATGAACTAACTGTTTATTTGGAAGATGTGGCCCAGATGTCGTCCGTTCTTTACCGATATACACCATTTATGAATGTGATGAGGGATGGGCTATCACAGAATTTAAACACTAATCGGGAAGAAGTTCGACGAGCTCTTGCTTATTTATTTAATACACGGCCTGAGATTGAACAAATGCACATTTACATTGATAAAGGAAAGGATTCCTATACTAATTATCATTCTAGAATTAGCGGCAGAGCAAAGTATGAGAGTATCCTTTCGCATCCTTATTATGCACGATTAAATCGATATAAAAGCCTTTTTTCCGTTATTGAACCGCCCCATGAAATGTATAGTTATAACAATATATCAGTTATCCCAAACTCGGAAA
Source organism: Bacillus sp. ISL-46 (assembly GCF_018613205.1). Classification (NCBI taxonomy): domain Bacteria; kingdom Bacillati; phylum Bacillota; class Bacilli; order Caryophanales; family Bacillaceae; genus Bacillus; species Bacillus sp. ISL-46. The sequence continues at coordinate 166,611 of NZ_JAGGQR010000013.1, forward strand.
TGAAAAATGTCCTAAGCTTTCATAACATCCTTCGTGACGTACCGTCAGACAAGCTATTAGGCTTTTTGTCTATTGATATTAATCTTTCCAAAATAGGTGCGATTGCCGGCCGCTTATATACAAAGGACATGGAAGACTTGTACATTATGGATGAAAAAGGAGTTATTATATACTCCTCCAATGAATCAATGATCGGCAAGGAAAATAAAGAAAAGTGGTTTGGGAAAGTAAAAAAGGAGTCCGCCTCCAGTAAAAGTACGGAATGGAAGGATAAACACTTCTCGGGTGTGATTGTTCACGATAAGTTTTCCGCCCCCTACAAGAATTGGTATATTGTGAAACGAATTCCTTACAATGTACTCTATCAAGGTGCAAGAGAAACGGCCTTAATCAACATTTTGATTGGTATCGTGACGCTCGTTATTGTGTTAATTGCGACCATGTTTGTTTCATTTAAGATAACCGCACCGATCAAGGTATTAATTGATAACATGAAAAAAGTAGAAAAAGGTGAATTTGAGGCGGATTTTGATTCATTAGGAAACGATGAAATTGGGATGTTAGGAAGGCATTTCAAAGTAATGATTACCAAAATCAATGATTTAATTGAGCGAGAATATAAATTGGAGATAGAAAATAAAGAATCACAGCTGCGCGTATTGCGGTCACAAATTAACCCGCATTTTTTATATAACGCCCTTCAATCGATTGGTACCTTGGCGTTGAAATCGAAAGCCGTTCCTGTCTATTCCTTACTCACTTCATTATCGAAAATCATGAGATACAGTATGAATATGAAGGAGGACATTGTCCCTTTTATTTCAGAGCTGATGCATGTTAAATCCTATTTATTGTTACAAAAACAACGCTTTTACGAGCAGTTCGAATTTGAATTAAATGTCTCAAAAGAAGTACAAGAAATCATGATACCGAAAATGATTTTGCAGCCCATTGTGGAAAATTGTTTTAAGCATGGCTTTGATCAGCAGGTAGGAAAAGCATTTATTCAAATTGAGGCGAGTGTTCAGGATGACGCGTTGGTTTGCCTTACTGTAAAAGATAATGGAATAGGCGCAAATGAAGAACAGTTGAAAAGTATCAGGCAGGAATTATATCATGGTGTGTCAAAAGAAGAGAAGCATAGAGAAACGATTGGCTTAAAAAATATATATGACCGCTTACAGATTTATTACGCGAATCAAGCACACATGACTATTAACAGTAATGAAGAAAGTGGTTTTACGGTGACCGTTCAGTTTCCAAAGGTTATGCAAAAAGAGGTGGAGCATTCATGAGAGCATTAATCGTTGATGATGAAAAGCACGTTCGCGAAGGAATTAAGATCCTGGGTGATTGGGAACAAAACGGAATTGATGAAATTTATGAAGCCGGAAATGGAGAAGAAGCAATACAGTTAATTCAAAAGTATAAGCCAGAGATTATTTTTTCAGATATGAAAATGCCAAAAATGGATGGCGTCCTGCTTTTAGAATGGATTAAAGAAAATCAGCCAACCAGCAAAACTATTGTTGTGACAGGTTATGATGATTACCACTACATGCGCAAAGCCATTCATTTCGGAAGTTCAGACTATCTCCTAAAGCCGATTGATCCCGAAATCTTAAATCATACGTTGGAAACAGCTGTGGATGAATGGAAAAAGGAAGCTTTAGACAGGGAGAGAAAAGAAAGCAGCTCTCAATTAATCAATGAAATGAAGCCGGTTTATCGAGACCGCAAGCTTACCCAGCTAGTAAATAGCGATAACCTGAAGGGAGATTTGTTTAAGGATTTTGGAATCCATCCGTCTCACAATTATCAAGTAGCCCTTGTTCGGATTAATGGAAAGACAATTGAGGCATTTCAAGGAGATCGAGATTTAGCCTACTTTACGATTTTGAACGTCATTAACGAAATTATGATGGAAAATGAATGTGGAATTGGATTTCGTTACTTATCCAATAAAGGCGAAATTGTGATTATCTTTTGGAACAAGTTTGAGCAAATAGGGGAACTATTAAAACAAATCTTTAAGATGCTAAGAGGTACAATGACTATCTCTTGTCCGATTGTTTTAGGTAAACTGGTTAATGAGAATTCCAGCTTAATTGAGTCCTATCGTCATGCTAAGCAATTATTTTTTAATCGTAATATTTTGGAAGATAGAGAAACTCGCGTCCATGTGATAGAGGACCTTCCAAGTCATGGATTAAGGAACCTTATGGACTACTCTGCTAGCATAGAAATGGCTGTACAAGCTGGGGAGATTGGGGCCTTTGTTGAAGTAATCAACCAAATCGAGTCTGATTTTACAGAAAACCACTTTCTATCATTAAAACAGCTGTTCCATTTAGAAAATGAATATTTGGTGATCAGCAATAGATGGTTTAAGCATTATAATCTACCTGTTAAAGCAGCTGAAGACATCGAAAAACGAATTGATATATTTTTTGATGTAAACGGTCACTTTATGCTTGAAGAATACAAACAGAGAAAAAAACGAGAGATTGCTATCTTTTTGAAAAAAGTTAAGAAAGGAACCCTTCAGAAACATAGTAACATCATTTATGATATTGAAAAGTATTTGCAAGCGAACTTCGATCGGGATGTAAAACTGCAAGAGATCTCCGAGCATTTTTATATCAGTCGAGAATATATCTCGAGAAAATTCAAACAAGAATTTAACGTCAATATATCCGATTATATTGTGAAGTTTCGGATGAAGAAGGCCAAAACATTATTAAAAAACAGCCAGTTAAAAATTTATGAAATTGCTACTATGATAGGGTATCAAGACGACAAATATTTTCGCAAAGTATTTAAAAAGGTTGAGGGCATTACCCCGAATGAATATCGGGAAGCCTATATGAATCAGAAATGAGCAGAGCCGAAATCCGGTTTCTGCTTATTTTATGGATTTAAATATCCCGTGGTAAGTTGATAGGGGATATGTTAAATTGAATAGATAATAATAGTCAAAACTAATAGATTGAGCCATAGAATGTAAGGGTTTTCTTTTTTGTTTGGGGGGATACCATGTTTTTTTCCTTACGCAATCGCCTATTTATTATTTTTACTTGTTTGTTAACAATTCCATTAATCATTTTATCGATGATAATCCCAAGTTGGTTTACATCAATTATTGAAGATCAGACCCAGGAGTTAACAATAGAAGCAATGGATCAGTACTCGCTCTATATTGACTTGATTACAACGCAGGCGGAGGATTTAGGAAAACAGGTCCTAGTCAATCAAACGACTCAGCAGTGGTTAAAGTTAGAAAAAAAGGATGCAAATATTCCGAAAGAACAGAGCTTGTTACAGAAGAATCAACTGAAAATGATGCTATCATCAATGATGGTGAACAATTCAAATGGTATGTCTATCTCAGTCGTTCTGAATAATGGTGAGGGGGCATGGGGCAATACCCCCAACTTACACAACCTAGATTGGTTTAAAGACTTTACGATCAATGAACAACGATTTGTAAAATCACATATTGATCCATATATGCCAGCACAAGGAAATAGTAATAGTTATATTTTGCCCCTCGTTGATTTGAATACGGTTGTTTCATACGGATTTATAAAGGTTAATTTCCCTTCATCTTTGCTAGAAACAGCCTTACGAAAAATCACGATCGGAAAAAATGGACATGCTTATTTATTGGATCAGCAGGGAGCAAATGTATTAGAGGGGAAGATCGATACCCCAAAAAGGGTATTAAAAAATAGTTTAACTAAAATAAAGAATAATACCAAACAAAAAGGTTTATTAGAAACTGATTATCAGGGAGACAAATACTTTGTTTTTTTCCAAAAGTTAGCAGTTGGTGATTGGATTCTTGTTAGTGAAGTGACCAAGTCTGACTTATTCTCAAAAGTTAATATTCTACAGCGAAACTTACTTATTACTAGTGCGATTGTGTTTTTAATAACAATCTTTGCGTCGTTCATGCTCTCTTCCAATATCGTAAGCCCTTTAGGAAAACTAGCAAAAGCGATGAAATTTATCGAGCATGGGGATTTTTTAGGTGCAAAACGCTTTATGCCAACCATTAAATCGTCTAATGATGAAGTTGGTTATGTGATTAAAGTATTCGACCATACCGTCGATCAATTGAAGCATTTAATTGAAATAGAATATGAAGCCAACATCCGTCGAAAAGATGCGGAATACAAAGCCCTATTACTGCAAATCAATCCTCACTTTTTGAACAATACACTCGAAATCATCGGAGGATTAGCTGTTCAGGGGAAGAATAAAGAGGTGATGAATGTAAGTATCTACTTAGGCCGGATGATGAGGTATTCATTGAATACACAAAATGACGTCGTGAGATTAGGTGAAGAAATCAGCTATATTCGCAGCTACACCGACATTTTAAAGGTGAGATATGAGGATGCCCTCACGATTGATATTGTAGAGGATCCGGAGACAAGAAATCTCTCTATTATTAAATTCATCCTCCAACCGCTCGTAGAAAATGCCGTCAAATATAGTTTTATAGAAAAGATCACGGCTGAAATTTTTATTAAAACGAAAAAAGTGAATAATCAAATAATGATAGTTTTAGAAGATAAGGGGATTGGCATGTCTGAAGAAGTGATATCAGACTTAGTGAGTGAAGAAACAAAGAATGAAAGGATTAGTGTCCTAGCGAGCAAAGGAAACAGCATTGGTCTAAAGAATGTCCTTGGGCGATTAAAGCTTTACTACGGAGAACGCTTTTCCTATCAGATTGAATCTGAAAAGAATGTAGGCACGAGGATTACATTATGTATAAATTTTGATAGAGGTGATATACATGATGAAGGTCATAATCACGGATGATGAAATTCAAATTCGTAAAGGTTTACGAATGAAGGTGGATTGGGAAGAAGAAGGTTTTGAAATTGTTGGCGAAGCTTCTAATGGGAAAGATACACTTGAATTGCTTGGTTGCATGGATATTGATTTGGTCATAACAGATATGAGAATGCCCATTATGGATGGCATTGAATTCGCTAAACGTTGTCAGCAGGAATTTCCAAAAGTAAAAGTAATCGTATTATCGGGTTATTGCGATTTTGAATTGGTACGTGGTTCCATGAAGGAAGGGGTTAGAGACTATCTGTTAAAACCGGTAGCCCCGGATGAATTAGTAGAAGCATTACGAAAAATCCGTAAAGAAATAGAGGAAGAGAGACGAAAACAAGTGGAAACGGCCCAGATGCGTCATCTGGTTCACACCCAATTGCAAGAAGTGCAGGAACAATACTTGCTCTATTTAGTAAAAGAGGAATGGTTACAGCTTAAATTGGTCATTGAAAGACTGCGCCAGCTTCAGATCGAGGACCTTGTAAATGAGGACGCAGTTGTCCAATTTGTCACCGTGGAAATTAGAGAGAGTTATGGCAATCCCAATCGATTAAAGGAACTCTGGCTTCCTTTCCAAATGTTATGCAAGGAAATTTCAAAAGAGAATACAGGAACTTATTCGTTTTACGACCCAAGCTATTCAAATATGGTTCATTTTCTAATACGAATAGATATAAATAGTCCTTCTAATTTGGTTGAAAGGGTACAACAGAATGTGAAAAGGTTGTTGAGTTTAGAAACGGTGATTGGAATCGGAAATGTTGTCAAGGGTCTAGCTAGCTTTAAGACAGGTTATATTTCCAGTTTGCTTGCTTGGAGTCAAAGTCAACTTGGCTCGCAATCACAGGTGATTGATGCCGCGATAACGAAAGAAGAAGAATTTGAGTTTTCACCTGATTTTGAAAGAAAGTTAACAAATACGATTGAAAATGTTCATTTCGAGGCGTTTAAGGAAAATATTCAACTATTATTACAAGGGAATGGATCGATTTTGTCCTTTTCATTTGCTGCCAATCGAGTGTTATTTTTGTTAGGGTCACTGGCAAAAAAATATGATATTGAAACTAAAGATATTCAAAAAACGATTTGGAATTGCCAACAAAGTATATGGGAACTTAATTCGCAAAGTAAAGTGCTTGAAAACCTCCTTCAATTAGCCCAGCTAATTATTGAAAAGGTACGTATGGCGCGGTTTTCGAACGGGAAATTAATCGTTGATAGTGTTCGGCATTATCTAGATCAGCATTATGCTAGTGAAATTTCACTTACCTTATTATCGGAGCTCTTTCATATCAATAGTGCTCATTTATCGGAAACATTTAAAAATTATGTCGGGCAGAATTTTAGTGATTATCTGGTGAATTTACGAATGGACAAAGCCCTGGAGTTTTTAAGAGATAAGCAACTAAAAATCATTGATGTAGCAAACTTAGTTGGCTTTTCTAACTCCGGATATTTCAGTACTGTTTTTAAAAAACACTTTGGAAAAACCCCTGTTGAATTCCGTAATGCCTTAGATGTTTAAGTTTTCAAGAAAGAAAGGGAATGTAGATGAAAAAATGGTTCACTATTTTTGCAATTATACTTTTGGGTATTTTAGTGTATGCGTTGTCCTTTTTTGATACATTCTCTGGTAGCAGCCAAAAAGAGAGAGCGGAAAAACCAAAGGGTTCCGAACGAACTGAGTTGACGTTTTGGCGAAATAGTGGAAATACGGGTGAAAATAAAGCATTTGAAGAATTAGTTTCTGCTTTTGAAAAAGCAAACCCCAATATCTCGGTGAATATGAAGTCGATTCCATATAGTGATTATGAAATAAGACTGCGAACAGAACTTGCAGCAGGGAACCCTCCGGATATTTTGACGATAGATAGTCCAACGCTGGCTTTATATGCAAATACCGGATCGTTATTATCAATCGACCCATTTATGCGAAAAGAGGGGGAGATTGATGATATCCCTGCCTCTACCTTGCGAGGATTAAGTTATAAGGGTCAAATTTACCTTGCACCGATTGTGGAGTCTAGTATTGCTTTATTTTACAATAAACATTTATTTAAAGAGGCAGGCGTCCCTTTTCCGTCTGAAGATCCTAATAAACCATTAACATGGGATAAAGTGTTAGAGATTGCTAAAAAAGTTAATAATCCTGCTAAATATGTGATCGGTATTGACCCGGCTCAGAGTTTTAATGATGGAGAGTCCCCCGCTTATTTTAAAACACCGCTCCTTTGGCAGTTTGGTGCTAATATTTTAAGCCCCGATGGAACTACGGCAAGTGGGTATTTAGATTCAAAAGAGTCATTGGAGGCCCTACAATTTTATCAAGATTTGTATCATAAATATGGAGTTGCTTCGCTAGAAATACCTGGTGGTGCATTTGAAGAAGGAAAGCTGGCGATGACTGTGCTTGGTTCTTGGACACTTGCAGATTTGGAAAAAAATCACCCTGAATTCAAGCTGGGAGAAGATTTTGGAATAACGCCACTGCCAAAGGATAAATGTCAGTTTGTTCCAAATGGAGGATGGGCGCTCGGAATCACCTCTAAATCAAAACACCCGCAGGAAGCATGGAAGTTTATTAAATATGTGACAAGTTATGAAGGAATGAAAAAGTATGTAACTATAACAGGTGATATTCCTGCGAGATTCTCTGTAGCAAAAGCTTTTCCGGAGCTAAATGAGTATCCTAAAAACATATTTTTACAGCAAACTCAAAAATTTTCAAAGAACCGCCCTGTTACTCCTGCTTACCCCGTTGTCAGTGAAGCAATCAGAACATTGTTTGAGGATGTTGGAATCGGCAGGAAAGATGTTAAGACTTCGGCGAGGGAAGCTGTAGAAAAAATCAATATAGGTCTAAAAGAAATTCAATAAAATGGGGGCAGGGATTAAATGAATAAACCTGAAATAACCATGAAAAGTCTCACACCAATCCTTCGTATATTTGATGAGTCTAAAGCCAAAGAGTTTTACTTGAGTTTTCTGGGATTTGTGCTGGATTGGGAGCATCGATTTGAGGAAAATATGCCGTTGTATATGCAAATATCCTATAAAAATTGTATCATTCATCTTTCTGAGCATCATGGTGATTGCTGTCCAGGTGCAGCGGTGAGGATTGAAGTGGGGAACATCGAGTCATTTCATTCACAGCTTCTTTCAAAGGATTATAAGTACGCCCGTCCTGGCATCGAAGAAACTCCATGGAAAACCAAAGAACTATGCATTCATGACCCGTTTGGCAACAGAATAATATTCTTTGAGAGCATCTCCTCTAGTTAAGGAACTATGGGAGTTTTTTTGTCTGAAAAACCTCCCAATGGTCCGGGCTGTTTATGATCAAGGTTCCGAAGGACAAAACTCCACAAGGGAACAGGAAAAATGTCTATCGTAAAGGTTCCGAAGGACAAAACTCCACAAGGGAATAGGAAAAATGTCTATCGTAAGGGTTCCGAAGGACAAAACTCCACAAGGAATAGGAAAAATGTCTATCGTAAGGGTTCCGAAGGACAAAACTCCACAAGGAAACAGGGAAAATGTCTATCGTAAGGGCTCTGAAGGACAAAACTCCACAAGGAATAGGAAAAATGTCTATCGTAAGGGCTCTGAAGGACAAAACTCCACAAGGAATAGGAAAAATGTCTATTATAGAGATTCTAAAGATCACTCATAAAAAGTCCAGTTACGAACACCTACTCTTTTAAAGTTTCTCTCTAGAATCCTGCTTATTCTTTTCTTAGATTCAACCACCACACACCATTCGTGAACAAGATTGGTGGTTATCTTTCGATCCGGAAATAGGAGCTTGATTTCATCCACCATGCCCAAAACAGCAGATTCAACTACCTCTTCGCACCCACAATCACCACACACTATTTTCTTTCCTTGGATAAACATCGATAACGAACTGCATACTTTACAAGTTACCCCTTTTTTCAACTGACTATACTTAAAAGTGGGTACCTGGGAATATTGCGATTCCGTCTGATGCAACGAAACTAGTTTTTCAGCAATCTTTTTATGCTGGGTTGTTAGTTTTGACGGTTGCGCATTTAAATTTTCCATAAGTGCGTCTAGCTGCGTTGGATAAATTATGGGTTCGTTTACGGGGGCTTGATATAAAGTAAACCGTGGGTTTATAAAAACAACATATCCCTCAATTGGTAAATTATATCCGTGTTTTTGGAGTAATTGGCGAAGCAAAGATTTGCTGCGTCTCAACTGATCCAGTGGATTCTTAATTTCCTTTTCAGCCAGCGTTTCGAACCGGACGTTTCGAAAACAATAATCGCCTTCATAATTTTTTACTTCAAAAAAGCTAATTTTCTTTTGAAAAATGATAGTGGTATCAAGTTGGAAGGTTGTGTTGTTAACGTTTAACAGCAAATCATTTAAAATATAACACTCACTCTTAACCTTTTCTGTTAATAAATCAAACTGAACTTCACCCTCAAAGCCTTTTTCTTGGTACAAATAGTACTTTTTCTCGTCAACGGTTTGATCCATTCTCTTGTTTAAAATCCTTAGAATAATTAATTTACCTGGGACAGTTCGTGCTTTAAAAGGCATCTCCCACTTCCTCTCATATGTTTTAACAATCCACCTTAATCATAAATAAAAAAACAAAAGAAATGCGTGAATACTTTGTTAATTTTCCTAAAAGTAAATGGAACCGTTTCCAACTGCCGAAAATTTTAAACGTCCATTTCCGAAGATATTAAACTCTCTCCTTTTCCAAATTTGCTAAAGTTAAAACCAGATAAAGAAAAAAGCTATTAGATAGGAGGTTAAGAGCTTGCAAGAGTTAGTAAATGTTCAAAAAGAACCAGTTGTACAGATCCAAGCGGAAAAGAAAGCAGCTTCGAAACTGACAGGCAAATTGGAATATATCAAGAAAAACTATCATCTTTATTTGCTTATCGCTCCAGCTGTTATTCTAACAATCATTTTTAAATATATTCCGATGTATGGAGCCATTATTGCCTTTAAAGATTTTAGTACGATCAAAGGGATTTTAGGAAGTGATTGGGTCGGATTTGATAATTTCACCAAATTCTTATCTTCACCTAACTTTACTGACATTTTTATGAATACGCTTAAACTCAGTTTTTTTGGCTTAATCGTTGGGTTCCCTGTCCCTATTATCCTTTCATTGATGCTTAATCAACTACGAAGGGCGGCCATTAAAAAAAATATTCAACTCGTGCTCTATGCACCAAATTTTATTTCTGTGGTTGTAATTGTTGGTATGGTGTTTATTTTCTTATCACCAACAGGCCCTATCAATCAACTGGTTAGCTTCATAACTGGAAAGCCGCTTATGTTCATGTCAAATCCAGATTATTTCCGATCAATCTATATTATCTCTGGTATTTGGCAGGCGGCAGGCTGGTCATCGATTATCTACGTGGCGGCTTTATCGAATGTTGACCCTGAATTACACAATGCAGCAACGATTGATGGAGCAAATATTCTTCAAAGAATGATTCACATCGATTTACCGACATTGAAACCATTAATGGCAGTAACATTTATTCTGGCTGCTGGAGGGATTATGTCGATTGGATTTGAAAAAGCATATTTAATGCAAACCGCAATGAATTTGCCTTCTTCCGAAATTCTGCCAACTTATGTGTATAAAGTAGGTTTGCAGTCCGGCGACTATGCTTATTCAACAGCTGTTGGCCTGTTTAATTCAGTCATTAACGTAATCTTGTTAATCGTAGTTAATAAAATCGTTAAGAAGTTAAACGAAGGTGAAGGTTTATATTAACGAGAAAGGAGTCTTGATATGAATATAAAGCACACCCGCATAGACCGAATCATATTAGGCTTTAATAATATCTTTCTATGCTTAGCCGTATTAATCGTGTTAGTTCCCTTGGTATATGTCGTTCTTGCGTCATTCATGGATCCAACGGTGTTATTAAATAAAGGGATTTCGTTCAATTTTTCAGATTGGAGCTTTAAAGGATATCAGTTGATTTTATCCAATGATGCGATGGTCCATGGCTTTATCAATTCTATTCTTTATTCAGTAGGATTTGCCGTTATAACCGTTGTGGTTTGTATTTTTGCTGCCTATCCATTATCGGTAAATGGCTTTGTCGGGAAAAATTTCTTTATGACACTATTTATTATCACCATCTTCTTTGGCGGTGGACTTATCCCAACCTACCTGGTTGTAAAAGACCTTGGAATGTTAAACACCCCATGGGCGATTTTACTACCGGGCGCCGTGAATGTTTGGAATATTATCCTTGCAAGGACTTATTTTAAAAGTATTCCTTATGAATTACATGAAGCAGCAAAGGTGGATGGAGCATCCGATCTATTAATCTTCTTTAAAATTGTTTTGCCGCTATCTAAACCTATCATCTTTGTTTTAGCGATGTATGCGTTTGTTGGTCAATGGAACTCTTATTTTGACGCGATGATTTATCTCGAGGATCCGAAATTGCACCCATTACAATTAGTTTTGAGGTCAATATTGATTCAAAATCAAACTGGACCAGGAATGATTAGTGATCAGCAGGCTATGGCTGAACTTAAAAAGCTTTCAGAAATGATCAAATACTCATCGATTGTTATTTCTAGTCTGCCGCTTATTATCATGTATCCATTCTTCCAAAAGTACTTTGAAAAAGGTGTCATGGTGGGTTCATTGAAATAATGAGCCAATTTAATAGATTTTATTGTAAATGCTTACACACAATATTTAGGAGGGTAATGATATGAAAAATGTAAAAAAAGTTATGGCTTTATCACTTGCTACGATATTACTAGTTTCAGGCTGCAGTAACAGCAGCAAAAGTGAAACTGCATCATCAAAAGAGTACAAACTAAAGGATGTTTCCTTTCCTTTAAAAGAAAAAGTGACATTGAATTTTATGACCCAAAGCTCACCATTAGCGCCGGCTGATCCTAATAAAAAAATAATTTATAAGCGTTTGGAAAATCAGTCGGGTGTTCATATTAAGTGGAAAAACTATACCTCCGATGCTTTTATTGAAAAAAGAAACCTGGCAATGGCGAGCGGCGATCTGCCGGATGCCATCCTCGATGCAGGTTTTAATGACCATGATCTATTAAAACTTGCAAAAGATGGTGCGATTGTTCCTGTGGAAGATTTAATAGAGAAGTACATGCCTAACCTACAAAAGGTTTTGGAGGCAGCACCTGAATATAAATCAATGATGACTGCTCCTGATGGACATATTTACTCTTTCCCATGGATTGAGGAGTTAGGTTCAGGAAAAGAAAGTATTCACTCGGTTGATGATTTCCCATGGATCAATGTGGAATGGTTAAATAAATTAGGGTTAAAAATGCCGACAAACACAGAAGAATTAAAGCAAGTATTGATTGCCTTTAAAACAAAAGATCCAAATGGCAACGGAAAAGCGGATGAAATCCCGATGTCGTTTATTGGAAAGCAAGCAGGCGGGGAAGACCTAGCATTCTTATTTGGCTCGTTTGGCCTTGGTGAAAACTGGGATCATACGGTTGTAAGCAATGATGGAAAAGTTACGTTTACTGCATCAGATAAAGGGTACAAAGAGGGAATGAAATTTCTCAATGAGTTATATAAAGAAGGTCTAATCGATGTTGAAGCGTTTGAACAAGATTGGAACACGTATCTAGCAAAAGGCAAAGATAATCGTTATGGTTTATATTTCACTTGGGATAAAGCAAATATTACTGGTATGAATGACAAATATGACCTAATGAAGCCGCTAGCTGGTCCAGATGGCCAAGTGAATGTAGCCAGAACCAATGGAATGGGATTTGATAGAGGCAGAATGGTTATCACAAGTGCGGATAAGAACATTGAACTGACTGCAAAATGGATTGATCAATTATATGAACCAAAACAATCAGTTCAAGATAACTGGGGTACGTATGGTGATAAAACCCAACAAAATATCTTTGAATTAAATGAAGCGGCAGGAATGCTAAAACATTTACCTTTAAAAGGAACCGCGCCAGTGGAATTAAGACAAAAAACAAATATCGGCGGACCATTAGCGATTTTAGATGAGTATTATGGAAAGGTTACAACAAAACCAGATGATGCTGCATGGAGATTAGGATTAATGAAGGATGTTATGACTCCTCATATGACCGCAGAAAATATTTATCCTAGAGTTTTCTTCTCACTAGAAGATAGCGATAAACTTACAACAATTGAAACGGATATGTTTGCTTTCGTTATGAGAAAACGGGCCGAATGGATTCAAAATGGCAAAGTGGAAAAAGAATGGGATGGATATTTGAAAGAATTAGACCGCTTAGGATTACAAGAGTGGTTAAAGATTAAACAAGCAGGATACGACAGGAACACAAAATAAACGATTTTAAGTAATAGGGGTGAGGTTGTACTGTGCAAGCATACGTACAGCCTTGATCCAATTTAGAATGATAGAAATTCATAAAAAATGGCGATGAAGAACAAATCTGATTGAAAGCCAGTAAGATCTGTCCTTCATAAGGTTGATGAAAGACAAATCTAACGGAAAGCCAGTGAGATCATCCCATCATAAGGTCGATGAAAGACAAATCTGATTGAAAGCCAGTGAGATCTGTCCATCATAAGGTGGCTGAAGGACAAATCTAATAGAAAGCCAGTGAGATCTGTCCATCATAAGGTCGATGAAAGACAAATCCAACGGAAGCTAGTGAGATCTGTCCATCATAATCGAAATAAAAGATATTAAGAGAAAACAAAGGAGTGACACATAATGACACAACGATATAAAGAAAAGCATCGTCAGCAGTTTCATTTTTCACCTGAAGAAAAATGGATGAACGACCCGAATGGAATGGTCTTTTTTAATAATGAGTATCACCTTTTTTATCAATACCACCCATTTGGGACCACATGGGGCCCGATCCATTGGGGGCATGCGGTTAGTAAAGATCTAATTCATTGGGAACAGCTGCCGATCGCGTTATATCCGGATGAGCATGGAGCCATATTCTCTGGAAGTGCGGTGGTGGATTGGAATAATACATCAGGATTATTCCAGAATGGACCTGGGTTGGTTGCCATTTATACAAGCGCGGATAACTATCCAAACTCCGACAGGCCGCGTCAGCGTCAAAGTCTTGCTTATAGTACCGACAATGGAAGAACATGGACCAAATACGAAGGGAATCCAGTACTTTCTGATGTAAACATTACTGATTATCGCGATCCTAAAGTTTTTTGGCATGCAGTAACGAATAAATGGGTAATGGTATTAGCTACTGGACAATCCGCCACCATTTATACTTCTCCTAACCTAAAAGATTGGGAGTTTGCTAGTGAATTTGGAAATAATGCTGGGTCACATGACGGCGTTTGGGAATGCCCTGACCTGTTTCAATTGCCAGTAGATGGTGATGAAAACATCCAAAAATGGGTCCTGTTTGTCAGCATTGGTGATAATCATGATTTCAAAGAAGGTTCAAGAACACAATATTTTATAGGTGATTTTGACGGAACAACCTTTGTAAATGAAAATACTGATGAAACAATTCTTTGGATGGATCATGGCAGGGATAATTATGCAGGCGTAAGTTGGTCTGATATCCCAGCTGAAGATGGAAGAAGAATTTATATTGGCTGGATGAGCAATTGGCGTTATGCCAACCAGGTCCCAACGGAGGAATGGCGTAGTGCGATGACATTGCCAAGAGTATTATCGTTAGCTTCCAACGAGGCTGGAGTTCGCTTGATACAAAAAGTAGCAGCGGAAATCGAGACAATTCGAAAAAGTTCAGAGGTTTATCAAGACCTTACGGTTGAAGCAAACCAACCTGCAATCTTTAACATGTTCAGTCCATTAATGGAAGTGAGCATTCAACTTGAAAACCAAACTTCAAATTCTTTTGGTATTGTTTTTCAAAACTCTGAAGATGTAAAAACAGTGGTTCGTTATGATGCAGAAAAGGAAATGCTACTAGTCGACCGGACGAAAGCTGGAGATAATAGTTTTTCAGAATCTTTCCCGGCTGTACAAGAAGCTTATGTAAAATTGGAAAATCTGCAAATTATTATTGATACTTCATCAATAGAGGTATTTGCAAATGATGGAAAGGTAGCTTTTACTAGCTTAATCTTTCCAAACCAACCATATGAGAAAATTGTTATATTTTCAAACGAAGGAAATATCCGAGTGTCTTCATTAAAACTAACAGAACTAGATTCCATTTGGGGGAAGTAACTTTATTTTTAGGCAAAGCTCTAATCTAATTAATTGGGTTAGAGCCTTGTTTTTGGAAGAGAGGGCAAAGGATGAAACCAACTTTGATAAAATGGACTTCTGTATTTTTGTCCATCGTACTTATCGCTGCCTCCATGGGCACGATTCTTGTTGATCCTACAACAGGCTGGGCAACCGAATCGAATGAAACTGGAAGTAAAGAAACGCGGGAGGGTGCGACAATTATTGAAAGTGTATCCAAAGCAATTACTAATCTGACAGACTGGAAAATTAAAGGGAAAGGCACGTTAGAAGACACAGAACAGGGACTTTTGCTTACTTCAGAACCTAAAGAGAATGTAATGGCTATATCAAGTGTTAATTCTGAAGATTTTATTTATGAATCGGATGTAAAAATAATAGACATGAATGCGGACGCCACCCTAGTATTCCGTTCTAATGAAGATGGCTGGGACTCGTACATGCTGCAAATCGTTCCAAATGCGGGAATCATTCGTCTTCGTGATGCTCGTGACGAGAAGAAATTAAAAGAGGAATTCCAAGTTAACCTGCAAGAGGGAGGAATCTATCGAAGGTGGTTGGAGATCATATCAAAGTTTATTGGGGGAATCAGTATGCTCCTATTATTGATGTCCATAATGCTACATATCATAAGGGTTTTCTTGGCCTTAATGTATGGGATGGAGCAGCGTTGTTTCAAAATGTAAAAGTTAGCGAACTTTCTACAAATCTAGGCCCTTCCCTATATAAGGAAGGAAGCTGGGAACCAGCAATCAAAGGTCTGAAGGGAATTGCTGTTGATGGTGTGAAAGCCAAGCAAATCTACAATAAGAGTGCAAGCGACTTTGTGCTTGAAGGAAATATTTCTTTTGATCAAGATCCATCGGAAGCAGCACTTTCATTTCGTACCAATGAACAAGGAACAACTGGTTACCAGGCCGTGCTTATGAAAGAAGGAAGTACTGTCAAAGCACATTTGGAGAAGGCGGACGGTACTGTGCTCAAAACATCTGACCGCACCTATATAACCGAAAAAGGTGCTAAACACCATCTTGAAATTATAACAAACGGCAATCAAATCGAACTTTATGTTGATGGATATTCTGAGGCAGCTGTAAAAGTGGCGGATATGAGTTACAGTACTGGATTTGCCGGATTTTCTGTAACATCAGGTTCTGCTTACTTCCAGGATATTTATCTTGTTCCAGCATCCAGCTATTACAAAGAAAAATATCGACCGGATTATCATTATACTCCAGCTCGAGGCTCTGTAAGTGATCCGAATGGGCTCGTCTACTTTGAAGGCGAGTATCATTTATTTCACCAAGATGGGGGGACTTGGGCTCATGCAGTAAGTAAGGATATGGTGAATTGGAACCGTCTCCCTATTGCTTTGCCATGGAATGATTACGGGCATGTTTGGTCTGGTTCAGCTGTAGCAGATCTAAAAAATGCTTCCGGTTTATTCAGCAATTCTGGTGGTAAAGGGCTTATTGCCTACTACACTTCCTTTAATCCGGATGGAACAAATGGTAATCAGCGGATTGGTCTTGCCTACAGTACTGATCAGGGACGTACTTGGGAATATTCAACGGAGCACCCAATTGTCATTGAGAATCCGGGCAGGAATGGAGAAGATCCAGGCGGCTGGGACTTCCGTGATCCTAAAGTTGTCCGAGATGAGGCAAACAATCGATGGGTCATGGTTGTATCTGGAGGAGATCACATTCGCTTCTTTATTTCTACTAACCTAATTGATTGGAAGCTTACTGATAATTTTGGTTATGGAAATTATGTTCATGGCGGTGTATGGGAATGCCCTGATCTCTTCGAACTTCAGGTAGACGGTACGGAAGAGAAAAAATGGGTTTTGATGATTAGTACAGGTGCAAATCCAAAGACGCAGGGATCCGATGCGGAGTATTTTGTAGGGCATTTGACAGCTGATGGTAAATTCGTCAATGACAATACAGCAGGTAAAGTACTGAAAACGGATTACGGGAAGGAGTTCTACGCATCTATGTCCTTCGCCAATATGCCGGATAACCGCCGTGTGATAATGGCATGGATGACCAACTGGGATTATCCATTCGCTTTTCCAACTATGGACTGGAAAGGAGAACTGACTATTCCGAGAGAATTAAGATTGGTGAAAACAGATGAAGGGATAAGACTTGCACAAGCTCCTATTAAGGAAATACAGTCGATTCGCAGTACCATTTTCCAGACACAGAACAAGGTAGTCAATCCGACTAATGCTTCCAACTTGTTGAAGGGAATCTCTTCAGGAGCATTTGAAATAGAAGCGGAGATTGAAATTCCTTCTACCAGCAAATTAACCGAATTTGGTTTTCATGTTCGTGAAGGGGCCGACCAAAAAACAGTCGTGGGCTACAAAACAGCAGATAATCAAATATTTGTAGATCGTGCGGAGTCAGGAGAGAAGGATTTCTCCAGCCTTTTTTCCACTTTACATGAAGCTTCTTTAAAACCGGATAATAAACGTATCAAAATGAATATATTTGTAGACGATTCGTCCATTGAAGTATTTGCTAATGATGGGAAAGTTGTTTTTTCTGATGTTATTTTCCCGGATCCTTCAAGTCGCAGTATGAACTTCTACACCAAGGGGGGAGATGTAAATATTGTATCATTAAAGGTACATTCGCTAGCAAATACCTGGAATCAAAATGCGGATGAGGATACAAGAATTGTAATGGATACAAATCAAAGAGAGATGAATATTGGCGATGCTCTAACGTTGTTTGCTTCCGCGGAGAACCGAAAGGGAAAGGGAACTCAGCCAATTAAATGGACATCTAGTGATTCGAATGTAGTGAGGGTTGACTCCTTCACTAACTCCAATGCAGTACTTAAAGCAGGAAGCAAAGGGGAAGCAATTATTACAGCTTCTGCAGCAAATGGAAAGGCTTCAGCAAGTGTAGTTGTTAGAGTGTATGATGGTGAATTCTATACTAATCTCACTGGATGGAAAGCAGATCTTTCTGCCTCCCAATGGACCATCACAGAAAATGGAATCCGTGGTACGTATACAAGTGATGCAAACTATATGGCCAAGGAAACGGCATGAGACTTTACTTATGAAGCAGATATGATACTGGGACAATCGGGAGGAGCAGGTTCCATTCTGTTCCGGGCAAGTGAAGACGGTAGAAGCGGTTATTCTTCAATCTTGATCCGAACATGAAGGCTTTTCGCCTTTTTTACAAGATTGACGGTCTCTTCGTGGACCGTATGGTCATTGCGAAAGTGCCTGCCTTTATTCAACCAGGAAAGACATATAAAGTGAAAATCGAAGCAAAGGGTCCTCACATTCAGATTTATGTGGATGGTCAAAAAATCATGGATTTACAGGATGGAACCTTTGCTGAAGGCCATTTTGGTTTAAATGTCTTTGGAGGTCAAGCTTACTATCAGAATGTCAATGTCAGCAATATGTCAGAAGCAAACTTAACCGTAACAAGCTTTACGAATATAGCAACAGGCAAAGCGATTTATACTGCTAATTCTCAAAACGGTGAGCCTGTGACCGTAGCTGATGCAGACAAAGCTATAAACTGGACTTTGATTCCGACAGGTGATGATTATGGTTCTTATTCCATACGTACAGAGGCCGGCAAAGCTATAGATCTGGATACAGGGCAAAATAAAATTCAGCTGTACAACTATCTTGGCTATAATAATCAGCGCTGGATAATTACCAAAAATGATAATGGAACTGTAAGAATCACTTCTGTTCATAATGGCAAGGCACTCGAAATATCGGGAGAGGGAATTTTGACACTTAATGATTTGAATCTGAATCTAGAGCGTCAGCAGTGGACACTTTCGTCTGATATAAAATAAAGAAGTAAAAAAAACGCAAATTATCGTTAACTTCCAGTGATAAGTAATTTTATTTTTCGGCAGAGCTCTAATCAAAGGTTAGAGCTTTGTTTTTGCAAGGCCATGAAAAAGTTACTATATAGAACAATTTGAAAGGACGGTTGAGCTAAAATGAAAAACAATTCATCAGTCATTTGTATTGGAGAATTATTAATCGATTTTTTCTGTACAGATGTGGACATGGACTTAGTCCAAGGTCAAAATTTTGAAAAAGAGGCAGGGGGAGCTCCTGCTAATGTTTGTGCTGCGATTGTGAAATTAGGGGGCAGTGCTCTATTCAGTGGAAAAGTTGGAAATGATCCGTTTGGTCATTTTTTAAAAAATATATTAGAAGAAGTGAATGTCGATACCTCTATGCTTGTACTAGATAATGAGCATCCTACAACTCTAGCTTTTGTTTCATTGAAAGCAAATGGAGAAAGAGACTTCGTATTTAATCGCGGGGCAGATGCTTTTTTAACTGAAGACGAGCTTGATAAAGAAAAAATAATAGAATCGAGTATTCTACACTTTGGTTCAGCGACCGCTTTATTAAATGATCCCTTTCAATCGACTTATTTACATGTCATGCAGGAAGCAAAGGACGAAGGTAAATTTATCTCATTTGACCCTAACTATCGAATTGACCTTTGGAAAGGGAGAAGAGACCAATTTGTAGAGTTAGCGCAAAAGGGAATCGCTATCGCTGATTTTGTAAAAGTAAGCGATGAGGAATTAAAAATTATCTCTGGCATGAACGATTTAAGTGATGGAATCGAAGTTCTACATCAACTGGGAGCATTAGTCGTTGCGGTTACTTTAGGAAAAGAAGGAACGATGATTTCTAATGGGCAAAATATGGAGATGGTTCCAAGTATAAAAGTAGATTCTATCGATTCTACCGGTGCGGGTGATGCATTCGTAGGCGCAACACTTTACCAGTTGGCTAGAGCAACAGAACCAAAGAGAGTTTTAAAAGACTTCGAACAACTGAAACAAATCATGTACTTTAGTAATAAAGTGGGAGCAATGGTTTGTACGAAAGTAGGCGCCATTTCTTCCTTACCAACTCAAGAGGAAGTCATCCATTTTCAAGAGACGCAGCGGGAAATATTAAACAGCCTTTCTTTTTAAAGGAGGGCTGTTTCGAATACCTAAATAAATTTTTTCTCATTCATACGAAGACCGCAACAATAATATGATGTATTTATGTTTAAACAGAATTGGAAGGAGGAAACGATCTTTGCAAAGCATGCGATGGATATGGGGATATATACGGAATTACCGGGTTAGATTATTCATTGGACTTTCACTTGCGCTAGCTGTTTCAGTTCTAAATATGTTTAATCCCTATATTGCCGGTAAAATCATCGATAAGGTTATTTATGGACATCAGAATGATTTATTATGGCCCCTGTTGGGATTAATGATTGGTGTAACCATAACCAAGACAGTGATTCGTTATAGTTATCAATTAATGTTTGAGCGGATTTCGCAAAATGTAATTTTTACGATAAGGGAAGAGTTGTATACTCGGCTTAACCAATTGGATTTTAGTTTTTATGATCGAACAAAAACGGGAGATGTCATGGCGCGCATGACTGGGGATTTAGAAGCAGTCAGGCATTTTACTGCATGGGCTATTTATATTATTTTTGAAAATGTTACCATTTTGCTGTTTGCTATTGGATTCATGTTTGCTCTACATCCGCCGTTAGCTTTGGTCATGCTCGCCGTAACACCGATTATTGGTTTCTTTGCTTTTCGTTTAACCTATACTGTAAAACCCACTTTTTCTGCGATTCGGGAACAGTTTGCCAGGTTGAATTCAGTGGTGCAGGAGAATATCAGCGGCAATCGAGTGGTAAAAGCCTTTGCGAAGGAAGATTATGAAATAGAAAAATTTTCATTAGAAAATACAGGTTTCAAGGAAAAGAATCTTAACTCGGCAAGAGTATGGGAAAAGTACTTGCCCGTACTTGATTCACTTGCAGGGATGTTAACAGTTGTCATGATCGTAGTTGGTGGGATTATGGTAATTAATAATTCTATTTCTCTTGGAGAATTAGTTACGTTCAATTCCTTGATATGGGCGCTAAATAATCCGATGCGGATGGCTGGCTGGTTGATAAATGATGTCCAGCGGTTTATTGCTTCTGCTGAAAAAGTGGAAGAATTATTAAATGAAGAACCGAAAATCACCAATGCTGTCAATAAAAAGAACGTGGAAAATTTCAAAGGGATCGTTGATTTCAAACAAGTCTCCTTTAGTTATGGTGAAGAGTCGGTGTTGAAGGATATTACCTTTAAAGGCATGCCGGGTCAAACGATTGGAATTATTGGGCCGACTGGTGCCGGGAAATCAACATTAGTGAATCTTCTAAGCAGATTCTATGATACGGATAGTGGAGAAGTAAGCGTGGACGGAATCAATGTGATGGAATGGGATATCCACAAATTACGGGAAAGCATGGCCATGGTGATGCAGGATATTTTCCTTTTTTCAGATACGATTGAAGGAAATATCGCTTATGGAAATCCTGAAGCGTCGATAGAATCCGTTCAAACGGCTGCGAAAATGGCAGAGGCACACAACTTTATTATTGAGCTGCCTGATAGTTACGAAACGATCATTGGTGAACGAGGGGTAGGGCTTTCCGGGGGGCAAAGGCAGCGGATTGCTTTGGCACGGGCGATTCTGAAAGATCCATCGATTCTCATCCTTGATGATACAACCTCAAGTGTCGATATGGAAACCGAACTTCGTATTCAAAAAACGTTGAAGTCTATCCATCAGGATAAAACCTGTTTCATTATTGCCCATCGGATTACATCTGTTAAAGAGGCGGATTTGATTCTTGTTATGGAAAATGGAAGGATTATTGAAAGAGGGAAGCATGAAGAACTGCTTAAGAAAAAGGGCTACTACGCTAACGTATTTAAAAATCAATATGGAAATTTTGAAGAACAGCACCATGGAAAGGAAGTGATCTATATCAATGGTACGAAATAAATTTGATGTCGATGAGGAGTTAGAGTCACCATTTAGTCTTATTCAATTTAAACGGTTGTTAATTTATATAAAGCCTCACCAAAAAAAGATCCTTTTTACCGTTTTCATGATGCTGATCGCCAGCGGTGCGAATTTAATCGGGCCGTATATGATTAAACAAGCCATTGACGTGAAAATCCCAAACAAAGACGTTGGGGGCTTATTCATTCTTGCGGGTATTTACGTAATCGCCCTGTTGATTAGCGGGATCTGTATGAAATATCGGATTCGAATCATGACTGAGACTGGACAGAGTATCATCCAAAATATTAGGAAAGATTTATTTACTCATTTGCAAAAACTATCATTCTCTTTTTACGATAGCAGGCCGCATGGAAAAATTTTAGTGAGAGTTGTAAACTATGTTAATTCTTTAAGTGATTTGCTTTCAAATGGAATCATTAATTTGATCACCGATCTTTTCAGCCTGTTTGTTATTCTCGGTTTTATGTTATCGATTGATGTAAAACTTACGCTGTATGCCATGGCTGGTTTTCCAGTACTGGCCGCGGTGATATTTTTTATAAAAAATGCCCAGCGGAAAGCCTGGCAAACTTTAAGTAACAAGCAATCCAATATGAATGCATATATTCATGAAAGTATTAATGGAATTAAGGTTACTCAAGCCTTTTCCAGAGAGTCAGAAAATAAACGTATTTTTGGTGAAGTGGCTGAGAGCTATCGAGGCTCATGGATGAAGGCAGTGAAAATACAATTTCTGCTATGGCCTTCCATTGAGATTATTTCAGTCCTAACGGTTTCGTTTATCTACATTCTCGGCATAGCGATGATCGGTCACGGGGTCACGGTTGGTTCACTGGTTGCTTTTATAGGCTATATATGGATGTTCTGGATGCCTTTAGCGAACATCGGGAATTTTTATAATGCCATCATTAATGCGATGGCCTATTTGGAACGAATTTTTGAAATGATGGATGAAAAGCCAACGGTAAACAATGCTCCAAATGCTGCTCAGCTTCCCGAAATTCAAGGGATGGTTGAATATAAGAATGTTGTTTTTGGGTATGAGAAAGAGGGGAAAACCCTCAACAATATTAATTTCAAGGTAAATCCAGGTGAAAGGATCGCTCTTGTCGGTGCAACAGGATCAGGGAAAACCACGATCATAAGCTTGATTAGTCGTTTTTATGATATTAATAGTGGGAAAATTGAAATTGACGGGATTGATATTAAGACGGTAACGATCCCATCGCTTAGGAAGCAAATGGGAATCATGCTCCAAGATCCGTTTGTTTTTTCGGGAACGATTATGGATAATATCCGCTATGGCCGGCTGGATGCGACAGATGAAGAAGTGTTAGAGGCTGCAAAAGCGGTGCAGGCTCATCAGTTTATCAGCCGTTTGAAGGATAGATATCAAACCGAAGTAAATGAGAGAGGCACAAGTCTTTCTACTGGACAGAGGCAGCTGATCTCTTTTGCCAGGGCACTATTGGCCGATCCGAAAATATTAATCCTCGATGAAGCGACTTCATCGATCGATACGGAAACGGAGCTGGCCTTGCAAAAAGGACTGGAGACGGTACTGAAAGGCAGAACATCCTTTATTATCGCCCACCGGCTTTCGACGATTCAAAACGCAACCCGTATTCTTTTCATTGAAAAAGGTAGAATCATAGAGGAGGGATCCCATTACGAATTAATTAGGCGTAAGGGGTATTACTGGAAGCTATACCATTCACAGCGCGGTAATGAGATTTGTGTCAGTTCATAAAGGTAAAAGGACAAAATTAGTTACCTTAAAGAAGAAAACCAATTATTATTGACAATATATTCATGATCTTTAAATCGACGATATATTTATATATTAGCTTACTAAAAATTTAGACACTTGTTATAAATTCCGACTAAAAATATTTTATTAAGGACTAGGGGGATTCATATGGGTAATTTCAAAATGGTATGTTTGGATATTGATGGGACATTACTGAATTCCAGGCATGAGATTACGGAAAAAACGAAACAAGTAATCCAGAAAGTTGCTATTGAAAAACAAATTCCAGTCATCCTAGTTTCTGCAAGAATGCCTAAAGGGATAAAGTTCTTGCAGCAAGCATTAAATATCGTACAGCCTATTATTTGTTACAGCGGTGCGTTCATTTGGAATAATCGTGATACGCTATTAAACATTACGATACCAGTTTCAGATGTTAAGCAGGTGTATAACATTGTCAAAAGTATCGGCATACATATCAGTTTATATAAGGATGATGAATGGTATATAGAAGAAATGGATGATTGGGCGAAACAAGAGAGTGAAATTACGAATATTACTCCTTCAATTTTAGATTTTAGTACCTTATTTATGATGTGGGAGCAAGGAAATACTGGACCTAATAAAATTTTATGTATGGCCGAATCCCATAAGATACATCAATTGGATGTAAAAATAAATGATTATCTCTCTAGCTATTTAAATATATACCCTTCAAAACCTACCTACTTAGAAATAATGCCCAAACATACAACCAAAACTTCTGCCATTGAATTTTTATGCAAAGAGTTTGATATCCTAAAAAACGAGATTATCGCAATAGGCGACAACTATAACGATATGAATATGATCGAATTTGCGGGACTTGGAATTGCCATGGGAAATGCACCGGAACAAGTGAAACAAATTGCTAATGATATCACACTTTCCAATGATGAGGACGGTGTAGCAGAGGCATTAAAAAAATACATTCTATCTTGAAAAAGTAATCAGAAAAATTAATTTATTTTTTTAAAAAAACGTTGAAACGTTTCCAAGATGATGATATCATAGGTACATGGAAACGTTTCCAAGTAGTGGTATCATAAGTTTATGAAAATCGCTTTAATATGGGAGGTAGTAGTAGTGCCAAGTTTAAAAGATGTTGCAGACCTAGCAGGAGTCGGAGTTGGCACTGTTTCAAGAGTCATTAACAATCATCCGAATGTAAGGAACGAAACACGGGAGAAAGTGAATGCTGCGATCAAACAATTAAATTACATACCTAATGAAGTGGCAAGAAACTTTAAAATGCAAAAATCAAAAATGGTTGCGCTATTGCTCCCTAGTATATGGCATCCATTTTTTTCGGAGCTAGCCTATTATATCGAAGATGAGCTTGACCGAGAAGGTTTTAAATTGATGCTCTGCAATAGTGGAGGCAGACCTGACAAAGAGCTTTATTATTTAGATAGGCTCAATCAGAATAAAGTAGCAGGTATTATCGGGATTACTTACAACGACATCGAGGATAGAGTGAACACCGATATTCCTATTATCAGCATTGACCGCCATTTTGGAAAAAAAATCACATGTGTAACTTCAGATAACTATACTGGCGGCCGCATTGCGCTAAAAGAACTTGTAAAGGCGGGAGCACAAAAAGCGGCGTATCTTGGAATCACTAGTTCTGCCTACAGTGAGGTCGAACTTCGGAAGAAAGGATTTATAGATGAATCAAAGGATCAAGGGATTGAATATATCATTTATGAGGAGCATGATGCTGTTTATAATGATGATGAATATTTCGAAAATTTCTTTAAAATAAAAGAACATCATAATGTTTCCGGCATATTTGCTAATACTGACCTGCTAGCCGCCAAATATATTGATAAAGCCAAACAACATGGAATACGAACTCCAGAGGATGTAAAAGTAATTGGTTATGATGGAATTCAGGATAATAAGCTGTTTCATCCAATTCTATCAACGATCCGGCAGCCGGTTGAAGAAATGGCAAGAATGTCTGTAAAGCTTCTCTTAAGAAAGATTGAAGGTGGAGCACTGGAGCAAGAGATTTATCGAATCCCTGTCATGTACAGAGAGGGCGAAACAACTTAGGTATTATTTGCAATTTTTTTAACTCTTCGTTGGAAACGTTTCAATTGAAACGCTGGAGGATAAGGATTTATCGAATGCCTCTCGTTACAGAGAGGGAGGAACCTTAGATATATAATTTTTTTAACTCTCTTTGGAAACGTTTCAATGAAACGTTCAAGTAAGAGATTTATCGAATACCTATGATGTAAAGAAAGGAAGAAACGGTTTAGATAATACAAATTTTTTTAGCTATTGTTGGAAACGTTTCAATTGAAATGTTAGACAAAACAAAAAAACATTGTTGAAAGTGAGGCAAGGATATGGAAGTGGTTAGGAAAGCAAATTCGGTAATCGATTTACCCATCCAAGTAAAAAAAGCATCAAAACTAAAAAAAATCTTGAGTAGTTATCAGCTCTATTTATTTCTTTTACCCGCTTTAGTTTATTTTATTGTTTTCCATTATGTTCCGATGTATGGAATATTAATTGCTTTTAAAGATTTTGTTGCAACAAAAGGAATTATGGGAAGTCCATGGGTTGGATTTAAACATTTTGAGCGATTTTTCGATTCCTATCAATTTTGGAGCCTGATTAAAAATACTCTTGGTCTTAGCGTTATACAACTAATCGTTGGTTTTCCGCTTCCAATTTTTCTAGCTCTCATGATGAACCAAATTAGAAGTGATAAGTACAAACGTTTTGTTCAAACAGTTGTTTATGCGCCGCATTTTATATCAGTAGTTGTCTTAGCGGGTATGATTTATGTCTTCTTTTCAAACAATGGGCTTATTAATAACTTAATCCTGATTTTTGGCGGCGATCCGATTTCGTTTATGGCAAAACCTGATTGGTTTAAACCATTATATATTGCCTCAGGCGTTTGGCAAGAAACCGGATGGGCTGCGATTATATATCTAGCAGCGCTTGCAGGAGTCAGCCCTGAACTGCATGAGGCTGCGGTAATGGATGGAGCAAATAAGTGGCAGCGGATTTTTCATGTGGATATTCCGGCGATTATGCCAACGGCTGTTATTCTATTAATTCTAAACGTTGGTAACATTATGAATATTGGTTTTGAAAAGGCTTACCTGTTACAAACACCAATGAACCAGCCGGCAGCAGAGATTATCCCAACCTATGTTTATAAGATGGGGTTACTGCAGGCGCAATATAGTTTTGCTGCCGCAGTAGGATTGTTTAATTCAGTGATTAACTTAGTTTTATTAGTCTTAGTAAATAAGTTTGCGAAAAAATTATCCGGAACAGGATTATGGTAACAGGAGGTGCAGCATAAATGAGTATATTAGCTTTAAAGAATAAGAGAATGACAAGAAAATCGAAGGAAGATAAGGTCTTTGATATTATTAACTTTTTTCTGGTCGCGATCATCTTACTATTGGTAGTCTATCCATTGTACTTTATTGTAATTGCCTCTATCAGTGACCCAAACATGATTTACGAAGGAAAGGTATGGCTATTGCCGAAAGAGCTGACCCTTGAAGGGTATCAGCGAATCTTTGGAGACAGCAAGATTTGGCTGGGCTATAAGAACTCCATCATCTATACGGTGGTTGGTACGATTGTAAACGTTTCTTTTACCTTAATGGCTGCCTATGCATTATCAAGAAAAGATTTATATGGAAGAAATGTGATTATGTTTTTATTCCTCATGACAATGTTTTTCTCAGGCGGATTAATTCCTACATACCTGGTTGTTAAGAATCTTGGTTTGCTTAACACTATGTGGGCGCTAATCCTTCCAAAAGCTGTTGCGGTATGGAACGTCATTGTGGCCAAAACGTTTTTTGAGTCCTCTATTCCTAATGAGTTATTAGAAGCGGCACGAATAGATGGATGCTCGGATGTGAAATTTTTCTGGAAGATTGTCCTTCCTTTATCAAAACCGATTGTGGCTGTTATGGTCCTATTTTATGCAGTGGGGCACTGGAACTCTTATTTTGATGCTTTAATCTATTTGAATAATGAAAACTTATATCCATTGCAATTAATTTTACGAAACATTTTAATTCAAAATCAGTCATCCACAATGATGATCAGTGATTTGGACTCCTTGGCCGCAAAACAAAGAGTGTCTGAGCTAATTAAATACGGTGTGATTATTGTCGCTTCCATCCCGCTTTTAATCGTCTATCCATTTGTTCAAAAATACTTTGTCAAGGGTGTTATGATCGGTGGAATTAAAGGTTAATCGAAATGATTTGCAATAAGGGGTGGTGGTCGACGTTATTGATAGTTTGCCATCCATTTAATCGATCTAATAGGGGGAAAATCAAATGTTGAAATCAATCAAGAAAAATGTCCAGAAAAACAAGAAAAAGAGCATGGCAATGGCGTTGGTTTTAGGATTAAGTGCTTCATTAGCATTAACTGGCTGCTCAAACAACGATTCAGCTAGTTCCGATAAAAAAGCAGATGCTGCCTTTCATAAAACAGGTTTACCGATTGTCGACAAACAAGTAACGCTAAACATTGTTTCACCAAAGGCAGCTCTCGCACCCGACTATTCCAAAATGGTGATTTTTGACCGACTTCAAAAAGCAACAAACGTTCAAATTAAATGGAATAATATCCCTGGTGATGGATATCAAGAAAAGAAAAACTTAATGCTGGCAAGTGGTGACCTGCCAGATGCGTTCTATGCGTCAGGCTTTTCCGATAATGATCTTGTGCAAAATGGTCAGAATGGTACCATTATCCCATTAGAGGATTTAATTGACGAATATGCCCCGAATTTAGAAAAGTTATTTGAACAAAGACCAGACTTGAAAAAAGTTGTAACAGCACCGGATGGACATATTTATTCCCTGCCGCGTGCAGAAGAAATGGATTTAATCGGAATGCCTAACATTATGTTCATTAATAAAACATGGTTAGATAAACTGGGTCTGCAAATGCCAACGACATTAGAAGAATATCATGATGTGTTAAAGGCATTTGTCGAAAAGGATGCGAACGGAAACGGTAAGAAAGATGAAATTGGGCTGACTTTCTGGTATAACGGCTGGTGCGGGAATGAAGGAGATTTAATTGGATTATTCGGGCTGCCGGATGCTCCATTTGAAGCCGATCACCGCATCGTCAGAGATGGAAAAGTTATTTATGCAGCGGTTCAGCCGGAATTTAAGGAAGCTATTAAGTATTATAACGGCTGGGTAAAAGAAGGTTTAATTGACCCTGAGGTTGTCACCCAAAAGACAGAGCAGCTTTTTGCAAAAGGGAAAACGCAGAATCCAACACTTGGCTCTTTCATTTGGTGGGAAAATACGGAAGTGGTTGGACCAGATCGAGTGAAAGATTACGTGGTATTACCTCCATTAAAAGGGAAAGATGGCAAAGTTGTCATTGGGCGTTCAAACTATTCTGAGTATGGAAGAGATGCCTTTGTGATTACCTCAGCAAACAAGAACCCTGAGATTACGATGCGCTGGGTTGACCAATTATATGAGCCAAAAATGTCAGCACAAATTAACTGGGGCCCAATTGGTGAAATTTACGAGGAAGATGCGAATGGCATGTTAGTGAATAAAGAGCTTCCAGCAGGCGTAGCAATGGGTGAATTACGTCAAAAGGTTGCTCCGGGCGGTCCGTTTGTAGTCTTAAAGGAGCACTTTGGCAAAGTTGTAGACATGGAGCCAAGAGCAAAGGAAAGATTACAAATTCTTGACCAGTATTATAAACCACATATGGTACAAGAAAGCTATCCTGCCATCTTCTTTAGCCCTGAAGAGCTTGAAGTGATTAATACGATTGAGCCGGAAATTAAAGCCTTTGTGAAGCAAAAAGAAGCTCAATGGTTGATCGAGGGAGGAATTGAGAAGGAATGGGATGCGTATGTGAATCAATTAAATGATATGGGTCTTGATAAATTAATGAAAGTTTACCAAAAAGGATTAGACCGCTATAACAAACAATAATCCCAATATAAAGCCAGATATCCTTTCTCGTCTGGCTTTTCTTTTCAAAAAATAAGAAATAGGATGATGTACATGTTTGATGTCACGGCTTTAGGAGAAGTTTTAATTGATTTCACACCCTCCGGTCATTCGGAAAAGGGCCATGTATTATTTGAAACAAACCCTGGCGGGGCACCGGCCAATGTCCTAGTGGCACTCTCCAGATTAAATAAGAAAACGGCGTTTATTGGAAAAGTGGGGCACGATCAATTTGGTCATATTCTCAAGGGTGTCTTAGAAGGCCAAAAGATTGATACAAGCAATCTTTTATTCTCGGAAACAGTCAATACAACACTAGCTTTTGTTCATTTAGATGAAAAAGGGGATCGTTCCTTTAGTTTTTATCGAAATCCAGGAGCCGATATCATGCTGGAGAAAAATGATATTGATGAAGATACAATCAAACAGTCCCGTATCTTTCATTTCGGTTCTTTATCGTTAACAAATGAACCTGCAGCCACTGCCACTTTTACCGCATTGGAATATGCAAAAAAGCATAATGTAACGATTTCCTATGATCCGAATTTGCGAACTCCTTTGTGGAGGTCACTTGATGAAGCAAAGCGGCAGATTTTAAAGGGATTTGAATATGCTGACATCGTTAAAATTTCAGAGGAGGAACTGGAATTTTTAACCAGCTATCGTGATGTCATAAAGGGCACGGAAGTTTTACAGGAACAATTTGGTACAGCTGTAATATTTGTCACGTTAGGGCCAGAAGGCTGTTTTTACCGAAGCATACAAGGATATGCCAGTAAAAAAGGGTATCAAGTAAACGTTGTCGATACAACGGGAGCGGGAGATGCCTTTGTTGGCGGTGTATTATATCAAATCCTTGAAAGGAAAAAACCGGTAGCTCATTTAACTGCATCAGAATTTGAAGAAATGGTTACTTTTGCTAATGCAGTTGGTGCCCTAACGACAGAAGGAAAAGGTGGAATTCCCAGTATTCCAACCATCGATCAGGTTGAAAGGTTTTTAAAAAAAGGCTTTGTTAAAGGCTAGTGTTGATTTTGGGTGGAGGGTAAAAGTCTGTGCTGGTTTTATATAGATAGATTAGTTTTTAAATATTAACAATATTCGATAAACTGTGGAAAGGAAATAAAATCAATGGTTTTGGGGACTGTAGCAGCTTTACGGGAGACTATAGATGAATTTCGCCAGAGTATGTACGAATTAGCAAAGAAGAAGGGCATTTCTGATCCATGTGTAATAAAAATTAGTCAGCAATTAGATGGAAAAATCATCATGTTGCAAACAAACATATACCATTCTCAATCTTTATCAACAGCAAAGAGTCTTTATTATGATGAAAACAAGATTGAGCCTGTAAATATTACTCATAGTAAATAGTTTAACTGAAATAATCAACAGCAAACCTTAACAAAGCCTTAAAAAAAAGAGTTCCTGAGAAAGGGAAAGTGTAAGAAATGAATAATAACGTCCTGGAAAAAAAACAGTATTATACCGAAAAATACCGTCCGCAGTATCACTTCTCACCGGAGCGCCAATGGATGAATGACCCGAATGGGATGGTGTATTATAACGGAGAATATCATTTATTTTATCAATATCATCCCAATGGAACGACATGGGGTCCGATGCATTGGGGGCATGCGGTAAGTAAAGATCTTGTTCACTGGGAACACCTCCCAATTGGTTTGGCTCCCGATGAGCATGGAACGATTTTTTCGGGGAGTGCAGTCGTGGATTGGAATGACACAAGCGGTTTCTTTGGAGGGGAATCAGGGTTAGTGGCGATTTTTACTCATGCTGATACATACCCTGATTCGGACCGTCCACGACAAAGGCAGAGTCTTGCCCATAGCAAGGATAATGGGCGGACATGGGTAAAATATGAGGAGAACCCTGTTCTCCAAGAAGAAAGTATCACAGATTTTCGTGATCCAAAAGTGTTCTGGCATCGTGAAACCAATCAATGGGTCATGGTTTTAGCCGCAGGCCAAACGATTAGAATCTATACTTCCAAAAATTTAATAGCTTGGGAGTTTGCCAGTGAGTTTGGAGAAGGTCATGGCTCCCATCAGGGTGTTTGGGAATGTCCTGACCTGTTTGAATTACCTGTTGATGGTGATTCCAATCAGAAAAAATGGGTGCTATTTGTCAGCATTGGCAACGACCCAAAATATAAAGAAGGATCGAGAACACAATATTTTATTGGAGATTTTGATGGTAAAACATTTTTCAATCATCACGAACCAGAAACGACTCTTTGGATTGACCATGGCCGCGATAATTATGCAGGAGTCAGCTGGTCTGATGTTCCGGCCGCAGACGGAAGAAGGATCTATATTGGCTGGATGAGTAACTGGAGTTATGCCAATATTACGCCTACAAAAGAATGGCGAAGTGCAACGACGATTCCGAGAGTACTTGGATTAAAGAAAACTGAAGAAGGAATTCGTCTCGTACAAAACCCGATTCATGAATTACAAAGTCTTCGTCATGAAAAGATAGTATTAGAAAACGAACGAGTTGTACCTGGAAAAAATCTTTTAGATAATGTAAAGAGTAACACATTCGAAATCGTTGCCGAGTTTGAAATTGGTTCAGCAGCGGAATTTGGATTCAAGGTTTGTAAGGGAGCCAATGAAGAAACGATAATTGGTTATGACGTAAAAAAACAAACATTATTTGTTGATCGAACCAATTCGGGAGAGGCTGCTTTCCATGAGGACTTCGCCGGAAAACATGAGAGCCATCTACTGCTAGAAAATAATATGATCATCTTGCATGTTTTTGTTGATCAGTCATCGGTAGAGGTGTTTGGAAACGGCGGAAAGTCGGTGATAACGGACTTAATCTTCCCAAATGAAGAAAGTAAGCAAATTGAGCTCTATGTAAAAAACGGAGAAGTTAAGTTGCAGTCGCTTGAGCTCTTTACGTTAAAATCTGTCTGGCGATAATGCAGTGAAAAGGGTAATAGGGGGAATGACAGGATGAACGCTTTAAACAACAGATTATATACGACATTGAATACAATCGTAGATTTATTTCTATTAAATTTACTATGGGTCATGACGATGCTCCCCCTCATTACCTTTTTTCCGGCAACAGTTGCCATGTTTGGTGTTGTCCGTAAACGAATATTGCAAAAGGAAACGGAGGGTATCGTGAAGAGCTTTTTTAAAATTTTCAAGGAGAATTTTAAACAAAGCTTTATCCTATCGATATTTTGGAGTGTGCTTGCCCTCTTTTTATTTTTGGATTATCGGCTTATCCAGCCAGGAGATTCTGTTGTTCAGCTTCTTCTTTATATCGTCTTAATTATTGGCATTTTGTTATTTAGTTCAATCTCCATTTATCTTTTTCCGATTATGGTACATTTCGAACTAAGCTGGAAGCACGTGATTCGAAATGCTTTTCTCTTTTCCCTTATGAACCCGGTCTTAACGATTCTTTTATTGATAATTGTTGGGGCGGGTACTGCTATTTTCTATTTTTATCCAGCTACGATTTTCATCATTGGCAGTCTCGCAGCATATGCAGTTTATTACTTATGTCAATTATGGTTTAACCAGTTGCTAAACATGAAGGGAACAAACTGAAGATTAAAAATTATTCTAGGGTGCACTTAAACAATACATATTAGCACCCATTCTTATAAGTTGATTTGTAAGCGCCTTCTATTTGCTTGGATAGTAGTGATAAATAAATGTTGGAGGGGAACAGGGTTGAAGCAAAGATTAAAAAATCAAGGAATATCGGTAGTGGTCATTTTTTCTTTAATCATTTCAATGTTTATGCCCACTGTTTCTAGTAAAGCCGAAACACGTGAAACATCGATTTCGTCTGTTGATGGCGAAAATGAACCATATCGGTCCAAATTTCATTTTTCTCCGGAAAAAAACTGGATGAATGATCCCAACGGCATGGTTTATTACGATGGGGAGTATCATCTGTTTTATCAGCATAATCCTGCTGATCCTAAGTGGGGACCGATGTATTGGGGACATGCGGTAAGTAAAGACTTGGTCAATTGGGAATACCTGCCGATCAGTCTTTATCCAGATGAAACAGGTTTTATCTGGTCAGGGAGTGCAGTTGTGGATTGGAACAATACGACTGGATTTGGAAGCGATTCTAAACCGCCGATGGTGGCTGTATTTACTCAAGAAAAAGGCGGTCACCAAGTTCAAAGTTTGGCTTACAGTAACGATAAGGGCCGGAATTGGACGAAGTATGAAGGCAATCCGATTATTCCAATGCCAGAGGGGATTGACGTATTCCGGGACCCAAAGGTATTCTGGCATGAGGAAACAAACAAGTGGATTATGGTCATTTCAGCTGGTGATCGCGTTTATTTTTATAACTCGCCAGATTTAAAAAGTTGGACGAAAGTAAGTGAATTTGGCAACAATGACGGCTCCCATGCGGGAACATGGGAATGCCCGGATTTATTTGCCCTTCCGGTTGATGGGGATCCAACTAAGAAAAAGTGGGTATTAGCTGTCAGTATCAGTGAAGGTGCCCCTGCCGGCGGTTCGGGGATGCAATATTTTATCGGTGATTTTGATGGGAAAAATTTTACCAATGCCAATGATCCGAGTAAAGTTCTCTGGGCCGATTATGGGGCTGATTTCTATGCAGCTGTTACATGGAGTAATGTGCCTGATGGACGCCGCTTATGGCTGGGGTGGATGAATAATTGGAAATATGGACAGGACATTCCAACATCCTCATTCAGTGGAACGATGTCTATTCCGCGTGAACTTGCCTTATCAACGGTTGATGGGGAAGGGATTCGTCTTATCCAAAAACCTGCAGGTGAGTTCGAAAGCCTTAGGGGCAATCCGCAAGTTTTTGAAAGTAAAGTGCTAACTCCAGCAGAAAATCTGCTTTCGAACGTATCAGGAGATACCTTTGAGATTATGGCTGAATTTGATTTGAATTCGGCGACGGCAACGGAGTTTGGTTTTAAAGTTCGAAAGGGCGATAGCGGGGAAACAAAGATTGGTTACGATATTGGCAATAAAAAATTGTTTGTTGACCGTTCCAATGCTGGTGAATCAAGTTTCAATGGCAATTTTGCTGCAAAACATGAAGCACCGTTAAATGCCAGTAATCAAACCGTTAAACTCCATCTGATTGTTGACAAGGCATCTGTTGAAGTATTTGGTCAAGACGGCCGTGTTGTGATGACGGATCAATTCTTCCCTAATCCTAAAAATCAATCTCTTGCACTTTACACAACCGGTGGAGAAGTATCCCTAAAATCATTAAAGGTATATGATTTGGACAGCGCAACCTTTGTTTCAAAAATAGATCAAGTGGCCGTTGATGGAGTCAGTCTGCCAAATGAGATTGAAAATCCAGATTTTGAGACTGGCAATCTATCAGGATGGACAGAGGCAGGCTCAGCATTTGATCGTACAGTATCGAATGTTACTAGTTTTTGGGGTGGTCCTTTTCAGCAGCAAGGAACCTACCATGTTTGGGGATTTGCCGGCGCAGCGAATGATGCAAACTCTGATTTCCGTACGGGTGTAATGAAATCAACTGCATTCAAACTGGGCGGGAATGGAAAGATTGATTTCCTTGTTGGCGGGGGCCAGGATATTACGAAACTATATGTTGCCTTGGTTCGTGCTTCGGATGGAAAAGAGCTTTTTAAAGCAACGGGATCCAACACAGAAGCCTACCGAAGAGTCAGTTGGGATGCATCGGAATATATCGGGGAAGCAATGTATATCAAAGTAGTTGACTATCATTCTGGCGGATTCGGGCACATCAATGTCGATGATTTTCATGTTTTTAATAATGACCCGGTGAATACCGATGTTATCCAAAATCCAGATTTTGAGACTGGTGATTTAACAGGATGGACAATTGTGGAAGGCGATGCCTTCAGCAATCAGGATGTTACAGCTGATAAGGATTGGGGTTGGGGCGGACCGTTTAATCACCATAACCAATACCATCTATGGGGAGCTAAAGATGGTGAAGACGGACAAACTGGAATTTTAAAATCATCAAACTTTACGCTGGCAGGTACTGGTGAAATTAATTTCCTAATCGGCGGCGGTAATGACATAGACAAATTATATGTGGCCTTAGTTAGAGCCTCCGATGATAAAGAACTTCTCAAAGCGACGAATACCAATTGGAAGGACAGCGAAGCTTATACTCGGGTCAAGTGGGACGCAGCCAATTACCTGGGGGAAAAAGTCTACATCAAAGTGGTGGACCATGCGACAGGTGGATGGGGCCATATTAACGTAGATGACTTTCATGTGAAAAATACCGGCATCATAGCAAACTGGCCATTGGATGAAGGCAGTGGAACCAAAACAAAAGACTTTGTTAGAGGAATGGCAGACCCTATTTCCTATGTGTTTACGAAAGCTTTATACAAGCCATCGACCGATCCTTTATGGAGAGATGGGATTCGTAACAAAGCTTTACTGTTCGATGGATATTCTACAACGATTACTAGGCCATCTAATCAAACTATTAAGCCAACAGATGCTCTTACAATTGAAGCATGGGTTGCTCCAAGATCTTACGAATGGGGCGATCTCGGCCAATTATCAGCGATCGTCAATCAACACAATAAAACGGCAAGCGAAGGTTATATCCTTGGCTTGGGACGGCACGGGAAATGGTCGTTTCAGGCAAGTATTAACGGTGAGTGGAAGGATGTTTGGGCTGCCGAAAACAAGCCTCTTGAAAAAAATAAATGGTCGTATATTGTTGCCACCTTTGATAAGGCTGAACAAAAAATGAAGCTTTATTTAAATGGTGAATTGGTCGGGGAGACGGTCACACCGAAAGGAACCATCACACCATCTTCAAATGATTTATTAATCGGAAAACATAATAGCGCTGCTCTGGTTAACGGAGCTTTCACTGCCAATATGTTTAATGGAATGATTGACGAATTAAAAATGCATAACCTATCTCTGTCAGGAGAAAAAATTAAAGAGAATTATGAGTCCTATTTAAATAGTTTTGAGAGTCATAAACTTCCAATACCTGATTTAGCACCTGACCGCAGCCGGTATGATGGCGATCGGTACCGCCCGCAATATCATTTTATCGCACCAGAGCATTGGATGAACGAGCCTCATGCGCCGTTCTTCTATAATGGGAAATATCATTTATTCTATCAAAATAATCCCCAGGGCCCATATTGGCATCAAATTCATTGGGGGCATTCTGTAAGTGAGGATATGGTTCATTGGAAGGATGAACCGATAGCACTTGCACCTGATGGGAACTCCGTTGCGCCGGATGGTGTTTGGTCAGGCGGATCAACTGTTGATGGTAATGGTAATCCGGTGTTATTTTTTACAGCAGGTGATGATAAAAAGGTTCCAAATCAAATGACAGGTCTTGCAACTAGTAAAGATCCTGAAGACCCCGATTTGAAAGAATGGTCCATGTATGAGAAACCAGTTACGATTCAAGAGCCCAACCTCCCGGCAAAAGAAGGGGAGGTATGGTACGGGCAATTCCGTGATCCATATGTTTGGAAAGATGGAGATACATGGTACCAGCTCGTTGGTTCAGGTATTAAAGGTGCAGGGGGAACGGCACTTCTTTATACCTCCAAGAACCTGAAAGATTGGGAATACAAAAAGCCACTGATTGTCGGCAATTATAAGCAAAACCCGAAAACTGGCCAAGTTTGGGAGTTGCCAGTGTTCTTGCCATTAGGTAAAGATGCAAAAGGTGTTGAAAAATATGTCTTCTTTTTCAACCCTTGGTTTGATGGGTACAGTCCACACAATGTCAAATATGTTTGGTATTGGATTGGAACATGGGATAAAGAAAAATTAGAGTTTGTTCCTGACCACGAGGAACCGAAACAATTTGATTATGGTGAACACTTTACAGGACCAAGCGGAATGGTTGATGGAAAGGGACGTTCGATTCTCTTTAGTATTACACAGGACCGCCGGACGGAGAAGCAGCATTACGATGCTGGCTGGGCTCATAATGCAGGGCTGCCGCTTGAGCTTTCATTAACTTCAGAAGGTGGATTAGGGATTAAACCAATTTCCGAATTAGATTCCTTAAGGAAGAAGGAACTTGTTTCGATTAAGAATATGAAAACAGATAAAGCCAATGAATTATTAAAAACTGTTAAGGGTGATCTGTTGGAAATTCAACTCGAGATTAATCCAACCTCAGCAAAACAAGTAGGTCTAAAAGCTAGAAAGTCAGCAAATGGCGAGGAAGAAACATTACTATTCTTTGATGTTGAAAAACAATCACTAAACATTGATCGAAACAAATCCAGTCTCGATCCGGATATCCAAAAAGGGATACAGGGAGGAAAGCTTAAGATTGGTAAAGAAAATCTCAAGCTTCATATTTATCTGGACCGGTCCATGATTGAGGCTTATGCAAATGGTGAAAAAAGCATCACATCACGTGTATATCCAACCCTTTCCGATGCTCTGGGCCTGGAGTTATGGAGTAGTGGCGGAAATGCGAAAGTGATATCGATGAAGGTATGGGAAATGGGTTCCGCATACGGGGAAACGGTTCCTGCCTATTGGCCTGAATCGAATGGCGGTGGAGATCCTATTCCAGAAAGTACAGAATTGCCAAACCATGATTTCCAAACCGGCGATTTAACCGGATGGACTGTTGTAGAAGGGAAAGCTTTTAGTAATGAACACGTTTCCAAGGCAAACGATTGGGGATGGGGCGGACCGTTTAACCAAGCCTCAGACCGAATCGACCCGGAACAATACCATTTATGGGGTTATAATGGAGAAAAAGGCGGGGATTCATTGACAGGAGTCTTAAAGACTGAGAACTTTGTGTTGGGCGGAAACGGAAAAATCGATTTCCTTATTGGCGGAGGAGCTAATATCGACAGACTTTATCTAGCACTGGTACGAGCTTCAGACGGCAAAGAGTTAATGAAGGAAACGGGTGGTAACTGGGAAGCCTATCGAAGAGTTAACTGGGATGCTTCGGATTATATAGGAGAAGAGTTATACATCAAAGTTGTAGACTATGAAACTGGCGGATGGGGACATATTAATATTGATGATGTAAATGTACCTGTGGCCATAAAAAGGTAAAATCGTACCTTGATAGATAGGATCAAATAACCTAGAATAATCATGTGAAATTCAATATTGCAGGATTGCGACTGGTTAGCAGGCAAGACCTAAAATGAGTGAAGGACAGAATATACCTTGTGTATATGTCCTTACCCATTTTAGGTTTTTTTTGTTATTAAGGTTGAATTCACTGTACTAGATAAGGAGTTTTTAAGATGAAAAAGAAGAGGATTATATGGATAAGGCTGCTTGTTTTGGCATTATGCTTCCTGACGATTACAGGAGTTTTGATCAAAAAACAGATGAAAAACAGATTAGACCTAACCAATATCAATCAAGAGAAGGATCCGCCATTAGACCTGGTGCTTAGCAACGATGCCCTTCATCAGTGGGGATTTGATGAAGGGGCTGGAAACGTCACTCGTGATCATGCTCAATCCTTGTCGTCTGTTATTCATTATGCATTAAAATCAGATCCGGAATGGAAAAACGGCATTAGTGGTAAAGCATTATTATTTGATGGATATTCCAATTTGCTGGACATTGCTTCGGAAAAGGTTCATAACCCAGCTGGATCTTTTTCGATTGAAGCATGGGTTGCCCCAAGAGCCTATGAATGGGGAGACAATGGACAGCCCTCTGTTATTATCAATCAACATGATAAAGGAAATAAACAAGGGTTTATGCTCGGAATGGGACGGCATGGTTATATCACGTTTCAGCTGGCCTTAAACGGTGAATGGCAGGAAATTTGGTCGCCAGAGGGTAAAATTTTGCCGAAGGATCAATGGTCTTACGTTGTTGCACAATTTGATAAAGAAACAAATAAAATCTCACTCTATTTAAACGGAGTACTCGTTCAAGAAAAAGCAGTGCCTCCTAATAGTGAGTTAACACCAGCAACTCATATTCCGTTACTTGTTGGAAAACATAATCAGGCAGTCGCTGTGTCTGATGTGTTCCAGGTAAATATGTTTAATGGATTAATGGACAATGTTTCCCTATATAGTAAGGCATTTAGTAATGAATATATTAAACATCACTATGAAGAAGCCATTAACAGCTGGAACAATAAACTGCCTATACCAGATACTTTATTTGATCGAACGGTTTATAAAGGAGACCGCTATCGTCCTAATTATCATTTTACTGCACCACAGCATTGGATGAATGAACCACATGCACCCATTTACTATGACGGAAAATACCATTTATTTTATCAGTTTAATCCAGCTGGTCCTTTTTGGCATCAGATTCATTGGGGACATGCTACAAGTAAAGACATGATTCATTGGGAAGATAGTCCCGTTGCTTTAAGCCCGACAGAGGGAACAGCAGCCAGGGATGGAGTTTGGTCCGGAAGTGCAACATATGACGATAAGGGGGCACCCGTTCTATTTTACACAGCAGGACACGATGAAATGAATCCGAACCAAATGACTGGTATGGCACGGCCAGAGGAGGAAAATGATGTAAACTTAAAACATTGGATCATGAATCCTGATCCTGTAACAGTACAAGAGGAAAATATGGAAACACCAAAAGGAAAGGTATTGTTTGGACAATTTCGTGATCCATACGTATGGAAAGATGAAGACAAATGGTACCAGCTTGTTGGATCAGGTATAAAAGAGGCAGGTGGAACAGCTTTACTTTATACTTCAGAAGATCTTGAACACTGGAAGTATGAAAAACCATTGATGATAGGTGATAAAGTGAAATATCCGCGTACAGGAGATGTATGGGAACTGCCATTTTTAGTTCCGATTAAAAACAAGGAGACTGGTGAACAAAAATATGTATTCATGATCAGTCCTTATTTTATGTCCCCTAGTCCGGATGCAGCTCGTTTTACATTTTATTGGATCGGGACTTGGGACCCAGATCGGTTGGAGTTTATCCCTGAACATGAGGAGCCTAAACTGTTTGATTATGGTGAACATTTTACAGGAGCACAAGGTTTTACAGATGGGAAAGGCCGTACCATCGTGACAAGTATTTTGCAAGACAGGCGTTCGGAAAGGGAAAAATATCAATCAGGATGGGCACACGGGGCTGGGCTGCCGCTCGAAATCTATTTAAATGATAAGCAAACTCTTGGAATTCGTCCGATTGAAGAGGTGCAGTCACTTCGAAGAGAAGAACTGGCATCCGCCCAAAATGTTACAATGGATGAAGTAAATAAACAGCTTCAAAAAATCAAAAGCGATCAATTCGAAATCGAGTTGGAATTCGATGTTTCAAATGTAAAAGCTACAGGATTAAAACTATTAAAATCCCCAAATGGACAGGAAGAAACGATTATTTTTTATGATAATGAAAGGAAAAGCATTCATATTGATCGCCGGCATTCAAGTATAAATCCTGAAATTGAAAAGGGAATTCAAGGTGGTGAGCTAAACCTTGAAGACCATATTTTAAGGGTACGCCTATTTGTTGATAAATCAATAGTGGAAGCATACGTCAATAATGAAATAAGTATTTCGTCCCGTGTATTTCCAATATTGGATCAATCGAAAGGCCTCGAAGTATTTGGAGTGGATGGAGAACCATTTATACGTTTGATGAGGGTATGGAGTATGGCTACAGCCATTGAAGGAGAGAAAGATTAGCCTTACGGGTTTAACTCTATCTAATGAGTTTTGTATTGGTTATATGAAAATATAACTAGTAAATCCTAATAGAATTAAGAGTATATTATCCTATTGTAGGAAATTGTCGAACAGAATATAATGTTCCCTGTAAACAAAATTATGCGGGATTGTGACTGGTAAAGCAGGCAAGACCTAAAGTGTATGAAGGGCGAAGTGTACCTTTTTGGTAGACGTACCCTTGTACATTTTAGGTCTTTTTTTGTTCTCTAAAAAAGGATTTTAACTAGTTTGAATAGACTAAAAATTCTTAACAGACACAATGTTCCCGCGAAAAATGGAGGATTTAGGGGAAATGGAAATGAAAACTCGTAACAAATCGAAATTGAAAAAGCTGGTTTTGACTGCCGTTGTTGCTGCCAATTGCCTGTCAGTATCAACTGCATTCGCAGCGGAAATTAGTACAGATTACACATCCATCTGGTCACGTCAGCAAGCAGAAAAAGTAATGCCAACAGACAAAACAACAGCACCGAAAATTGATCTTAATTTTGATCTTGTAGCACCTGATCAATGGGTATGGGATACATGGCCATTACAAAATAGAGATGGTTCAATGGCGATTGTCAATGGCTACCGAGTGGCTTTTGCATTGGTAGCACCGCGCTCTTTAGGATGGGGTGAGCGCCATACAGAAGCAAGAATTGGCATGTTCTACTCCAAAAATGGCAAAGATTGGACGTACGCAGGAATCCCTTATGACTATAATAAAGCCCTGGGTCATATGCAATGGGCCGGTACAGCAATGCTGGATGACAATGGAAAAGTGCATTTATTCTATACGGCAACCGGTGAAAAAACAAATTGGGATAACAATGGATGGGATAAAAGAGCCGTACAGCGTATTGCCAAAACAACCTTTGATATTCAATCGGATAAAGACGGAGTTCATCTGACGAATGAAGGGAAACACCAAGTCATTCTTGAAGCAGATGGAAAATATTATGAGACACTTGCACAAGCGAATAGTCCCATCATTACGGCATTCCGTGATCCATTCTTCTTCCAGGATCCGAATACAGGCAAAGACTATATTATCTTCGAAGGACAAGCTGGAAGCGATAGAGACTTTATCAAACCGGAAAATATCGGTGATGAAGAATACCGCAAAACCCATTCCGTTCCTGGCGGAGCCGAATTGTATAACGGTAATATCGGGATTGCCGAAGTACTTGATAAGGACGTAACCAAATTGAAGCTTCTTCCGCCATTGCTTGAGTCGGTTGGAACCAATCACCAGATGGAACGTCCGCACGTGGTAGTAAATGGAGATGATTATTATCTATTTACCATTAGCCATACCTTTACTTATGCTCCTGGCCTGACTGGTCCTGATGGTGTTTATGGTTTTGTTGGCAAAGGGCTGTTCGGCGGCTATAAACCAATGAACGAAAGTGGTCTTGTTATTGCGAATCCGAAGGAAAACCCTTATCAAGCCTATTCTTGGATGGTTCTTCCAGACCAGCAGGTAATCAGCTTTATTAACGAGCCGAAAGATGAGAACAGCAATGTGAAATTTGGTGGTACATTCGCCCCAACTCTAAAAGTGAAGCTGAATGGAGAAACATCTGAAGTTGTAAAAGAAGGTAAAGCGGGCGAAATTAAACCATTCGGGGCAAATCGATAATGATAACTCGAAAAGGAGAAAGAAGGATGACCGTTATGAATAGGAAAGCAGTTTCTGCGATCGTTTTAGCGGCAAGTGTTGTTGTCTCAACTTTTTCAGGACTTTCTGTAAAAGCAGAAGAAACAGGGCTAACGACAAATTGGACACGGGAACAGGTGTCGAAAATCGAACTTAATCAAGATAATACCTTACCTTATACAAATATAAGTAAGCTAGAGAAATTATCACCTGATTACCATATTTGGGACACATGGCCCCTGTTGGATCGTGATGGAAATATCGCTTCCGTAAAAGGCTGGAAAGTGATGTTTGCCTTATCTGCTCCAAATGATGTGCTGCCTGGAAAAGTACATGACATTGCAACAATCCGCTATTTTTACTCGAAAAATGGTAAGGATTGGACTCTTGGCGGGACACTTTTCCCAGAAGGAGCTTCATTAGGTTCCCGTGAATGGGCTGGATCTGCCATGGTCGATAATGGGGAAATTCATGCCTTCTATACGGCAACTGGCCATAGAGGGGAAGAGCGATTGACATTTGAGCAGCGTATTGCTGAGGCATCCGGTGATATTATTGCTGATAGTAATGGAGTTCATTTTGAAAATTGGGGCAAACACAAGATCATTTTAGAGCCGGACGGTAAATATTATCAGACGAAGGAACAAGCTCAGCAAGGCGAAGGCGGCGGATATGCTTTCCGTGATCCGATGTGGTTTAAAGACCCAAAAACGGATAAGGAATATATTTTATTTGAAGGAAATTCAGGCGGTACTGTAGGGGAGCGCACATTTAAACAAGAATATGCCGGAAGTTCCGAGTATACCAGCAATAACCCGGTACCTGCTGGAGCTGTTCATGCCAATGCGAATATTGGTATCGCAGAGGTAGTGGATGGTGATCCTTCCAATCTAAAAATGCTGCCTCCTCTTTTGGAAGCAAATTATGTCAACGAAGAATTGGAACGCCCGCATATTGTAGTAAAAGATAAAAAATATTATCTCTTTACTGACAGCCATATCAATAAATATGCTGAAGGGCTGCAAGGACCTGAAGGGATGTATGGATTTGTTTCCGATACCTTGATTGGTGGTTATCAGCCGCTGAATAAGAGTGGTTTGGTTTTAGCCAATCCTCCAGGAAACCCATACCAAGCGTATTCATGGCTTGTCCTTCCTAATTTGAACGTCGTCGGGTTTGCTCATTTTGGCGATTTAGGCGACATGTCAATTGGTGATGTTGGAAACCAATCACCAGAATTCCAATTTAGCCATTTTGGAGGCACGTTGGCTCCTACGATACAGCTATCAATCAAAGGCGACACGACAAAAATAGCAAAAGAATTAAGCCCTGGCTGGATTAAACAATAAGGAAATGATTTAAGAATGAAATGGAATAAAGTTAAAAAAAGCCAATCTATTATAGCAGTGATTATCGGTTTGTTTACTATATTCACACCAATTGTCAGCCCAAGCGTTTCTGCCCAAGAAAATGCAGATACATTCAACTGGACCAGAGAAAATGTCAGTAACCTAACAATAAATGATCAAAATACAGCACCAAAGTTTAATAAAGATGAGCTTGTTGAAATTTCGTCAGATTCTTATATTTGGGATGCATGGCCCCTGCAGGATATGA
Organism: Bacillus sp. ISL-46; assembly: GCF_018613205.1. NCBI lineage: Bacteria > Bacillati > Bacillota > Bacilli > Caryophanales > Bacillaceae > Bacillus > Bacillus sp. ISL-46. The sequence continues at coordinate 211,361 of NZ_JAGGQR010000013.1, forward strand.
ATGGTCACCCCGCAGTGGTTAACGGCTTTAAAATCATTTTCGCTTTATCGGTTCCGAAGGATGTACTTCCTGGAAAACGCCATGATACAGCTGAAATTCATTATTTTTATTCCAAGGATGGAAAGAGCTGGGAGTCAGGGGGGCCGGTTTTTAAAGATGGAGAAGCATTGGGGTCCAGACAATGGGCCGGCTGTTCCATTGTGAATAAGGATGGGAAATTGCAAATCTTTTACACAGCAACGGGGCAAAAAAATGAAGCTCAACTAAGCTATGATCAGCGGCTGGCAACTGCAACGGCTGATGTTCGTACAACAAACACTAGTGTGACCTTTAAGAATTGGTCCAAACATGAAATAATTCTTGAGGCAGATGGTAAATACTATCAATCAAAGGAACAAATAGGGCAGGAAGAATCTTCTTATGCGTTCCGCGATCCGTATTTTTTCCAGGATCCAAAAACTGGCGAAGAATATCTTTTATTTGAAGCAAACACTGCAGGAAAGCTTGAAGACCGTCCCTATAAAAATGGATATATTGGTTCGGAAGAATTTCGCCTGAACCATGTAACCCCTGAAAGTTCAAAAGCTTTTAATGGCAGCATTGGTATTGCCAAAGCAACCAATAAAGATTTATCCAAATTTGAATTGCTGCCGCCTCTATTAGAAGCAAATTATGTGAATGACGAACTGGAGCGGCCTAGTGTCATCGTAAAAGGAAACAGCTACTATCTTTTTGCAAAAACACACACGGAGAAATTCGCATCCGGTCTTGACGCACCGGAAGGATTATATGGATTTACTTCAGACTCTCTTTTTGGAGGCTATCAACCGTTAAATGATAGTGGGCTTGTCATTGCAAATCCTACGGATAATCCGTATCAAGCATATTCCTGGATGGTTATGACGAATGGCACTGTCACGAGTTTTGTGAATTATGTTAATGTAGACGGTAAAGATATGTATGAAGTTGGCGAGCAATCACCGGAGTATCAAATGGAGCATTTCGGTGGAATGCTGGCGCCTTCCTTAAAAATATCTATCACACGGGATGAAACAAAGATTCTTCATGAAAAGCAGCAAGGGGTTTTTAAATAAGACACAGTTGTGGCGTTCAGTTTTCTACTGAGCGCCACTGTGCATTATTAAAGCATTTGTCATTATTTACCTAAAATCAATATACAACATGATGTGAAACAGACAATTCATGAATTCAAGGTGGAAGATGAACATACAAGACGAACGGAAAGAACCTATAGCTATGGCTCAAAGTTTAATACCGTTATTAGGCGGCAAAGAAAATATTATTAATATGACCCATTGCACGACTCGATTACGTTTTGAGCTTCAAGATGAAAGTAAGATTAATAAAGTTGCAATAGATGAAATGATTGGTGTACATGGGACTTTTTCCCGAATGGGACTTTTCCAAATTATATTAGGTCCCGGTATTGTCAATAAGGTATACAGGGCAATTCTTGAAACAAAGCCAACTCCAGTTTCTGTCATCTCCAATACAGAGCCGCCAAAGGTGAGAATGAATCCATTTATTCAATTTGCCAGGACATTGTCGAATATTTTTGTTCCTATTATTCCAGCTATTGTTGCAAGTGGTTTACTAATGGGACTTATAGGAATGATCAAGGTGTTTCAGTGGGCACCGCCTGACAGTTCATTAATGAAAATGTTGGATATCTTTTCAAGTGCGGCATTTATAATTTTGCCAATATTAATTGGCTTTTGTGCTGCTAAGGAATTTGGAGGCAATCCAATCCTGTGTGCAGTGATAGGTGGGATTTTAACTCACCCTTCCCTATTAAATCCTTCCAAGCTTGGATATAAAGTACCGGAATATATGGAGTTTCTAGGGGTTGATATCCCTTTAATAGGGTATCAGGGAACCGTAATACCGATATTAATTTCTGTCTTTTTTATGAGTAAGCTCGAATTGCGCTTGAGAAAAATTGTACCAAGTGCATTAGATCTATTTTTTATCCCATTTTTAGTCATCATATGTATTGGTTCTATCTCACTTTTAGTAATAGGCCCGATCTCATTATTCATCGGTGACATGATGACAAATACGTTTCAGCTTATCTATCAATCTGGAGGTGCAATAGCCGGATTTTTATTTGGCGGCTTATATTCTCTCATTGTGGTAACGGGGCTGCATCATACTTTACATGCAGTTGAAATGGAATTGCTTGCAAATCCAAAGATAGGTGTTAACTTTTTATTGCCAATTTGGTCTATGGCCAATATGGCTCAAGGAGGAGCGGGGTTAGCCGTATTTTTTAAAACCAAGAATGAGAGACTGAAAAAAATTGCAATCCCTTCAGCTTTTTCAGCATTTTTAGGTATTATTGAACCGGTTATTTTTGGGATTAATATAAAACTTTTCAAACCATTTATAGGCGCAGCAATAGGAGGTGCTTTTGGAGGAGCGTACGTGGTTCTTACTCATGTAGTTGCAAACTCTTATGGCTTAACAGGAATTCCAATGATTGCTATTGTAGCTCCATTAGGGATTTCAAATTTAATGCATTACCTTATTGGTCTTGGTATCTCTGTAATTACCGCATTCATAGCTACTTTGATTCTTTGGGAGAAGGAAGAAACCTAATATTGTAGTCAAGATTAAAATCACAGGTAATGCAAGAGCAAAAGAGGAAGGTGAAAGATATGAGAATTAATAAAATCTTAAATAATAGTGCGGTTGTAGTGAAAGACATAGACGGAGAAAAGATCGTGATGGGAGAAGGAATAGGATTCCAGAAAAGAAAGAATGATCTGGTGAATCAAGCTAAAATTGATAAAGTTTTTGTCATAAAGGATTCAAATGAGCATAAAAAATTCGAAGAAATATTACAATTATTACCGGAAGAGCATATAAAAATCGCAGAAGAAATCATCACTTATGCAGAAAAGGAATTGGGTGTCATGATAAACGAGCATATCCATGTCGCTTTTTGTGATCACTTATCATTTGCCATTGAACGATTAACAAATGGCATTTCCATTAAAAATGCGCTACTTGATCAAATTAAAATTCTTTATGTAAAGGAGTTTCAAATAGGACTTTGGGCAAAGGCGTTAATCAAAGAAAAGTTAGGAGTAGAAATTCCTGAAGACGAAGTAGGTAATATTGCATTGCATATCCATACTGCTAGGATGAATGCAGGAGATATGCAGGAAACGATTGATACCACTACGACTATTCAAGAAATTACAAGAATAATTGAAAGTTGTTTAAATATAAATATTGTGGAAGATACGATGTCATATGAACGATTAATTACCCATTTGCGATTTTCGCTCAAAAGTTTATTATCAAATGAGACGAACCATGATTATGACCAAAAAATGGCTTCGATGATCAAGGAAAATTTTAAAGAAGCATTTTCCTGTGCAAAAGAAGTTGGCCAATTTGTTGAAGGGAAATACCGTGTAAAATATCCTGATGCAGAGTTAATGTATATTTCCATGCATATTCAAAGATTCTATAATCGAGCTGTTATGCGGAAACAACAGATGTGAAAGCTGATGTCAATACCAAGTCGCTTTTCTTAACTTTCGGCAAAAAAGGTCTGCCATGATTCCGGCAGACCTTTTCGATGACCACTTATTTGGTCTCGCTAATCGTTTTTGTAATGACATCGATTACATAATTCTTTGTATTCTTGTTGATGGAACCGCCGTCCCCTTTAAAGATGGTGGACTTGGTTGTATCATTTGGTGCAATGTGAACAGGTACTTGTGTCTGACCTGCTTGAACGGTAAAGGATTGAGTGAAATTCATATCATTTCCGACTGTCACTTTTTCCCCATTGATAGTGAGGTCAGCTCCCTTAATTGCATTCCCCTTTATAGTCATAGTTGATCCATTGACATCGATTTGGCTGACTGCCAGCGGCATATCAATCCAGCGCAGAATGGTATCCTGTACAACCATTTTGTTGTTCCCTTGGTTGGTGACCACAATTTTCATATCGGTTCCTGCGGCACCATAGCCGTAGTTACTAATATCGTCATCCGAATGATCGGATGGCGTATGATCTGCTAACCCTTCATGATCCCAAGTATTATCCCTCGTATATTTATACGTAAGCTCAGTTCCTTCTTCAAGCTCCACTGTGTATTCCCAATCAGGCGTGACAGCGCCATTACGGCTCATAGTCCAGGCACTAGTATTCCAACCATTCAAGCTGCCTGGTATATTGACCTGCGCTGCTAAAGGTGTATAATCCGGTGCATGAACCTTTAAGGTTACTTGTACCATAACAATTTCAGGGGTTACACTTACCTTGTTGGATTCTACATGGTTTCCAGCCTGGTCATAGACACGCACTTGATATTGGTAGGCAGTTCCATTTGCCACCTGATAATCACGGAAGGTGGCGGCGCTGCCGTCCAATGTTGAAAGAATTTGGCCGTCACGGTATATGACTGTTTTAAATGGCTGATCCGGCTGCGTGAGTTTCCAGTTCAAGTTGACCTGACCGGATTCCTTGATCGGAGTGTCCAAAGTAACATCATTAGCAGGCGGGGTAGTATCAGACGTGCTGTGTGAAAAGGTCACTTCACCAGTAATTGAGTAAACCCATGTATTCCCTAAATCCGGCGTAAAGGCCATTCGGTATTCATATGTGCCCGCCTCATACGCTGTAAAGCTTCCCTGAAACTCATTTGCCTGGTCTCCCTGAGTCTGGCCATTATACAAGGCTTGGTAAGATGTCCAAGCGGTTTGGCCTTTCATTCTTACTTGGAGATCGGCCGTGATTCCTTCTGCTGCACCAGTTTCTGACGCACCTGGCAGGTAAAAAGCTGCTTTAACATTGGAGGACTGTGCCAGATTCAGTTCTCCGTTGTCTAAAGTAGTCAGGTCCTTAATACTAGCCTTTGCAGCATCGTAATGAGGCACAAGGCCGGATGAGGCAGCAGGTACAGATTCATTACCACTTTCATTCAAGGCCGTCACAGTAAAATAGTAGGTACGACCATTATTTAAATCGGAAATGTTCACAGATGTACCTGTAGTTTCCTTCACTTTTGTCCATAATCCACCTGAAACTGTAGATTGATAGACATTGTATTTTGTACCTGTTCCTGTTCCTGTCCAGCTTAAAGTAACCTCCTTAGAACCAGCTGTGCCGGTAACTTCTTTAACAGGCTGTGGTTGTTTAACATCATTAACCGTTATTAACATTCTTCCGGACTCTGCTGGAACTGTTAATGACAGCTTGCCATCCTTCGTTGTAGTCAGATATTTAGGGTCCAATTGATCCACAAAACGAAGACCATTCGCGAGCAGCACTTTTGTATCGATATCAACCGTTTGTGTGGTTTTCCCTCTGTTAATAATGACAAGGCCAGATTTTGTTTCTTTTGTCCGGACATAGGCTAACACATCACCCTTTGCGTATAAGTGGTGCAGATCGCCATGAGCGAATAGGTCAGCATTTTCCTTGCGAATTTGACCAATCTTTTGATAGTGTGCAATCAGGTCTTTGTTTTCGTTCCCCCACGGATATGTGCGTCGGTCATCAGGGTCTTTGGATCCTGTTTGACCCGCTTCATCACCGTAATAAATGGTTGGTGCTCCAGGGTAACCCATTTGCAGGATAGAAGCCAGCTTCAATCGCTTCACACCTTCATTGAAATTGTAGTACGGATCTTGTTCTGCTCTGTTATACGTATCAGTGCCGTTGCCCAGCAGGAATACTGCCCGTGCCGTATCATGGGACCCCATCAGGTTCATGAGGGCATAAAAAGCTTCCTTTGGATAGTCCTCCTGTATAGCGAGAAGGGTGTTTTGTGCATTAGCGGCATTACCGTTCTTTAAGTAATCCAAAATGGCTCCGCGGAAACGATAGTTCATGACTGAGTCATATTGATCCCCTAAGAAGTACTTGGATGCATCATCCCATATTTCACCTAGAATAAGTGGCTCTTCTTCTTTTTGAAGTGTTTTTCCGGCTCCTATCATAGTCTTGGACTTCATTTGCTTGCGGAATTCCTGCCAGAAGGAACTGTCCACTTCATTAGCTACATCCAGGCGCCAGCCAGATGAACCTCGATCAATCCATGTTTTTCCTACTGAGTCCTTGTCATAAAAAATATAATTTGCCAATGCTGTGTTGTTAAGTTCACTTGGATGGTCAACCTTTGTGCCGTTAACGGATTCGAATACAGGAAGACTGTCGTATCCCCACCAGCCTTCATACTTATAATGCTCACCCGTCGAAACACCGTTGACTTTTTCATTTGGAACTTTAACATTTTCAATATGGAACCAGTTTTCAAAGCCGTATGGGCTAAAGGTTTGTCCTTCAGCCAGGAGTTGCTGTTTGGCCTTATCCTTAGCTGCAGTTTCAGACAATTTTTCGTTATTCATTAAATCGTAAATACGAGACCAGTATTCATAGGCACCCACTGTTTTATATTTGTGGTAGCGGTCAAAATAGATGGAATCATCAGCCACATGATTAAATACCCCGTCCAAAATCAGGTGCATGTTCCGTTTAGACAATTCCTTGGCGAAATCCTCGAATTCTTTTTCCGAGCCAAACATCGGATCCACCTGTTTATAGTCTGTTGCATCATATTTATGGTTGGACGGTGCAAGTGCAATTGGGTTTAAATATAGGGTATTGACGCCAAGTGATTGAAGGTAATCAAGCTTCGCCTTAATACCAGCAATGTCACCGCCAAAGAAGTCGTTTGTAAATTCTCCGTCCCCTGTGTAGGAGCCAGTGCCTTGTTCATATGGATTATCCGGCAAGGATGACCAGGAGTCGGGATGTTCTATTGGCTGGCTGCCTCGGGCTCCAATCTGATCCTTTACATGGTCATTTGCTTTGTTGCCGTTATAAAAACGGTCCGGATATATTTGATAAACAACAGCTTCCTTCATCCAATCCGGTGTTTGATAGCCCGGGTCGAAAACGGTCAATTGGAAGAGTCCTGCATTTTTATCCTCCGCTTTACCGGTATGACCTTCCTGTGTGTCTTCTCCGTATTCCACTGTTGTATCCTGATCCCCGGCAATGAATTTATAGCCGTGAACTCCTTTGTCAGACGGTGTAAAGGTGGCTTCCCAGAACTCAATGGCACCTTTGTCTTTTGTGTCTGACCAGCCTGTATTCTTCATTGAAAGAACCTTTGTTGTGCCTGTATTATAGTTTTTCACATACAGGCTGGCTCTGGTCAGGTCACCCTTTTTAGCCGATACTCGGAAGGTGACAGGTTTGCCTGCTGGAACTGCCCCAAACGGCGTCCGGTATACTTGGTCCCATGAATCATGATAAAGAGCATCCTTATCTATCATGCCATCAGATCCAATAGGTTTATAATCTGAATAAACTTCTTTTGTTTGGTTGTTATAGAAAAATGTGATTGTCGTATCAGAGAGTACATTCAGCTTCTCATTTGAACCAGGATAGGATTCCGTCCAGTCCTTGCCCAATACAATCTTGTATTCGTAGCTGCCTCTAGGTACCTTTGCAGTAAAGGAATAGACGTTATCAAAATGGGTGTCCTCCATTAATGCTGTTGAGTCTGCCGGACTCCATGCAGTCCCTGCGTGAATGGCAGGTTGAATGGTTCCTACTAAGCGGGGCTTTTTGTCCTCATTTAAAAGTGTGTAACGGGTACTATCAGCAATGGCATGGGTATTGTCATTGTAGTAGAAGGTGACTTTTTTTTGTTCGGTCAGAGTTAGTTTAATGTTGTTTCCACCAGGCGCGCCGCCGTCTCCGTAATTTTCGGACCAGCCTCCTCCAATGGCGATTTTGTATTCATATGTCCCTGACGGCAGTGTGCCAGTAAGGCTATACAAACCATTTCCTTGGTAATCCATTTGCGTTTTAACAGAAGATGGATCCCAATCTCCTGAATTTCCTAAAACTGCCTGCAGACTGCCAACAAGTACAACCTGCTTTGGTGTTGTTTCTGCCGCTTTGGCTGTTTGACTTGTCACAAGTCCAGAAAATAACTGAAGAATTAGTCCAACTACGGTAACAAGCGACAGTAGTGTTCTCTGATTTCTCTTCATGAAAAATCTCCTTTCCCTAACTCTATTAATATAGGAAAGCGTTTGCATGTAGTTGCACAAAAAAGCCGTATGTAAGATCCTTAGAGGACTGGGTTAGTGTGCAAACGTTTGCGCAATCACTTTCAAAATTTATTATATCTTTTTCTCAGCACAATTCAATAGAAAACCAGAAAAAAATCTAAATTTTCTGATACATCATTACCAAAATCGGGAAGTCATTATTTTTTAGCTGTATAACTGGTTGTAAACACTTTATAATAAAGGGTGGATTGTGCAACCGATTTCGTAAATGTAAGTGCTGTAAAGACGATGGAATATGCAAAAATGACCGTTTCTATTATATTAAAATTAGTAGTAGAATCAATTAACTTCGAATGAGAGGGGAGAAGAAATGGCTGTTACCATCAAGGATGTGGCAAAGCTTGCAGATGTCGCACCATCAACTGTTTCAAGAGTAATTGCCAATAATTCACGAATTAGTGAAGCAACGAAACGAAAAGTTAAAAAAGCAATGGAACAGCTAGGGTATCATCCTAACCAAAATGCCAGAAGTCTTGCCAGTCAATCAACCCAAACAATAGGGCTTGTCATGCCGAGTTCTGGAGATGTCGTTTTTCAGAATCCGTTTTTCCCTTCTATTTTACAGGGAATAAGTGAGGGGGCCCGTGAAAAAAAATATGCTTTGCAAATGACAACAGGGAAATTAGAAAAGGAAACACTTGAAGCAGTTATTAATATGGTACAAGGGAAAAGAGTAGATGGCATGATTCTTCTTAACTCCAAGGTGGAGGATAAAGTCATTTCGTACTTAAGAGAAAGGGATTTTCCTTTTGTTGTTATTGGAAAACCTTCTAAAGATGCAGAAGAAATCACACATGTTGATAATGATAATGTTCGTGCCATGAGAGAAGCTACTGAATACTTAATAGACCATGGCCATCGGAAAATTGCTTTTATTGGAGGGAACCCAGAACTAATGGTTACGGTTGACCGGTTGAATGGGTATAGGCAGGCTTTAAAAAAGGCAAACATTCCTATAAAAAATGAATATATCCTTCATGAGGAATTCCTAAGGGAAGGCGGTCAAGAGGCGGTGAGTGAGTTAATGGCACTTGAGCAACGCCCAACTTCACTCGTAGTGGTTGATGACTTAATGGCACTAGGTGTACTTAGTACATTAGATGAGCTGGGAATCAGGGTTCCGGAAGAAATCTCAGTCGTTAGTTTTAATAACGTCCTCTTAGCAGAAATGTCCAAACCACCCTTAACTTCAATGGATATTAATATTTTTGATCTTGGATACCAGGCATCCTGGAGTTTAATTCAAAAAATAGAAAACAGAACAGAACCAACCAAGCGCATTATCATTCCTCATAAATTGGTTGAACGTCAATCATGCAGTCACCAAATTCCTTTAACCATAGATGAACAAAAGGCAGATGGTAACGAGAATCTATAAAGATTCCCGCTATACCGTCTGCTTTTCATCTATTAAGTTATATATCTTCCTTCGATTTTACATTGGTTATTTTTCGATAATCCACACGTTACTGAAATTCTAGAAGTAATCTATAAGTCAGCTCAAACGGGAGAAGCGATTTATTTTAATGAATAAACATGCCATTATGGCTGTCATTTAGGTGCTTATAAATTTCCAAACTATAAGCAGGGAGTAGATGATTCGAAGCATTCGATGTGATTTGCACCGAGTGCTTTTCTTTATTCTTGCGAAAAATGGGCGAAAGGTCATTTAACACGTTAATTGAACTTTGAAGGAAGAATGAAAAATAGCAAAATAATAGATATTTCAATTATATTATCTATGTTTATTTGCATATCCAAGATATAAGATGTAATCAAATAAGTAATGTTTTGAAAAAGCAGAAGTGAGAATTAAAGAAAACCTATCGAGAAAATGATGGCAAAAAAAGGAGATATAAAAATGACGAATAGAAACTATCATTTAGTTATAGTTGGTTACGGTGGTATGGGAAGCTATCATGGAAAGCTGCTCAAAGAAAACCAAAACATAAATGTCGTTGGAACCTATGATATTCTGGGGGAAAGAAGAGCCGCTTCCTTGGCTGATGGATACAAGGTATATGAAAGTTTAGCTGCTGTTTTAGCCGACGATTCTGTTGATTTTGTTCTTATCGCCACTCCTAACGATGTGCATAAAGAAATCGCTGTCGCAGCCTTAAACGCCAAAAAGCATGTAATTTGTGAAAAGCCGGTCACTATTTACAGTGAAGAGTTAATCGAAATTATGCAGGCTGCAAAAATGAATGACAGAGCGTTTATTGTGCACCAAAACCGCAGATGGGATGAAGACTTTCTAACGATAAAAAAAGTATACGATGAACTGATTATCGGAGATGTCTTTCATATTGAATCACGGGTACAAGGAGCAAACGGCATTCCGGGAGACTGGCGCCATCAGAAGGCATATGGCGGGGGGATGCTGCTGGACTGGGGTGTCCATTTACTAGATCAACTGCTATTTATGATCGACAGTAAGATTACGAGTGTCTATGCCAATTTAAGTTATATTTTAGGGAACGAAGTAGACGATGGTTTTCAAGTGTTTATCACGTTTGAAAACGGCATCACCTCTTTAGTGGAAGTGGGAACAACAAACTTCATTCAACTGCCGCGGTGGTACGCAAAAGGAACAACAGGAACGGCAGTCATCCATGATTGGGATATTAACGGTAAAATCGTGACGCAAAATCGGGGAGTGGAGGTAGAAGCTCCGAAACCGATTAAAGCCGGGCAAGGGTTGACGAAAACGATGGCACCTCCGTCTGAAAAAGCTGTCAGTACATCGGATTTACCGAAAGTAGATAAGACGATGGAAAGCTTTTATGACAATGTGATTTCTGTAGTTGAAGGAAAAGCAGAACCAATCATCAAAAATGAGGAAGTTTTGCGTGTCTTACAATTGATGGAAACGATTTTTAAATCAGCAGAGACAAACGAAGTCATCAAAGACTTTGATAGGGTAAGAAGTCATACCTAATGGACGGGAAAATCCTATTTTAGATATATAAATGTGGATTTTATAAAATTAATAGAAAAGCTAGAAATACTGATGTGAAGTGGGAAACTCAGTGATTTCTAGCTTTTCTAATTTTATTAAAACATTACATGTATAAGGCAAACATGTAATCTAGTATTCTATCCGCCTGTATGCACCAGGAGCAACGCCGTATTTCTTTTTAAATACCTTATGAAAGTAAGGATAGGTTCCGAAGCCGCAGTCTTCAGCAATCTGTTCAAGTGTCAGTGTAGTGTATTTCATCCGCTCAATGGCCGAGGATAAGCGGATTGCCTGCGCGTATTCCATCATCGTTTTCCCAACGCTGCTTTTGAATAGATGAACGGACCTTGAGACGCTGAGCCCAGCATGCTGCGCCACATCCTCCACTTTAAAGGCGATCGTGGCATGCTCCTCAATGTAACGCATCATCCGTGTCACCGTATACGGGTGACTGAAGGATCGGCCGGTTTCGCTGATAGCCCGTTCCAGAGATAAACAGAGCGCTCGCAGCAAATAGCCGGAGAGCTCTTCGTTTTGGCTGGATGATGGACGGCGTTTTTCAATCATGATCTGGCGCCATAAGGTCAACAGCTTTTCATCCAAATCGATTCGGGAAACATCCGGCTTTTCAGAACGGCTCCACCATTCGTCCATCCACGCGCCTTCACAAACTAAGTGATAATCCCCGCTGTTTTGCCCCTCTTTGACAAGCAGTTCGTAGTGATCCCCAGGTTTAATGAGCAGTAGGTCTCCTTTCGCGAGTTCCATTTTTCTCCCCTTCACGACTACTTCGCAGAGACCTTCTGTTTGCAGTCTGAAAAGATACGAAGGGTATCCGGATTTATGTTGAGAATGATATCCATTTGTGTGAAAGGAATAGCCGCAAAAAAATATGTTTGTCGTCATAAGCTCCCTCTATTCTAACAAAATAGAAAAATAGCAAAATAGTAGATGTTTTAATTATATCATCTATGTTTATTTTTAGATATACAATATAAGATGTAATCAAATAAGTAATGTTCCAAGAAAGTGGGGGATAAGGATGATCAAAATTCCAGTAGCTGTACAAATGTATACATTGCGGGAAGAAAGCGCGCAAGATTTTGCTGGCACTTTAAAAAAGGTGGCAGAGCTTGGCTTCGATGGTGTTGAATTTGCCGGGTATGGTGGATTGCCTGCAAAAGAAGTAAAAGTGTTATTGGATGAGCTTGGCCTTCAGGCAGCAGCGAGCCATGTGCCACTTGAACTATTGGAAAATAATTTAGCCGGGGTTATAGAAGATCAGAAAATACTAGGAAGTAAGTATGTTGTCTGCCCTTACATAATGCCAGATCGTCGCAGCGAGGATGATTACAAAGCCCTTATCTCTTTATTAGATAAAGTTGGTGAAACATGCCGTCAGGAGGGCATCACCCTTTGTTATCACAATCACGATTTTGAACTTAATCGTATGTCTGATGGCAGAACGGCGCTCGAAGCTATTTTTGATGATACTAAGGCAGACAATGTGTATACAGAGCTGGATGTGTATTGGCTGACAAAAGCAGGCGAAAAGCCGGTGGAGTGGATCAATCGTTATCAAAAGAGAACCCCGCTCATTCATTTAAAAGACATGACGACAGATGGAGAACAATTTTTTGCGGAGCTTGGTACAGGCGGCGTTGACCTTGATGCAATTTTGCATATGGGAGAAGAAGCCGGTGTTCAGTGGTGGGTCGTCGAGCAGGATTTAAGCCGCCGTACACCATTTGAAAGCATTGAAATCAGCATAAATTATTTGAAAGAAAAACACCGAAATCTGTAGAAATAATAGGAATATGGAAAACCCTTAGTGGAGTTAGTGTATTTTTTGGGGACGCTGCAGGAAACAATTTGGAATTTTTTTTATTTATGATAGAAGATTCAAGTCAAATGCTAATTATGTGAAAAAATCACAAATTTAAAGATGAAAAAGAGTGAATGGATATGGATGCGAAATGGTTAGTTGGTGTGGATTTAGGCGGCACCACGATTAAACTGGCATTTATCAGTCTGAATGGCGATATCATTTATAGCTGGGAAATAGATACTGACAAAAGGGAAAGCGGCCGATATATTCCTACAACGATTGCAAGCACGATTGACCAAAAGTTAAACGAATTAAATCAAACAAAAAATAGGCTAATCGGTATCGGAATCGGAGCGCCGGGTCCTGTTAATGTGGATGGTTCCATTGAGGTGGCTGTTAACTTGGGATGGAGGAAATTCCCTTTACAAGCTATTCTCGAGCGGGAAACTTCCTTGCCGGTTGCTGTAGAAAATGATGCTAATATTGCGGCAATCGGTGAAATGTGGAAGGGTGCTGGCAAAGGAGCTAAAAACTTAATCTGTGTAACATTAGGAACTGGTGTCGGAGGCGGGATTATCGTCAATGGTGAGATTGTGCATGGTGTAAATGGAGCTGGTGGTGAAATTGGTCATATTACATCTGTTCCTAGAAACGGCTCACCTTGTAATTGTGGGAAATCAGGATGTTTAGAAACTGTAGCATCCGCAACAGGAATTACCCGATTAGTACTAGAGAAATTAGCTTCTACCAATGATATTAGTAAATTAAGAGACTATTACGAGAAACATCAAACTATATCGGCCAAGCTGGTTTTTGATGCTGCAAACGAAGGGGATGAACTCGCCAAGCGAGTCATTCAACAGGTTGTATACCATTTAGGATTGGCTCTGGCGAATTTAGCTAATGGATTAAATCCCGAAAAAATTGTCATTGGAGGCGGCGTTTCAAAAGCGGGCGACACTTTGTTAGGACCTTTGAAAGAGGAATTTGTTTTATATACTTTTCCAAGAGTGGCACAAGGTGCAGAGATTGTTATTGCTACATTAGGTAATAATGCAGGCGTAATTGGAGGAGCATGGCTGGCAAAAGAGAGACTAATAAATAAATCCAAAGTTAAATGATATGCCAGGTTTCGGCTGCAATAAATGGGGGTAGTTTTATTGAAATCAAACGAAGAAACCCTTGAGGATTTAAAAAAAGAATTGCTTCGAATCGGATCAACGAAACAAACAGAATATGATTTGTTTAAGAGAAAGGGGCAAGTTTTAAGTACGACAATTTGCCGACGATTGAAACTAAGTTGGCCTGATGTTGTTGCAAAGGCTGATATAAAGATATATAAGCGAGATAGTTGTTAATATTTGTGATAGAGTTTGAGCTCTTTTGGAATCTATTACAAACCAATTATAAATGGACTATTAATTATTCTGGGTTTTTCTCACCTAAATTGTTTTTAATTTAACGTCAAAGGATTATTAGGTTCAATATTTTCCACCCTTCGTGTCAATGTAAGCCGTTTCATAAATTTTTTCTTTCTCTAAAATAATAGTTAAAGTGAACGATAAAGAAGGAGTAGGTAGATTATGGTAAAGGTAACTGTATGGAATGAAAATCGTCATGAGCAAAAAAATCCAGTCGTAAGAGATATTTATCCAACCGGGATCCATGGTACGATTGCCCAATTCCTTCAGTCTGAAGGAATTGTAACAAGAACGGCTACTCTTGATGAGCCGGAACATGGCTTAACCGATGATGTACTAGCTGCTACCGATGTATTAGTTTGGTGGGGACATCTAGCACATGGAGAAGTGAAAGATGAAGTAGTACAGAAAGTACAACAGCGTGTTCTAGATGGAATGGGACTGATTGTTCTCCATTCTGGCCATTTTTCAAAAATCTTTAAAACATTAATGGGGACCAGCTGTGATTTAAAGTGGCGGGAAGCTGATGAAAAAGAACGACTTTGGGTGGTGAGTCCAAGCCATCCGATAACAGAAGAAATCAATGAATATATTGAATTAGAAAAAGAAGAAATGTATGGGGAGCATTTTGATATCCCACAGCCGGATGAGCTTATTTTTACAAGCTGGTTTGAAGGCGGCGAAGTATTCCGCAGTGGCTGTACATACAAACGTGGAAATGGGAAAGTATTTTATTTCAGACCGGGCCACGAAACCTATCCAACCTACCATAACGAGCAAATTCAACGCGTGATTATCAATGCAGTAAAATGGGCCGCGCCTGTCAAAAGGGAACGTCCTGTCTACGGAAATGCGAAACCATTAGAACCAATCAAAGGGGGACAAAAATAATGAAAAAGTTAAAAGTTGGAGTAATCGGATGTGGCAGTATTGCCCAGCATCGTCATTTACCTGAATATAAAGCGAACCAAAATGTAGAGCTAGTGGCTGTTTGTGATATCAATGAAAGCCGGGTTAAGGAAATAGCAGAGAAATATGAAGTCACTGCTTACACAAACTATGAAGAGTTATTAAGCAGCGGAACGGTTGATGCAGTCAGCGTTTGTACACCAAACTATCTTCATGCCCCAATTTCGATTGCTGCCTTAAATGCCGGCCTTCATGTTCTTTGTGAAAAACCAATGGCAACTTCTAAACAAGAAGCCGAAGCAATGATTGCCGCGGCCAAAGAAAGTGGCAAGAAGTTAATGATTGCTCATAATCAGCGTTTTGTCCCTTCCCATCAAAGAGCACGTCAGCTGATTGCAAGCGGGGAAATCGGCAAAATTTATAGTTTCCGCACAGCATTCGGGCATGGCGGTCCAGAGGGATGGAGTGTAGATGGGAAAGAAAGCTGGTTTTTTGAAAAAGAAAAAGCCTTCGTTGGTGCAATGGGCGATTTAGGTGTCCATAAGACCGATTTACTGAGGTATGTACTAGGTGAAGAAATTACCGAGGTGGGTTCTTTCGTTGAAACAAGTGCCAAAGAATTTGCTGATGTTGATGACAATGCGGTTTGTGTATTAAAAACAGAAAGCGGGATTATCGGAACACTTGCGGCAAGTTGGGCTTATGTCAGTAAGGAAGATAATTCAACGATTATTTATGGTGAAAAAGCCATTCTACGGTTAGAGGATGATCCAACTAATTCACTTGTCGTTCAATATGTCAACGGTGAAGTCGTAAATTATCAGCTTGGAAAAATTCAGTCGAATGCTGCGGGCGGCCAACGTACGACACATGTAATCAACCATTTTGTAGATGCTGTTATTCATAACCAAGAGCCACCTGTTCCTGGTGAGGAAGGAAAAAAATCACTAGAGGTGATTTTAGCAGCCCTTCAATCAAGTGAAACAAAACAAATTGTTAAAGTGAGCGAGCTATCATAATTTTGCGTTAGATAAGAAGGGTGGTGGACCATACTGGGCCGCCATCTCTCTATTGATGTCTACAAGTTACCTATCACGGATCAATCGTATAAAGAGCGAGCAGTTATAGAGAGGGGAATTCATTATGAGACTTGGAGTTTTTACCGTATTATTTGCTGAAAAATCATTCGAGGAAATGCTTGATACAGTTAAAGAAGCCGGACTACATGCAGTTGAAATAGGAACGGGATGCTATCCTGGAAACAACCACTGTGATTTAGATGGGTTATTGGAAAGTGAAGAGGATAGACGTGAGTATATCCAAAAGGTAGAGGAACGCGGACTGGTAATCAGTGCATTCAGCTGTCATGGAAACCCGATTTCTCCTGAAAAAGAATTTGCTAACAACTCGCATGAAACACTCTTAAAAACGATTAAACTTGCTTCGCTTCTCGAAGTGCCGGTTGTTAACTGTTTTTCAGGAACAGCAGGAGATCATGAAGGGGCGAAATATCCAAATTGGCCTGTAACACCTTGGCCTAATGAATATGGCGACGTGTTAAAGTGGCAATGGGAAGAAAAACTGATTCCTTATTGGAAGGAAGTTGGCCAATTTGCTAAGGAGCACAACGTGAAAATAGGCCTTGAACTACACGGAGGTTTTTTAGTCCACACACCATATACACTCTTGAAGCTGCGTGAGGAAACCTGTGATGCCATTGGCGCTAACTTAGACCCAAGTCACCTATGGTGGCAGGGAATTGATCCAGTTGCTGCTATTAAAATTTTAGCCAAAGAAAATGCCATTCACCATTTCCATGCAAAAGACACATACATTGATCAGGAAAATGTGAATATGTATGGATTAACTGATATGCAACCGTATGGGGAAGTACGTACACGTGCTTGGTCCTTCCGTTCGGTTGGCTGCGGACATAGTTTAAAAGAATGGTCTGACATGATGAGTGCGCTCCGTACTTATGGTTATGATTATGTTGTCAGCATTGAACACGAGGATCCGATTATGTCGATTGAAGAAGGATTCAAACGTGCAGTCGTTAATTTGAAGTCTGTCTTAATTGAAGAGCCCGTTTCACAAATGTGGTGGGTGTAAGGGGTCTTACTTTTTAAAAATAGAGGTGCGAGAATGAATAAAAAATGGTGGAAAGAAAGTGTCGCTTATCAAGTCTATCCCCGAAGCTTCATGGATAGCAATGGGGACGGAATTGGGGATTTAAAAGGAGTTACGTCAAAATTAGACTACCTAAAAGAGTTAGGCATCGATGTTATTTGGCTTTCTCCGATGTACAAATCACCGAACGACGATAATGGGTATGATATTTCCGATTATCAAGATATTATGGATGAATTCGGAACGATGGCTGATTTTGATGAGCTGCTTGAAGAAGTGCATAAGCGCGGCATGAAATTGATCCTTGATTTGGTCATCAATCATACGAGCGACGAACACCCTTGGTTTATTGAGTCCCGCTCCTCTAAAGACAACCCGAAGCGTGATTGGTACATTTGGAGAGAAGGTAAGGATGGCAAGGAACCGAACAACTGGGAATCTATCTTCAGTGGTTCTGCATGGAAATATGATGAAGAAACAGCGCAATATTTCATGCACATCTTCTCCGCCCGCCAGCCTGATTTGAATTGGGAAAACCCTGAGGTAAGAAATGCCTTGCACGATATGGTCAATTGGTGGCTGGATAAAGGAATCGACGGCTTCCGGGTCGATGCGATTTCTCATATCAAAAAGGAATCGGGATTCCCAGATATGCCAAATCCAGAAAATCAAGATTATGTATCCTGCTTTCCATATATGATGAATGTGGAAGGTATTGATGACTGGTTAACGGAGCTCTCGCAAAAAACGATCAAAAACTATGATGTGATGACGGTCGGAGAAGCAAACGGTGTCGGGCTTGATGACGCCGATCGCTGGGTTGGCGAAGAAAACGGTTATTTCAATATGATTTTTCAATTTGAGTTTTTAGGCCTGTGGGATAAAGATTCAGAGGGCCGTGTCAACGTACGTGCGTTGAAAAAGAATTTAACCAAATGGCAAATGGGTCTTGAGGGTAAGGGTTGGAATGCCTTGTTTATCGAAAACCATGACCAGCCGCGCCGAGTTTCAAGCTGGGGAAATGAACAGGAATATTGGAAAGAAAGTGCGAAAATGCTTGGCGCCATGTACTTCCTCATGAAGGGTACTCCGTTTATTTACCAAGGCCAGGAAATTGGGATGACCAACGTCCAATTCCCTTCTATTGAAGATTACAATGATGTTGGAATGGTTAATTACTACAAGATTGAAACAGCCAAAGGCCGTTCTCACGATGAAATTATGGACATCATTTGGAAGCAATGCCGTGACAATGCCCGGACTCCGATGCAATGGGATGCAACAAACAAGGGTGGGTTTACAACGGCGGACCAAACCTGGCTCGGTGTAAATCCTAATTACACAGAGATTAACATAGAAGCACAGGTAAATGACCCTGACTCTATTTTATCTTTTTATAAAAAATTGATTCGCCTAAGAAAAGACAATCCACTATTTGTTTACGGCACTTACGAATTGTTATTAGCCAATCATCCGAAGCTATTTGTTTACACTCGCCGATTAGGTAAGCATAAGGCGGTTGTGATTAACAATTTTAGTGAAAAATCAACAAGGTTTCGTGTTCCAGGCGGCTTATCCTATTCTAATTCTAAGCTTGTCCTTCACAATTATGATGTTGCGGATAAGAAACTACGGAAAGATTCCACGCTAAAGCCTTATGAAACAAGGGTATATTTATTGAAGTAATTAAAAAGGGGCATTTGCCCCTTTTTTATTTTTTTTTTTAGCTCTATTAGTAACCTTTTGTTGATTTTATATATTCCAATTGGCGATGGAAAGTGATTAAGGCTGCCTTTGAATGTTCATGGCGACGGAGGGACTGTCCACAATTACGGATCTTGAGGACAAAACTCCCGAGAGTCGGTGGGAACTGTCCACAATCACGGCTCTTGAGGACAATACGCCTCATGAAACGGAGGCAACTGTCCTCAATCAATGGAAAGAAAGTCCTCATGGGGTGATCATGGGGACGTAACCAAAAAGAAAATATCAAAGTGGTCATCATGAAGTCTTGGAGACCGAAGTAGCTTTGGATTTGAATGGATCCACGTTAGGAATCACTTTTTTTCCTAAAACAACAACACTAATTAACAAAGCCTTTTTTTTAAAAAGTCGGTTTACTACAAATATAAGCAGGCATTCTACAATTTGGTACTAAAGATGTGTTATAACATATAAGCGTATATTTCAGGGTAAAGTAAACTAGTTACTTTACCTTTTTTTATTAGTAAACATAACTAGTAAAATTAGCCGGTTTTACTTAAAATGATGAAAATTTCACGAAATTTAACTGATATTCTAGAAAATATGTTGAATGTAAGCGGTAACGGTGGTATATTAATAATAATAAATTTAGTTAAGTTAACTAAAAGAAAAGATGTGTGAGAATGGCAACTATTAAAGACATAGCGGAGCAGGCAAATGTTTCAACGGCAACGGTATCAAGGATATTGAACAACGATCCCACACTTTCTGTGGCAGAGGAAACCCGAAAAAAAGTTATCGAAGTGGTCAATGAGTTAAATTATAAACCTTTGAGAAAAAAGACTGTAAAAGCTGATAAAAAAACCGAATCCTATAATATTGGTTTAATCATTTTAAATGATGAAACAATAGACCCGTATTTTCAGTCTATCCGACTTGGGGTAGAAAGTACTTGTAATGATTATTCCCTAAATATCATTTCTACGATGACAGTTGGAAAGAGCAACATTACAGCAGAGGGCTTGAGTGGTTTAGATGGTCTCATTGTTATTGGAGATGTGGATATAGAAGATTTAAAAGAAATTTACTATGAGAATAACAACATTGTAGCTGTGGACTATTTACCTCGTGAGAATAATGTTGATACCGTGATTTCTGATTTAGAGGGAGCAACATACCAAGTTTTAGAGCATTTATTTAGCCTTGGTCATTCAGATATCGCCTATTTAGGCGGAAAAGGATTGGTCTTCGGGGTTAGCAGTAATAAAACCATTGAAAAAGAAGATACGAGGAAAAATGCTTTCGAAAAAATCATGAAAGAGAAGGGGCTATACAATCCTGCTAAAGTCTTAGAGGCTGATTGGGGACCAACCAGTGGGTATACTTTAACGAAACAATTAATTGAAACTGGCCAGATGCCAAGTGCGATTGTAGTAGGAAGTGATCCCATGGCTTTAGGGGTGCTTCGGGCCCTGCATGAAGCAAGTATCAAAGTTCCGGAAGAAGTATCGGTGTTTAGCTTTGATGATATCGAAGCTGCTGCTTTCATGAATCCGCGTCTTTCAACTGTAAAAGTACATGGGGATGAAATGGGGAAAACAGCGGTAAAAATGCTCTATGATCGTTTAAAGGGAAGATCCGTACCGCTGAAGGTAGTCCTTCCAACGGAGTTAATTATTCGAGATAGTGTCAGCGCCAAAAAATCATAATAAGGTTATTCGAATGGATTCGGTAAGGTTATCAGATACATTTTTGTAATCGTATCCAAATCCATTTGTTAGATAAAAATAAAAAACTATTAAATCTTGGAGGGGTTTTCTATGAAAAAATCAATCTCGTTAGTAGCAACTGGTATGCTTGCTCTGTCTGTTCTAGCAGGGTGCGGCAGCAAGGATGAAGCTTCAGGCGGTGCAAATGGAAAGGTTAAAATTGAGTTTTTAGAGTACAAATCCGAAGCAAAAGGTACATTTAATGAATTAGCCAAAAAATTTGAAAAAGAAAACCCAAATATTGATATTGTTGTTACTAATCCACCAGATGCTGTAACCGTATTAAAAACACGGGTAGCCAAACGTGATCTCCCAGATGTCATCGGGATGGGCGGGGATGTATCATATGCAGAGATTTCAAAGGCTGGAGCATTTAAAGATGTTTCGAAAGACAGCGCATTAAATGATATTCAGCCAGCGTATATTGACATGTTAAAGGATATTTCAAAACAGGACAAAGTATATGGAATCCCGTATGCGGCAAATGCCAATGCAGTAATTTATAACAAAGCTATTTTCAAAGAGTTAGGCATTGAAGTACCAACAACTTGGGAAGCGTTTATCGCGGCAGCGGAAAAAGTAAAAGCTGCAGGAAAAATTCCATTTTACTTTACCTTTAAAGATGCATGGACGGCCTTGCCCGCTTACAATGTGCTCGCAGCAAACACACAGGGAGAAGATTTCTTTAAAAAGTTAGATAAGAAAGATACGAAATTTGCAGAAGGGCACAAGGAAGCAGCTGAAAAGCTAGTAACCTTGCTCAAATATGGCCATAAAGATCAGGCTGGTA
Source organism: Bacillus sp. ISL-46 (assembly GCF_018613205.1). NCBI lineage: Bacteria > Bacillati > Bacillota > Bacilli > Caryophanales > Bacillaceae > Bacillus > Bacillus sp. ISL-46. The sequence continues at coordinate 233,001 of NZ_JAGGQR010000013.1, forward strand.
AAGCGTATAATGACGGAAATGTAGCCTTTGCAAAAGGTGAGTCTGCTATGTATCTTCAAGGTATTTGGGCGATTCCAGAAATTAAAAAAGCAAATCCAAACATTGAGGTAGGCGTATTCCCTTACCCAATTGGTGACTCAAAGGTTGTATCAGGAGTCGATTTATTACTGGCGCAGTCTGCGACAACCAAGCATCCGAAGGAAGCTAAAAAGTTCATTGAATTTCTTTTAAGTGATGAAAATATGAAAAAATATCTTACACAGCAAAACGCCTTTTCAGCTAAAACAGGTGTCGTACAGGAAGCACCTGAGTTAGAAGGATTAAAAGTAAGCTTTGAAAAAGGTGCAGTTGTTGACTTTCCTGACCACTATGTACCAACTGCTGTTGCCCTTGAAAAGCAATTGCAAGTACTTACACAGAAAAAAAATGTTAATCAATACTTGAAAACTCTAGATACCGAATGGGAAAAAGTAGCAAACCGTAAATAATAATTTAATCATGGAGAAAGTGGGGGAATCCTAATTTCTCCATCTTTATAAAGGAGTGAAAGAAGTGAGTAAAGAAGATTTCGCCTTAAAAAACGGTAGTATTCCCTCTGCTAGGATAAAAGAAAAGAAGAAAACTATGAAACTCAAAAACTTACCTTTTTATATAATGACAGTACCTGCACTTCTCCTTTTCGCTATTTTTCATACATTTCCAGCTATTCAAGGCATTTATTATTCATTTACAAACTGGGACGGCTTAAGTTTCACTTACGACTTTGTAGGATTCAAAAATTATTTTAATTTATTTAAGGACTTTAACATATTAAATTCTTATTTATTTACCTTTAAGTTTGCGATTATTTCAACGATACTCGTTAACGTTTTGAGTCTAATGATAGCCATGGGACTAAATGCAAAAATTAAAGGAAAGAATTTTTTTCGTGCTGCATACTTTTTACCAAATGTCCTTGGCGTGTTAATTGTTGGTTTTATCTTCAATTTTATATTTTCTAATGTAATCCCACAAATAGGAGATAAACTGGATCTTGGATTTTTATCGACTAATATTCTAGGGAGTGAAAATTCTGCATGGATAGGAATCGTCATTGTAGCTGTATGGCAAGCATGTGCCTTCAATGTCATTCTCTATTTATCAGGTTTGCAGACAGTTCCAACAGAACTATACGAAGCATCAAGTCTCGATGGAGCGAATAAATGGCAGGAATTTTGGAAGATAACATTTCCAATGATTGCTCCTTTCTTCACAATCAATATGGTGCTTTCTATGAAAAACTTCTTAATGGTTTTTGATCAAGTAGTTGCCTTAACAGGTGGCGGACCAGGCCGTGCCACGGAGTCCATTTCACTTCTCATTTATAAAGGTGGCTTCCAAGGCGGAGAATTTGCTTACCAATCAGCCAACTCAGTTATCTATTTTATTGTGATTGTTATCATCTCTGTATTTCAAATCAAGGTTCTCCAAAGAAGGGAGATGGATATGTAATGTTGAAACAAAAGACGAATTGGCCAGTTACGATTCTAATTGCATTAGGATCATTATTTATACTTTTCCCATTATATATTGCAGTTTCAATTGCGTTAAAAACACCTGATGAGCTCGCGCAATCTGTACTTTCTCTTCCTTTAGGTTTTCATTTCGATAACTTTAAAAAGGCGATTGAATCTACTAACTTTTTTGCAGCATTAAAAAACAGTGCATTTATTACAGTAATTACAGTTGTTTTTACGATTTTAACAAACTCATTGGTTGCTTATGCCATCGCCAGAAATTTGCATCGCAAATTTTTCAAAGGTCTATATTACTATTTTGTCAGTGCCTTGTTTATCCCATTTCCGATTATTATGCTACCACTGGTAAAACAGACCGCCGCTTTTGGTATGGATAACCAAGGTGGACTGATCTTTTTATACATTGTGTATGGAGCTGCATTAAATATCTTTATTTACACAGGATACATTCGGTCGATTCCAAAGGAACTGGAGGAAGCGGCCATCGTAGACGGCTGCAGTACTTGGGGAGTGTTTTGGAAAGTGATTTTCCCCTTGTTAACCCCGATTAATGCAACTGTTGGAATTTTAACATGCTTATGGGCTTGGAACGACTTTATGCTGCCATTGATCATCTTAAATGATCCGGCAGATGCGACTCTTCCTTTGGTTCAATATATTTTCCAGTCTGAGTTTGGTACGGACTTTAATTTAGCATTTGCATCATACCTATTAGCTCTATCACCAATGGTCATTGTCTACATCTTTGCACAGAAATGGATTATCGGCGGTGTGGTAAAGGGAGCTATTAAATAGCAGTTAAGGAGTTGAAGTTTTTCATGGGAATCCAATTTGATTCAAAAAATAAAACGTTTCATTTACAGGCCAAGGATACAAGTTATGTCATGGAAATTCTCCATGAAGGATATTTGGTGCACCTTTATTGGGGCCGAAAAATCAACACCTATCGTCATTCTAATTTTCTGCAGTTTTTAGATCGCGGTTTCTCAGGAAACCCTTATCAGCATAAAGATGACAGGACTTTCTCCTTGGATACACTTCCGCAAGAGTATCCGCAGTATGGGAATACAGATTTTAGGAAGCCTGCTTATCAAATCCAGCTCGAAAACGGTTCAACCATTACTGACCTAAGATACCTAACCCATTCGATTTTTAAGGGGAAAGCTCCTTTGGAGGGGCTGCCTGCAACGTATACAGAGAGTGACAACGAGGCGGAAACGCTTGAAATTACAATGGAAGATTCCTTAATCGGCCTGAAAGTGATCCTAAGTTATACTGTTTTCGAGCAGTTTAATGTCATTACACGTTCCGTACGATTTATAAATGAGGGGAGTCAGTCACTAAAGTTGGTAAGTGCGCACAGTCTCTGTGTTGATTTTAGGGATGCAGAATTTGACTTTTTACATCTTCATGGTGCCCATGTAAAGGAACGACATATTGAACGATTGCCGCTCCGTCATGGAATCCAGTCAGTTGAAAGCACAAGAGGTGCCAGCAGTCATCAGCATAATCCTTTTATTGCATTGTTAAGGAAAGGCACAACAGAAGATTCAGGAGAAGTATATGCCTTTAACTTTGTATACAGTGGTAATTTCCTGGCGCAGGCGGAAGTGGACCAATTTAGGAACACGAGAGTCACTATGGGGATCAATCCCTTTGATTTTAACTGGAAGCTTGAACCTAATGAAGCCTTCCAAACACCAGAAGTTGTTATGGTATATTCATCAGAAGGTGTAGGCAGTATGTCAAGGACGTTTCATGAGTTGTACCGTACGCGCTTAGTGAGAGGCAATTACCGGGATAGAGAACGCCCAATTTTAGTGAACAATTGGGAAGCAACTTATTTTGATTTTAATGCGGACAAGATTTTGGATATTGCAGAAACAGGACGTGAGTTAGGAATCGAATTGTTTGTCTTAGATGATGGGTGGTTTAGTAAGAGAAATGATGATAAATCTTCATTGGGAGATTGGTTCGTTGATCGCCAGAAACTTCCCGAAGGTTTGAATCATCTCGCTCTTCGTGTCAAGGAGTTGGGACTGGATTTTGGACTATGGTTTGAACCGGAAATGGTTTCTGTTGACAGTGATCTATACCGTGAACATCCAGATTGGTGCCTACATGTTCCAGGGCGCAATCGTTCGGAGAGTCGTAATCAATTAATACTCGATTTCTCAAGGGAGGATGTCTGCTATGAAATTACAAAGAGAGTTTGTAATATTTTAGCAAGTGTCCCAATCTCATATGTGAAATGGGATATGAACCGCCATATGACCGAAATCGGTTCGGCTGCACTTCCTCCTGAAAGACAAAGAGAGACAGCGCACCGTTATATGCTTGGATTATATAAGGTGATGGAATCTATCACATCTTCCTTCCCGCATGTTCTATTTGAAAGCTGCTCGGGCGGAGGAGGAAGATTTGATCCGGGAATGCTCTATTACATGCCGCAGACATGGACAAGTGACAATACGGATGCTGTCTCACGGTTAAAAATTCAATATGGCACAAGTCTTGTTTACCCGATTGTTACCATGGGCTCACACGTATCTGCTGTTCCGAATCATCAGGTTCATCGCAGTCCGTCTATACAGATGCGTGGCGATGTAGCGATGTCTGGGAATTTAGGCTATGAACTTGATTTATCGAATCTATCAGAGGATGAAAAAGAAATTGTCAAAGAGCAAGTTTCTCACTATAAGGAAATTCGTCAATTAATCCAGTTTGGTGATTTTTATCGATTGCAAAGTCCATTTGAAGGAAATGAGACATCTTGGCTTTTCACTACTAAGGACAAGACAGAAGCAATCGTCTATTATTTCCGGGTTTTGGCAGAACCAGCTGCACCAACTGCAGTTTTAAGGCTAAAGGGAATTGATCATTCAAAACAATATCGAGTTGACGGTACTGATCAAGTATTTGGCGGGGATGAACTCTCTTATGTTGGACTCGCTATTCCGGTGGAAATAAAGGGAGACTTTCAAAGTTTTGTTTGGCATTTGAAAGAACTATAGTTTTTGATAGTTAAAGTCCATAAATTGTTATAAGGGAACGATGAAAACCAATGAGTTAAATGGCTTCATCGTTTTTCTTTTTTGTAGATAAAAAAAGTGAGGGATATTCATGGAACAGAGTCATCAACAACGTTTGTCAAAAGCAGAAATCGCCATCGAGGAGGCGAGTAAATTAGTAAAAAATACTCCATTTCGTCTTGGTTATCATATTATGGCTCCTGCAAACTGGATTAATGACCCAAATGGCGTGATTCAGTGGAACGGGGAGTATCACGTGTTTTTTCAACATCATCCATTTAGCGAAAAAGGCGGTCCGATTCACTGGGGACATGTGAAAAGTAAGGATTTGGTGTTGTGGGAGCATCTTCCGATAGCATTGGCCCCAGGTGAAGAGTATGACAAAAGTGGATGTTTTTCTGGCAGTGCAGTTGACAATGATGGCAAATTAACATTGATTTACACTGGACACGTTATAATGAACGAGGAAACAGATGAATTTATCGAATATCAGTGTATTGCGGAAAGTAACGATGGTATCCATTTTGAAAAACATCCGAATAACCCTGTCATTGCGGAACCTCCAAGCGACGGCTCGCCCCATTTTCGTGATCCAAAGGTCTGGAAGCATGAAGATAAATGGTATATGGTAATCGGAAGTCAAAAGGATAACCTCGGAAGAGTAGTTTTATATGAATCTAACGATTTAATTTCTTGGAATTATCAAGGTGTCTTAGCAGAGAGTACAGGCAAACTTGGCTATATGTTTGAATGTCCTGATTTCTTTGAATTAGCCGGAAAACAAATTCTCCTTTTTTCACCCCAGGGAGTTGAACCTGAAGGAGACCAATACCAAAATCTATACCAAAATGGTTGTTTAATTGGAGAGTTTGATTACCATTCCAAGAAATTTTCTCACGGTGAATTTTTGGAATTAGATAAAGGGTTCGATTTTTATGCAGGTCAATCTTTTCTAGATGACAAAGGAAGAAGAGTTGTTATTGGTTGGATGGATATGTGGGAATCACTTATGCCAGAGCAAGAGCACGGTTGGGCAGGAGCAATGACCATCCCGCGTGAATTGAAATTCAATGACAATGGCAACTTATCTATGGTCCCTGTTGAAGAGTTGCAGAAGTTACGGAATGAATACATTTTTGTACCGCAAACGCACATTTCAGAAAAAATAACTTTGGAACATATCCAGGGGGAATGTCTGGAAATTATTGCAGAGTTTTCTTTAAACGAATGTTCTGCTGAAAAGTTTGGCATCCATGTTCGCTGTTCATTGGATGGGCAAGAAAAAACTTCTGTAATTTATGATGTCAAAGATGGTAAAATTTATGTGGACCGAAATTACTCGGGCAAAGGAGAAGGCGGAATTAGAACAAGTGTGGTGCATGGAAATCATGATTCTATTAAACTCCACCTATTTATTGACAGGTCATCGTTAGAGTTGTTTGTCAATGATGGAGAAACAGTAATGACAACACGTATATATCCTGACCCGTTAAGTACTTCTGTAGAATTATTTAGTGAGGGAGGAGTAGCCAACTTAATAAAATTAGATTCATGGACTTTAAACGATATATGGAGATAAGGAGACATAAGAATGCAGGAGCTCGTTCCACTTTTTGGCTATGTTGCAGCTATTTTAACCACCCTTTCATTCCTACCACAGGCAATTAAAACAATCAAAGAGAAAAATACAGAAGGAATATCATTAGTCATGTACAGCTTGTTCACTAGCGGAGTTTTAATGTGGATGTTGTATGGACTATTTGTAAATGATATTCCAATAATTGTTGCAAACGCTGTAACGTTAATTTTAGCTGTAACAATATTAACTTTAAAAATTAAATATAGTGCAAATCCTAAATAATGCGAAAAAGACGATTCGGAGCCGAACCGTCTTTATTCATGTTTGTTACCCTAAATTTAAATCCGTGTAGTCGTTTTCAACAATTAAATTCCCCATTTCATGGACACCTTTAAAGTGCAGCAGCTGGCAGGATTATTTTGGTTTGGTTGTGTGGTGAGTTCGAAGATGATGTCACTTGGCGTAAATGTAGTTATCACAGGGACTTTTAATCCGACGGTACTGATTAAATGATCAACATCCGCTTTTTTTCCTTCCTGGGCAGCACTCATCATTTTTCGAGCGAAAACTAAATCCCCTAAGCGATCTAGCAAAATACTTCCTTGAGCCATTAATAGTCGAAATGACTTGACTGAGTTTTCAAATATTTTTACATCTACTGGTGGATAACTCCTTGGAATTGGTTGGAATTGATACCCCATTTGAGGTGGGTAAACGGGCAATGGAGGATAGATTTGATATTGATATGGGTAATAATACATTGTTACTCTCCTTCCATAGTTAAAACACAAGCCAGAATAGGATATGATATTTCCACGGTTTTTGTTACCTAGAAATGAAAACGCGTTTGGATTAGAAATCCTTGCGCTTTTCGGTATTAATGGATATACATATTACCACTGGACACATCCAGGTCTATTTTGTACTTTTTTATGACATGTATTTTTTTTTTTTTTTTTTTTTTTTTTTTTTTTTTTTTATATTTTTT